>NZ_CP144460.1:3918333-4236666 GCF_040182365.1 Xanthomonas sp. 10-10
TCCCCCGATGCTGCCGCAGTGCCTGCAGCATCGAGCCCAGTGGCGCCTCGCCACGGTGCACGCGCGCGCTGCCAGCGACCAGCGCATACGGCGGCTGCCCCTGGGCAAGAAACATCAGCCGCTCCGGCTGATATCCCGCGCGCAGGGTCGGTACCGCAGTACTGCGGCCCTGAGCAGCCACCAAACGCCATTGACGATCGCGCACCGGCGCAGACAACCCCTGCGGTGGCGAGGCGCCATTGCCCAGCCGATACGCCAACCATGGCCCGGCGCGACGCAGCCACGGCGCATCGTCGGCATCGCGGCTTTCCACGATCCATTCCACCGCCTCGGCCAGGCCGCCGCCGACATCCAGCTGCGTGATCGGAAAACGGCCGGGCACCACATAGGTCACGCCGGTTTCGTGTGCAGTGCCCTGCAGGTCCAGCCAGGACAGTTGGGCAGGAGCGACCACGCCATCCACTTCCGCATCGACCGCGTGCAACCGCGGCAAGGCGCCCGACATCGGCACGATGCGCAGGTAGCGCGCGCCGTCGTCCAGCGCGATCCGGCGTTGCTGCAGCCGCTGCGCCTGGTTGTCCAGGGCCATCACCGTCGCATCGGAGGCAAGCACACGCCAATCGCGCAGGTCGTCGCTCCCTTCCACACGCAACTGCGCCTGCACCGGCGTATTGCCCTCCCAATCCAGCCACAACGCACGCGGGCGCTCGCGCAGGGCGCTGGCGTCGAGCAACCAGCTGCCGCCGGCGCCGGAAGCTGCTGGCGCACCGGTCGCCAAGCGGCCTTCCAGCCGGCGCACCGCACCACTGGCATCGCGCTCGGCAATCAACTGCAGATCGCCGTTGGCCGGCGTGACTCCTTGAGGCAATGCGAACAACGGCAACCGCTGCCGACGCGATGCGGCCGGCACAGCAGCGGCCGGCAGCGGTGCGGTGGGCATTTCTTCGCCACGCGCATCGACCACCGTGACATCGCCCAGGCCCGCATCGACCGCACTGCGATACACCGCCTCGCTCAAGGTCAGCTGGTACAGGCCGGCGTCGGAACCGGCCACCTGCAGCGGCCATTGCTGCCGATAGTCCTGCCGCACATCGGCCGCCTGCGCCAGCAGCGGTACCAGCAGCACCCATCCCCAATGCTTCTTGCTCATGCCTGATCCTTTGCCGCGCCGTCGTCGTCGGCAACGCGTTCTTCAATCACCGGACGCGGCGGCGCCGGCGCCAGATAGCCGACCACCGTACACAACAGGCCGTAGGCCATGAACGAGCCGATGCCGAGCAGATTGCCCAGATGCTGGCGATCGACCAGCACCAGCTTGGCCAGCACCAGGCCCATCAGCAAGGCACCACCCAGCCACAGCCCGCGCTGCCCGCGACGCGAGCCGATAACCCAGCCCAGCACGCCCAGTACGCTCCACACGATGGTCAGGCTGGTCTGCGACACCGTCGCGCCGACCAGCGCGGCATTCCACGGCACACCGCCCCAGTGATGCACGCTGTGCAAGGTGCTGCCGGTAATCAGCACCCAACCCAGTACGCCGAGCGCAGTGACGCGACGCGCTTGCAGGATCGTTGGCGCGTGTGTCGACCACGCCCAGCGCGCAATCAGCGCAAGCACCGCCAGCTGCGCCAGTTCGGCCGGATTGAGCAAGGGCACCCACGGCAGTGGCGCGGCGCTGACCGGATCCAGCAATGCCAGCAGCCAACCGATCCCCAGCACCGCGAACACGCAGCTCAGCAGGCCGCTGCGTGCAGGATCGAAGCGCGCCCCTTGCGGCCAGGTCAGCCACGACCAGCGCAGCAATCCCACCGTCGCCACGGCAAGCCACGGCAGCCCCAGCAAGGCGCAGCGCCAGCCATTGGCAAGCGCAAAGGCATCGGCCAACCAGGCCATCCCCAACGACACCACCAACGGCCACAACAGCCACCAGATGAACTGCGCGACCACGGCGCCAGCGCCGGCCTGCGCGCGCAGGCACCACAATGCCCGCGCGCCGGCCAGCGCAAACGCCAGCCAGACAGTCGCCCCCCAGTGCGCGAACGGCTGCGTATGCGCGTGGTTCTGCCACAGCGCCAGCGGCGCGGCCAGCGCCAGTCCGGCCATCACCGTCCAGACCAATGCAGCTGCGGGGCGACGGCGATGCACCTCGGCCGCCAGCCACACACTGAGCGCGACAAAGCCCAGCAGCAGATCCGGCTCGCTGCGCAGATCGCCGGCAAAGCGCAGGATGTCGTGCACCCCGCACAGCGTCCACCAGCCCAGCCCCCACAGATACGCCACCAGCGCGCTCCGCCGATGACCCGCATCGCGCAGGAACCAGGCACTGGCCCAGCCGGCGATGGCGATCAGCAGGCTGCTCATGCAGGTGGCATTGGCCACCGCCACGCTGTCGTAGCGCCACGCATCCACGCCGAAGGCCACGCCCACCGCCGCCAGCAGCTGCAATGCCACGCCACTGACCTGCGGGATGCGTCGCTGCTGACGCAGGCCCAGCCACAACAACCCGACGCCTTCCAGCGCGAACACGCTGGCGGTGGCACGCGCCGACAACGCCAACGGCACCGCCAACGTCGCAAACCCCACGGCCAGCATCGCGTGCGCCTGGCCCAGCAAGCGCGTGGAGGCACGCCGCAGCAACCAGCTCGCCAGGCCGGCATACAGCGCAGCCACGGCGAGAGCGCACAACGCCAAGGGCAGGCGATCGCCTTCCAGCAAACGCGCCTGCAACGCAAAGGCGACCAAGGGCGTGCCGAACAACAGGCTGCCATCGATGAGCTTGCCCGCACTGCCGTCGCCGCGCCGCGCATGCAGGACCGGAATGGCGACATACATGGCGAAGAACAGCAACAGGAACGGCTCGGTGCTGGCGAATTTTGCAGGGGTGTACTGCAGCGCGCCCCACAGCGTGCCGATGCCGAAGGTAAAGGCGAACCCAAGCAGGTTGAGTACCCGCCACGGCCGCGTCCACGCAATCGCCACGATGCCGGCGTTGAGCACGGCGTAATACGAAAACAGCCCGACATGATTGCCGCTGCCGGTGGACAGCCAGATCGGCGCGAGGAAGCCCGCCAACACACCCAGTACCGCCAGGGTGCGCGAGTCCTGCACCACCGCCAGCACGCACATGCCGGCAATCAGCACCACGCTGATGCCCAGCGCCAGCCCGGCACCCAGCAAGCCATACAATTTGAAGGCCGCGAACACGGTCAGCAGCAAGCCGCCGATGGCGCCACCTTGCAACGCCAACGCAAACCCGGGCCGCTGCAACCGCTGCTTCCAGCCAAGCACCAGACCAGCCAGTGCCAGCACGCTGATGCCGGCCAAGCGCAGCTCCACCGGCATGCGCATCCAGCCCTGATCGCTGGCGTACTTCAACAACGACGCCACGCCGGCCAGCAACACCAACATGCCCACCTTGACCGGCACATTGCCTTCGGTGAACCAGCGTTTGACCGCGCCGATGGCGCGCGTGATCGGGTCCGGTTGCGATGCGGGCGCAGGCAGGTGCTGTGGTTGCGGTGGTGCTGCTTGCGGCTCCGACGGCAACGGGGCTTGCTGGCTGGACGCAGGCGGCACCTGTTGTGTCTGCCCGGCAACCGACGCTGCAGGCGTGTATGCAGGCAGTGTGGGCGGCAGCGATGTCCCGGGCGCAGACGCCGCGGTGCGATCGGGCGCATTGGGCACATCGGACGCATCGGTCGCCGCCGCGCTGGATGTGGGCAGGTCGGATGCGGAGCGGTCGCCCGGCTGCCCCCATGCGTCGGCCGGCGCAGAGACCGGCCTATCGGCCGCAGGCGCAATGCCCGCCTGCCATTGCGCAAGCCGCTGTTCCAGCGCATCCACGCGCCGCCGCAGCCCGGCGATCCATACCAGCGCGATCACCACGCCCACCGGCACCGCAAGCAGCAACAGCGCCACCAGCACGATTATCGTTTCCAACGCACAACCCCTGAGTCGGCATCCGGCCGAATGCGCGAACCATACAGGCTCAGGACGCGTCTGGGCAGCCAATCGCTGCCTGAAGCGCAGCGACACGATGCCGTCAGCGGCATCCGCACACGTTGGCGACATGCACGGACATGCCCGCCAAAAAAACGCCCGGAAGAACCGGGCGCTTGAACCTTATTCGCGGTAGCCGCTGTCGTTCTTGTTATGGATGATCCAGATCAGGTTGCCGCCGGTGTCCATCGACTTGCCGGCGAACACCAGGCGCCCCTGGCCCTTGTAGGCCATCTCATAACGGTAGCGGTCGCCACCGAAGAAGAATGGGATAAACGCCTTGCCGGTCACGTAGGAACCCTGGTCATTCGGTTGACCAATCAGATCGGTGACCTGCTTCATCGGCATGCCGATCTTCAGCTGGGTGAACTTGCTGTCAGGCGCCGGCTTGCCGGTGATTTCGCCTTCGTAATCGTTGATGCCCTTGACCGTTTCGCCATAGCCCGCCTCGACATCGGACGACTTGATCACCTCGCCATCGGCATTCATCCAGGCCGGCGTACCGGTCTGCTTTTTCGCCATTGCCTGCGGCGCCAGCCCTGCCAGCACCATGGTCAGCACCACGGCTCCCATCCACATACGGTTGATCTGCACGTTGTCTCTCCTTGAATTCATTGGCTGCCCCTGTACGTCCTCTGTAGTCCCAGCGCAGGAACAACCGCTGGCCAGCGGGTTATTAGCGCACGCGCCCGGCCCGATGTCCACGCTGAGCCCTCTTGCAGACACAGTGATTAGCCACTTGCCGAGCTTGGCCTCTAGTGCTACAAACGCGCCAGCGCACGGGTGAGCACCCGATTTGCAAGGACCAACGGCATCACCGCCCTACAAGGACGTATCACAATGCACGCCCTCTTCCGCCCTTACGTACTCCCCGCACTTTGCGCACTCGTCCTGCTGACGACCGCACCGCAGGCGTCTGCCGACGTGTTCGGCAGTGCCGAGCGTATCGCCCGAAGCTGGATTGGCCACGACGCCGGCGAACTGATGATGCAATGGCCGGTAGGAAAGGGACTCTATACGTCCGAAAACACCGAGACGCAGGAGACTGCCTACACCTACAACTTCGGCATCGAGGCGCACTACCGCACCAATTACTGGACCACGCAGGGAGGGATTATCGGCATGGTCGGCGGAGGCAATGGCGTGGCTCCCACACCGATTTTCCAGGAAAACCAGCATAGCGAGGAAGTCTTCGTTCCCGCCGAACATCATTGCGAAATCACCTTCGTCGCCGACTCGGACGGCATCATCACCCGATACGATTTCGCTGGCAGCAGGTGCGACGACCATGTGCGCAGCTGGGGGCGCCCAAAAACGAAGAAGTAGCGCCATCCCTGATCGACATCACTCTATCAACCAAGGAACGCTCCAAATGAAACCACGGAATTGGATGAGTCGTACTGCATGGCTGGCGCTTGCACTGGCGCAATGCATGCTTGCCGTACCGGTCATGGCCGAATCGGCAAGGCACGGAACCATTGCAGCGCTGGAACCCATCGAAAACAAGGGCGACAACGTTCCAGAGCGCACCAAGCGCCTGAAGAATGCAGCTTCGAACTTCGGCGGCATGGCGGGCAGCTTTCTCGGCCTGAAATCCAACAGCCCACTTGGTGTGGAGGCCGGGGCGGCGGCAGGCACTTATGCCGGCAAGCAGGTTGGCGACAGAGTCGTCAGCAACGGCGCAGCCTCGCACTACATGCTCAAGATCCGTTTCGACAACAAGTCGCAGGTAACCGTGACCAAGCCGAGTGCCGAAGTCTCAGGCTTGGCAGTTGGCAGCCGGGTCACCGTCACAGGCAAGGGCGAAAGCATGCGCATCACTGCAGAATGAGCACTTACCGAGAATCAGGACTTCGAAATAAAAAAGCGCCCAAGGGCGCTTTTTTATTCAATGAAGACAGCGCTTACTTGGCGACAACCCGCACCATTTCCAGGCACTTGTTGGAATAGCCCCACTCGTTGTCGTACCAGGACACCAGCTTGACGAAGGTGGAATCCAGCGCGATGCCGGCGTCGGCGTCGAACACCGAGGTGCAGGTCTCGCCGCGGAAGTCGGTGGCCACGACCTTGTCTTCGGTGTAACCCAGCACGCCCTTCAAGGCGCCTTCGCTCTGTGCCTTTACTTCGGCGCAGATCTCGGCGTAGGTGGCCGGCTTTTCCAGTTCGACGGTGAGGTCGACCACCGACACGTCCGAGGTCGGCACGCGGAAGCTCATGCCGGTCAGCTTCTTGTTGAGTTCCGGAATCACCACGCCCACGGCCTTGGCTGCGCCGGTGGAGGACGGGATGATGTTCTCCAGGATGCCGCGCCCACCGCGCCAATCCTTGTTGGACGGGCCATCGACGGTCTTCTGCGTTGCAGTGGCCGCGTGCACGGTGGTCATCAGGCCGCGCTTGATGCCCCACTTGTCGTTGATCACCTTGGCCAACGGCGCCAGGCAGTTGGTGGTGCACGAGGCGTTGGAGACGATCGCTTCGCCCTTGTAGGTCTTGTCGTTGACGCCGAACACGAACATCGGCGTGTCGTCCTTGGACGGTGCCGACAGGATCACCTTCTTGGCACCCGCGTCGATGTGCTTCTGCGCGGTTTCCTTGGTCAGGAACAGGCCGGTGGACTCGATCACCACATCGGCGCCGACCGCATCCCACTTGAGGTTGGCCGGGTCGCGTTCCTGGGTCAGGCGGATCTTGTTGCCGTTGACGATCAGCGTGTTGCCGTCGACCGACACATCGGCCTTGAAGCGGCCATGCACCGAGTCGTATTGCAGCATGTAGGCGAGGTAATCGGGCTCGAGCAGGTCATTGATGGCCACGATCTCGATGTCATTGGCGAAGTTCTGCACCGCAGAGCGCAGCACGTTGCGGCCGATGCGACCGAATCCGTTGATGCCAACCTTGATTGCCATGTTCACTAGCTCCTGCGGCCGCGACAGCGCGGCGGATGGAAAGGGGCTGACATTCTAACAGCGTCCTCCCTGGACGGCCGTGCAGTGGCATGCGGAAAGGGATCGAGGATCAGGCACCGCTCACCGTGCATGCGCAAGCGATCTGTTGGGTTTGTCGCCCGCGTTGGCGAATGCCGATGTGCGCCTTGTGCCTGGCTGCAGAGCGCCACGCGCTCGCCGGGCGTGCGCACTGACGGTCCCTGGCCCACCCAAGGTGCAGCTCGACACCTGAAGGCAGAGCAGCAACGCACGCGACGGCATTGCCGATACGCTTTATTTTACAACTACTTACAATGCAACCAACTACGCCGAAAAGCGTATTCATGCATATGCCGAACAGCAGCATTTCGGCTCTCCGTGGATTTCGATACTGGCCCTGCCTGCTGAGGCACCCAATCAACTACACGGAGATTCCCATGCGTCGCACTCTGTCCTCCTTGGTTCTGGCTCTGGCTGCCACCCCGGCGCTGGCCGCCGGCGTGATGCATTACACCGAAAAGGCGTCGCTGCCTGTGGACGGTGAAGCACGCGAAGTCGCCGCACTGTTCGACACCTGGAACGCCGCGCTGGCCACGGGCAACCCGCACAAGGTGGCCGATCTGTATGCGCCCGATGGCGTGCTGCTGCCGACCGTGTCCAACGAAGTACGCGCCTCGCGCCAGCAGATCGAAAAGTACTTCGAGATGTTCCTGACCAAAAAGCCCCAGGGCGTGGTCAATTACCGCACCGTGCGCGTGCTCGATGACGACAGCGCGGTGGATGCGGGCGTGTACACCTTTACGCTGACCGACAAGGACGGCAAGAAGAGCGATGTGCAGGCGCGCTACACCTTCGTCTACGAAAAGCGCGACGGCAAGTGGCTGATCATCAACCACCACAGCTCGGCAATGCCGGAAGTGGATGCCCCGCAGGTCGCCAGGGCCAAGTAGTGCCGGCGCCCCGGAGTACGCCGCCCGCTGTCTGCGCCCTACCGCGTATCACCGTCGGCACGCCTCCCCCGCCGACGGTGGCGCGGCCCGTAACGCACTGCGCATCCGACCTGCGGCCTGCCTGCGACAAGCGCCATGGCGCGCCGCGCTGCTGCCATTGCGCAGCGATGCTGCCGCCGACCCATCCCCCCCAGCATCGCGATGACCCGGATGGTTGCGGCCCCGGTTTGATCAGGATCAAGGCGGCGGCCGCGCAAACCCTCAAGACTTCGTCCATCCCCTGCACACAACGAGACCCTCTATGCGCATGCGCTCTCCCCTTCTGCTCGCCGGCCTGGCCGCCAGCCTTGCCAGCGTCCCCGCACTGGCTCAATCCAAAGGTGACTGGACCGTTGCCGTCGGCGCGCACCAGGTCGCTCCCAAATCCGACAATGGCCGCCTGGTCGGCGGCACGCTCGAAGCGGACGTGGGCAAGGACATCAAACCGACCTTTACGGCCGAATACTTCATCGCCGACAACCTGGGCATCGAAGTACTGGCAGCGCTGCCGTTCGAGCACGACATCGCCTTGCGCGGGCTGGGCCGCGTCGGCAGCACCAAGCATCTGCCGCCGGTGATCTCGCTGCAATACCACTTCAACAGCCAGGGCAAGGTATCGCCGTTCGTCGGCGCCGGCATCAATTACACGCGGTTCTTCAGCACCGATACCCGCGGCGCACTGGCTGGCAGCGAGCTGGAACTGGATGATTCGTGGGGCCTGGCCCTGCATGCCGGGCTGGACTTCAAGCTCGGCGAACGCGGTGCGTTGCGCGTCAACGCGCGCTGGATCGACATCGACAGCGAAGCCCGCCTCGACGGTACCCGCATCGGCACGGTCAATATCGACCCGCTGGTCTACGGCGCGGCATACGTGTATCGGTTCTGAGGTACAGCGGCAAGCGCGATGCATCTCTGGCACACTTGACCTCCAGGGACGTGCATCCACCGCCGGAGTTGCGGACAGGTCGGACACGTCGAACGCCTGTCCGACCTACCGGGGATTCCATGAGCATGTTCATCCGCACCGCCCTCGCCATCGCATTGGCCGCTTCGGCCACTCCCGTCCTTGCACAGTCGGCCGGCCATTGGACAACCGGCTACGGCGCGGGCTATGTCTCGCCCAAGTCCGACAGCGGCAACTTCGGCGGCGCACGCGCCGAGATCAAGGGTGCGCCGGCACTGTCGTTCACCTACGAATACTTCATCCGCAACAACCTCGGTATCGAGGTGCATGCCGCCGTTGCAGGCAAGCACGATCTCGAGCTGGAAGGCGTCGGCAAGGTGGGCAGCTATTGGTCGGTGCCGCCCAGCGTGCTGTTGCAGTACCACATCAATGGCTACGGCACGGTGTCGCCGTTCGTGGGCGTGGGCATCAACTACACCACCTTCCTCGGCGAAGACACCGAGCAAGCCTTCGGCAACAGCGAGCTGCGCTTCGGCGACTCGGTCGGCGCCACCGCGCACGTCGGTGTGGACTTCATCTTCAACGACCGCAGCGGGCTGCGCGTGGATGCGCGCTGGACCGATTCGCGCAGCAATGTCGATTTCAACGGCGCGCGGCTTGGCAAGGCGCGGGTCGATCCGTTGACCTATGGCATTTCGTACCTGGTCTATTACTGATCGCGCTGCCGCTGTCGCAGTGCTGCGCGGCGACGTGGCAGCGACAGCCATCAAACCGTCCCGGACGGTTGCGTACAATCGGGGGATGAAGACCTTCTCCCCCTCTCTCGTTGTGCTTGCCGTGGCGCTGACTGCGGCCTTCCAGCCGGTCACCGCCTTCGCCTGGGGCCCGCAGGGCCACCGTCTGGTGGCGCGCATTGCCGAAACCGAATTGAACCCGCAGGCACGCGCGCAGGTGGCGCAGCTGCTTGCCGGCGAGCCGGACCCCACCTTGCACGGTGTCGCGACCTGGGCCGACGAGTTGCGCGAGCACGATCCGGATCTGGGCAAGCGCTCGGGGCCATGGCATTACGTCAACCTGGGCGAACACGACTGCGACTATGCGCCACCGCGCGATTGCCCGGACGGCAACTGCGTGATCGCCGCACTCGATCGCCAGACTGCCGTGCTCGCCGACCGTCGCCAGCCGCTGGAGGTACGACGCCAGGCGTTGAAGTTCGTGGTGCATTTTGTCGGCGATATCCATCAGCCGATGCACGCCGGTTATGCGCACGACAAGGGCGGCAACGATTTCCAGCTGCAGGTCGATGGCAAGGGCAGCAACCTGCATGCGTTATGGGATAGCGGCATGCTCAACGACCGCCACCTCAGCGACGACGCCTATCTGCAACGCCTGCTGGCGTTGCCGGCCGCCACGGCGGTCTCTTCCGCGCTGCCGCCGCCGGCGGCGGCATGGGCGCAGGCGTCGTGCAAGATCGCCATCACCCCCGGCGTGTATCCCGACGCGCACGTATTGCCGGCCAGCTACATCGCCACCTATCGTCCGATTGCCGAGACGCAGTTGCGGCTGGCGGGCGACCGACTGGCCGCCGTGCTCAACGCGGCGCTGGCCACCCCCTGACGCGGAGGCAACCATGCAGCCCGAGGTTCTGGCGTTCTTCCACGCCGACAGCAGCACCTTCACCTACGTGGTCGCCGATGCGGCGTCCGGCGCGGCGGCGGTGATCGACCCGGCACTGGACTATGCAGCCGATACCGGCGCCATCGGGACCCACGCAGCGCAGGCCATCGCCGATGCCATCCGGCAACGCGGCTGGCAGCTGCACTGGCTGCTGGAAACCCATGCGCATGCCGATCACTTGTCGGCCGCGCAGTGGCTGAAGCAGCAATGGCCACAGGCGCAGGTCGGAATCGGCGAAGGGATTGTTCAAGTGCAGCAGACGCTGGCCCCGCGCTATGGGTTGCCGCAGCACTTTCGCCCAGATGGCTCGCAGTTCGACCATCTGTTTGCCGATGACGAACGCTTCGGGCTTGGCAGTGTGGAGGGGCGCGTCATCGCGGTGCCCGGGCATACCAGCGACAGCATTGCGTACCTAATCGGCGATGCGCTGTTTCCTGGCGATTCGTTGTTCATGCCCGACGCAGGCACGGCGCGATGCGACTTTCCTGGCGGCAATGCGCGGCAACTGTATGCCTCGATCCAGCGCCTGTATGCGCTTGCAGACGACACCCGTGTATTCGTCTGTCATGACTACGGCCCCGGTGGCCGGGCAGTGGCGCACCAGACCAGCATTGGCGAACAACGGCGCAGCAATATCCACGTGCGCGATGGCGTGGATGTCGAAGCATTCGTCGCGCAACGGCAGGCACGCGACGCCACGCTTGCCGCGCCCAAGCTGATCCGGCCGGCGTTGCAGGCCAACCTTCAGGCGGGCAGCTGCGCGGGCGTGGCTCGGTAGCGCCGGTTGGCGTTCGCCACGCGGCTTGGGCGCAGCCGCTATGATCGGGGTCTTGCCCCGGTTGGAATTTCCCATGCGTACCATCGGTTTCTGGCAACGCACCGCGTGTGCGTTGATGCTCGCTTTGCCCGTCCTGGCCGCTGCGCAGACCGCGCCTGTCACCGTGTTCGCCGCGGCCAGCCTGAAAGAGTCGATGGACGAGGCTGCCGCCGCTTACGAAAAAGCCTCCGGCACGCCGGTGCGGGTGTCGTATGCCGCAAGTTCCGCCCTGGCGCGCCAGATCGAACAAGGCGCACCGGCGGACGTGTTCTTCTCGGCCGATCTGGAATGGATGGATTACCTGCAGCAGCGCGGCCTGGTCGTGCCGGGACAGCGCCGCAACCTGCTCGGCAATACGCTGGTGCTGATCGCACCGGCCACCAGCAAGGTGCGGGTGGATCCACGCACACCCGGCGCCATCGCCAAGGCGCTCGGCGAGACTGGACGCCTGGCGGTGGGCCAGACCAGCAGCGTGCCGGCCGGCAAGTACGCCGCCGCCTCGCTGCGCAAGCTGGGTCAGTGGGATGGCCTGAGCAATCGTCTGGCCGAATCGGAGAGCGTGCGCGCCGCACTGATGCTGGTCTCGCGTGGTGAGGCGCCGCTGGGCATCGTCTACGGCTCGGATGCACGCGCCGAGCCCAAGGTGCGCGTGGTCGCCACGTTCCCCGCCGACAGCCACGACGCCATCGTGTATCCGGTGGCGGCCCTGAAGAACAGCAGCACGCCCGAGGCCACCAAGTTCGTGCAGTGGCTGAGCAGCAAGCCGGCCAAGGCGATCTTCGTGCGTCGCGGCTTTTCGTTGCAGGATTGAGGTACACCGCCTGTCGATGTTCACCGCTGAAGAAGTCACCGCGATCGGCCTGAGCCTGAAGGTCGCGCTGGTTGCCGCCATCGCCAGCCTGCCGCCGGGCATCGCCTGCGGCTGGCTGCTGGCGCGGCGGCGCTTCCCGGGCAAGGCGCTGCTGGACGCCCTTCTGCACTTGCCGCTGGTGATGCCGCCGGTGGTGACCGGCTACGCGCTGCTGGTGGTGCTGGGCACGCAAGGGCCGGTCGGCAGCTGGTTGCTGGAATACCTCGGCATCCAGTTCGCGTTCCGCTGGACCGGTGCGGCGCTGGCATGCGCGGTGATGGGGTTCCCGTTGATGGTGCGCGCAATCCGCTTGTCGATCGAAGCCACCGATCGCCGCCTGGAAGCGGCCGCCGCCACGCTCGGCGCAGGACCGTGGCGGGTGTTTTTCAGCATCACCCTGCCGCTGGCCTGGCCTGGCCTGGTGGCCGGCGTGGTGCTGGCGTTTGCCAAGGCGCTGGGCGAATTCGGCGCGACGATCACGTTCGTGTCGAATATCCCCGGCCAGACGCAGACGCTGTCGTCGGCCATCTATGGATTGATGCAGGTGCCGGGCATGGAATCGGGCGTGTGGCGCCTGGCCGGCGTGGCGCTGGCGATCTCGCTGGGAGCGCTGCTGTTGTCGGAGTGGTTGGTGCGCAGACAGTATCGGCGCGAGGACGATTGATGCTGGATCTGGATCTTCACCTGCAACGCGGCCATTTTCAGCGGCATATCCGTATCCAGGACGATGCGCGGGTAGTGGCGTTGGTAGGCCCTTCCGGTGCCGGCAAGACCAGTGTGCTCAATGCCATTGCCGGCCTGCTACGGCCGCACGCCGGGCATATCCGTATCGATGGACGCTGCCTGTTCGATCACGCGCAGGGCGTGGACGTGCCGACGCATCGACGCAGGATCGGTTATGTGTTTCAGGATGCGCGGCTGTTCCCGCATCTGGATGTGCGGCGCAACCTGCATTACGGCCGGCACGCGCGCGGTGCGGCATTCGGATTCGACGACGTGGTGGCCCTGCTCGGTATCGCCCCGCTGCTGCAACGCCGCCCACGCAATCTGTCAGGTGGCGAGGCGCAACGCGTGGCCATCGGCCGCGCACTGCTGTCGCAACCGGCCATCCTGTTGTTCGACGAACCGTTGTCCGCACTGGACCAGGCACGCCGCGAAGAGTTGATCCCTTACCTGCAGCGCGTGCGCGATGAGATCCGTCTGCCGATGCTGTATGTCAGCCACAACCCGGATGAGGTACAGCGCATCGCCGACAGCGTGCATGTAGTGCAGTGAGACGCTGGTGGGCGACGGGACGGGCGAAGAGCGGCCTGCCGATGTAATCGGCGCCCGCGTCCGGCCGATATCCATCACGGTGATCCGAGAGTTGTCTTGCCCGTTGCAGACGATGCCGCGCTACGTCGTTGATCACGCCAGTGCCTGCATGACGAAGGCCTGGATGTTGCCGCTGCGCGACAGCCGTTGCTGCGCACGCACATCAAGCGCCGCAATCACGTCCGCTCACTGCGCAACCTTGCCGGTACGCACGCTCACCTTGCCCTGCCGCACTTCGAAGGTAAACGCGAACGACAACGTCACCGGCACCGGCTCTGCATGCGTCGCACCGCTGCAATCATCCAGCGCCGCCGGCTGTGCGACATCCGGCGCATAGGTGCATAGTGCGGCGGGAACAAACTGCCAGTGCTGCACGGTCGTGCGCACGGCGTGCAGCAGGTCGGTGTTTTCCGGCAACAGCCCGGCCGCACATTCGTCGCGATCGGACATGGGGTCCACGCGTTGCACTGCGCCGTCGGCTGCAAGAATCACATGCGCACACACCGTGGTTGGCGGCAAGGTCTGACGCGGCGAATCGGCCGGCAGCACCGGCGCCTCGCTGCGCAGGGCGCGCGGCATGCGGAACCGCTGGGTTTGCGCCAGCGTATACGAGGCGACGGCACCACCACCGCCACCGGATTGCGGCGGCAGCATGCGTTGATCCACCGAATCCTCGCGCTGACTGCGCTCCTGCTCTGCCATGCGCTGCGTTGCGCAGCCGCACAGGCTCATCGCGACGACGCCGCACCATGCCAGACCGTCCTTCATGGCAGTGCCCCTTGTTTTGCGCATCCTGCGGATGCAACGCAGTCATCGATGCGCCGGGATTGCGACGCAAGGCGCTGGCTGCCGCCAGCATCGGTGGATGCGCCCGCCTGTTCCGGCGGGTCCAGCTCGAACCGGACCGGCACACGTATCTGGGAAGCCACCGGCCTGCCGTCTGCAGTTGCCGGTTTGAAGCGCCAGTGACGCGCGGCATCGAGCACGGACCGATCGAACACTCCGGCCGGCCGGCTATGCACGATCACGACGCGGTCGGGCGTGCCGCCCGGGCTGACGTCGATCTGCAACTCGACAAAACCGGCAAGGTGTGCAGTGAGCGCTTCGGCTGGATAACGGGGCGGCTGCATCGTGCTGAAATCCACCGCATTGCCGGGCGTCGGTGTCGCGCCCAGACGCGCAGGCTGGATGACCCAACCGGCAAGACTGGCAACGCCTGCAACCGCCATCACCATGCGCAGGTCCCATTGTGCACGGCGCATCTCCCGCGCCGGGGCGCGCAGCGCGGAAATGCGTTGCGTCAACGGATGCGTCGCGGCCCAGCGGCACGCCAACGGCGACCATCTGCTGCCCAGCTGGCATTTGAGCATCGCGCCGGCATAGCTGCGCCGTTTGCCCGGATGGCGCGCAAGCACGGCGGCGTCGCAGGCCAGCTCCTGATCCAGCCGGAATGCACGCCATGCCAGATGCACGAGCGGATTGAACCAGCCGATGCACAGCAGCACGGTGGCCAGCAGATTCGCCTGCAGATCGCCACGGCGCAGATGCAATCGCTCGTGGGCCAGGATCAAGGCACGCTCGTCGGCGCTGTAGCGCGTGGTGAAATCGGTCGGCAGCACGATCCGCGGGCGCATGACTCCCAGCGAAGCAGGCAGCCCGACATCATGCGTGGCAACCCATAGCGTGTTGTCCAGCGCATGCAGCGGGCCAAGACTGCGCAAGAAGCGCCGCTGACCACGCCACACCATGCCCGCGCTCAACACCGCGCCCGCCAGCCACACCGCGATCAACCACTGCTGCACGCCTGCCGCGCCATTGCCAGTGCCCGGTGCGAGCGGGATGGCGGTCAGGGCCGGCACCTGCACGACCACCGCCCCCACTGGCGGGCCAGGTAGCACGGCTGCCAGCAGCGCGAGCGGCACGCTGGCCCAGATTGCATAGGCTGCGGTGGCACCCAGCCAAATGCGCAGCGGACGGCGCAGCAGCAGGCACGCCAGCAATGCGACCGTGGTGTAGGCCGTGGCGCGCAGCCACATCAGCGCGTCAGGGCTCATCGTCCAACTCCTTGAGCAGACGCTTCAATTCGGCAACGTCGGAGGCGCTGAGTTTTCCGCGTTCGCTGAAGTGTGCCACCAGCGGCGCAACCCGCCCGCCGAACAGGCGTTGCAGCAGCCCTTCGCTTTGTTGCTGCACCCAGTGATCGCGCTGCAACAGCGGCGTGTAGAGGTATTTGCGCCCTTCCTTCTGCGCTGCGATGGCGCCCTTGTTGAGCAAGCGATTGAGCAAGGTCTTGACGGTCGGCTCGGCCCAATGGGTCTGCGCCAACGCGGCAACCACCTCGTCCGCCGTGCGCGGCGCCCGGTCCCAGAGCACCTGCATCACCACCGCTTCCGCATCGCTGATCGGCATACGATTACGCCTGTAATTTTTTATGATTACAGCTGTGAACGAACGCCTTGTCAAGCGCGAGCCTCGCCGCTCGCGGGATCGACCAGCGCGGGCCTTGCCGATGCTGCAGTCTCATGCCACGCACGTCGGCAGGTGCATGCGTCTGCGCCGGGCTGCGCCGCACATTGCCCACGACATCGCTGCCCCGGCCGTATTTCGGCACGCTTGGCCACACGCAAGGCCAGCGGCCGTGGTTACCAGGTCAAATGCATGGCGCAATGACTGCAGACCTCAGTCGGCGGCACTGCCCACAAATCGCACACTGACGCGCAAGCCGCCGAGTGTTGGCGCATCGTCCAGGTGGACCTGCGCTGCGTGCGCCTGGGCAATGTCCTGCACGATCGAAAGACCCAGGCCGCTACCCTCTACACCGGTGCCCAGCTCGCGATGGAAGCGGCCGAAGACACGTCCGCGCGCAGCTTCCGGGATACCCGGCCCGGAATCTTCCACGACCAACGTCGGCACCGGTCCGGCATATGTGCTGATGCGGATGCGGCCGCCCGGCGGTGTGTAGCGCACGGCGTTTTCCAGCAGGTTGCGCAACAGCAGCGACAACGCAGACTCGTCTGCGAGCACCAGCACCGGCTGCAGTGCCAGTTCCACCTCTTGCTGTCGCTGCAGCGCAACCACCAGCACATCTTCGGATTCGCTGCGCACCAAGGTGTCCAGGCTCACGCTGCGCCGTGGCAAGGCAGTGACTGCTTCGACCCGGCTCATGGCAAGCAATTGCGCCACCATGCGTTCGATGCGGAGCACGTTGGCATCGAGTTGCTGTTGCGATTCGTCGCGTTCCTGCGCGTTGGCGGCCAGGCGAAGATTGGCCGCATGCACTTTCAGCGCCGCGATCGGCGTGCGCAGTTCGTGCGCGGCATCGGCGATGAAGCGGCGTTCGCGTTCCAGCCCTTCCTGCACCCGGTCCATCAAACCGTTGACCGCGCGTACCAGGCCATGCACTTCGCGCGGCATGCGCTGCGGCTGCAACGGCTGCAGACGCTTGGGGTCGCGTTCGCCAATCTCGTCGGAGACCCGCACCAGCGAGCGCGTGGCCCAATTCACCACGCCCCAGATCAACAGCGCCATCAACGGCAACGCCATCAGCAACGGCAACAAGGTGCCCAATGCAATATCTTCGGCAAGCTCTTCGCGGATATCGGCGCGCTCGGCCGATTGAAACCAGCGCCCACCCGGCGAGTGCAAGGTAAACGTACGCCACTGCCCATCGGGCAATCGCACGTCTGCATAGCCGGCACGCAACGGCGCCAACGGTTGCGCTGGCGCACTGTCCGAGCGCAACAGCAACGCGCCGCCGGCATTGCGCACCTGAAACGCCAGCTTGGTTTCGTAGGCATGGCCGTCCTTGAACGCCAGCGCTTCGCCCACGCCCTGCGCCTGCCCGTGCCATCCACGGATCACGATCGGCTCGCCCTGCGCCAGATCGCCCAAGGGTTCGTCCACCAACGACACCAGCACGCGCGCCGATTGCACCAGGCGCGCATCGAACATTTCGCCAGCTTCCTGCAGCCCGGCGCGATAACTGAACCCGGCTGCGGCCAACATCAGCAACGACAACACGCCGAGCAAGGCCAGCAACAGCACCCGGCGGATCGAATTCATTGCGGCGGTACGGCGGCCTGGGCGGCCTGCTCGTCGAGCGCGTAACCGATGCCGCGCACGGTACGGATCAGCGCCGGTGACAACTTGCGACGCAGCTGATGCACGTGCACATCCACTGCATTGCTGGCGACGTCCTCGTCCCATCCGTAGAGATGTTGCTGGATGCGTTCGCGCCCGATCGGCCTGCCATGCTGCTCCATCAACAGCCACAGCAGGGCAAATTCGCGCCGGGTCAGATCCAGATCGCGGCCATGCCAACGCACCGACATGCCGGCCGGATCCAGCCGCAGCGCGCCAGCCTGCAAGGTCGGTTGCGCACGCCCGGCCGCACGTCGCAGCAGCGCTCGCGTGCGCGCCAGCAGCTCGTTGATGTCGAAGGGCTTGCCCAGATAATCGTCAGCGCCCACATCCAGGCCCAGCGCGCGATCGGCGGCGCGCTCGCGGGCGCTGAGCACCAGGATCGGCGTGTCCAGTGCGCGGGCGCGGGCGGTGCGAATGACCTCGATCCCATCCATGCGCGGCAACCCCAGGTCCAGGATCACCAGATCCAGGGTGTCTTCCTGCAGGGCCATCAGCGCACTGACCCCGTCATGTACCCAGTCCACCGCATAGGCAGCACGCCGCAAGGCGGTGCGGATGCCTTCGCCCAGCGAAAGATCGTCTTCGACCAACAAGATGCGCATGTGAGCCAGTCTGTGAGGCGGCTCAGTGCTTGGCAAGCTGCGCGCGCACATCGGCCAACTTGGCGGCCAGCTCCTTGAGGCGGCCGGCATCGGCAATCTGCCGGCCCGGTCTGGGCGCTGCGGCAGCGGCTTTCTCGAAGGCCTTTGCGGCACCGGCCCAGTCCTTCTGATCGCGCAGAAAATCCCCGACGAAATAATTGCTGTCGAGTCCGTCAGGATCGATTGCCAGACCCTGATACAGCAAGGTGCGCGCCTTGGCATCGTCGCCGAATCCGATCGGCCAGCCAGGCACCTGGTAATACAGCGCTCCCAGACTGGTGTAGGCCGCGCCATCGAGCGCACGCGGTGCACGCTTGATCGCCTGCTCGAAATCCGTCCGCGCGAGTTTGACCTGCGCCAATGCGCCCAGACCGCCCTTTTCGCCGGCCAGACTGGAGCGCACGATGCCGTCCCAGATCAGGGCATCGGCATCGTCCGGCAAGGCGTGCCGTACCTGTTCGGCCTGCTGCACGAGCGTTTCCAGCGCCGCAACCCGCTCTGATTTTGGAGTTTGGTAGGCGATCACCGCCCAACGATCCTGCAGCTGCGCCACCTGCGGCGCCGGACCGGCCGCCCAACCGGCGCCGGCGATACCCAACATCGCCAGTGCAGCCAGAATACGCAACTGACAGTCATTGCGATTCATGCGAAAGCTCCTGTGTGGCAACCACGCTACCGGGCCGCGCATGGCGGCGGATGAGGGGAAGTTGTTTGCGCAACGCACGGTCCACCACTTCGGGCAGCAGGCCGTTGAGCCGGACAAACAGTTTTTCCGGCCAGCCCAACTGCCGACGCGCGTCCCCACGCGCGATCGACTGCACCAGCGCTGCCGCGACGTCCTCGGCCCGGTCCACCGCCGTACCCAAGGCCGCGTTGAGCGCATCGACCGCGGCGGGATTGAAGCTGGTCGCTGTGGCGCGCGGCGCCAGATACTGAAAGCGCACCTGCGTGTCTGCGTGTTCGCGGGCCAAGGCCTCGAACAGCCCGCGCAAGCCGAATTTGCTCGCGCTATAGCCGGCGAAACCGGCAAACCCGATGCTGCCGAACGTGGAGCCGACCGCCACCATCGCCGCCTCCGGCTGCCTCAGGAAGATGGGCAGCAGGGCCTGCACCAGCAGCATGGGCACGGTCAGGTTCACATGCACCAGCGCCTCCAAGCTGGCCGGATCCTGCTCCTGCAACAACCCGAAGTGGCCCCGCGCATGTGCAAGGACCAGCACCGACGGTGCAGGTTGCAGCGCGTGTATCCGCGTCAGCAGCGACGCACGGCCCGCTGCGCTGGCGAGGTCGGCTGCCAGCGGAAGCACGCGCCCGGCCGGCTGCGTGTCGGCAAGCCGCTGCAAGGTCGCTGGCGTGCGTCCTACCGCCACCACGGTCGCGCCCGCCTCCACCAACTGCGCGCACAAGGCGCTGCCGATGCCGCCACTGGCGCCGGTGAGGATCACGCACCTGCCGCGAAGATCCATCACGCCGCCTCCGCCAGAGGCACGCCATCGGCGCGCAAGGTGCGAAACAGGTCGCCGTACAACACGTAGAAGCGCTTGGCCGCATACACGACCGCCTGCTGGTCGAGCGGGTCGTCGAGGCGGTTCATCAGGCCTTCGAAAAAACCGGCATGCTCGATATCCAGATCGCCATGCGAGAGCAGATAGCTGAAGGCGTTGCGCGGCAACTCCAGCGACTGCGCAATCTGATTGGCCGCGCGCGTGGCCAATGCCACGCTGGTGCCTTCCAGCACCAGCACCATGCCGAAGAATCCGACCGGATTGCCGCGCTGGATGGTGTCGTAGGCGTAGCTGACCATCAGTTCGGTTGCCAGCGACGGCCCGGCAAGCACGGCTGCCTCACGCGGCTGGCCGCACGCGACCAGGTCGTCCAGGATCCACTCCTGGTGGCCCATCTCTTCTTCGATGTATTCGCCGATGGCTTCGCGCAGCCATTCCAGCCGCGCCGGCAACCGCGCGCCGCAGGCCATCAGCAGCGGCACGGTATGCCGCACGTGGTGGTAGGCCTGGGCGAGAAACGCCACGTAATCATCGTGCGCGATCTGCCCGACGAGTGCCGACTGGATGATCGGCACCTGCGTCATGCGTTCGCGTTCGGCCTGGGTATGCGCCAGCAGGGATGTGTAGAAGGTCATGCTGAAACTCCGAGAGAGACGGTGGCCGGCAATCGATAGCTGCGATCGACGTCGGATTGGTAGCGGGCCAGGATTGCGTCGCGCCGGGGACGGCCGTTGGCCGTGAGCAGGCCCTCGTGTGCGCTGAAGGGCGTATCGGCCCGTACGAAACGCGCTATGCGTGCGTAGTCGGGCAAGCCGGCGTTGACCTCGGCCAGTGCCTGGGCGATGGCCGCATCGTCGCTGCCGGGCCTACGCGGCCACAGCACCGCAACGTTGTCGGCCTGCGCTTCGCCCCAGACCACGGCCTGGGCGAGCAACGGATGCTGCAGCAACTCGCTTTCCACCCACTCGGGCGAGACGTTGCGACCGAACGCGGTGATGAAGACATGTTTGCGCCGCCCGGTGATATGGACGAACCCATCGCTGTCCACCCGTCCGAGATCGCCCGTGCGCACCGGCCCCGACGGCATCGGCTGTTCGCCCAGATAGCCCAGCGCGCGCGCGCCGGCAACTTGAATTTCGCCATCGACGATCTGCACCTGGGTGTGCGCCAGCGGCTGGCCGACGCTGCCGGGACGCAGCGCACCGGGGCGGTTGAGACAGACCACCGAGCCGCATTCGGTCAGGCCGTAGCCTTCGAACACCGGCAGGCCCAAGGCTGCGGCGCGCGCCAGCAGACTCGGGCCGATATGGCCGCCGCCGACGGCGATATAGCGCAACGATGCAGGCAGCGCCACGCCCTGCTCTGCAGCACTGACCAATGCCAACAACAACTGCGGCACCAGGATCACGCTCTCAGGTTGATAACGCTGCAGGCAACGCAGCAGCGTCGGCACATCCAGCCCGCTGGCGCCGCTGTAGCCGATTTCCGCCAGCGACGGCAGCGCGACCTGCGCCCCGGACAGCAAGGTTGCGTAGAGCCCGGCGACGTTTTCCAGCAAGGTGGACAACGGCATCAGGCACAGGTGCCGACGCGGCGCGATCGCAGCCGATGCATCCACCAACGCGCCGGCAACCGTCAACAGGCCGTCGGCCGACAGACACACGCCCTTGGGACGCCCGGTGGTGCCTGAGGTATAGGTGATGCAGGCGGTGTCGACCGGCAGCACGATGCTCTGCGCAAGCGCTTCCACCCGCCAGGCGCGCAGTGCATCGAACTGCAACGCAGACATTTCGCCATGGGTGCCTGGTGGCGCAGTGGCGGCCGCGTCGGTCACGACGCATTGCGCGCCGCTGGACATCAGTGCATGCAGCACCTGCGCCTCGGAGAAGAACGTCGGCAACGGCACGTGCACTGCATCGATCAGGCGCAGCGCCAGATCCAGGATCAACCAGCCCGGGCCGTTGTCCAGCCGGCTGGCGACACAGGTCAGCCCCGCCGTCTGCAGACGCGCGGCCAGCCCCACCACGGCATCGGCCAGTTGCTGCGCATCGAGGCTGCCGGCGGTGGTCAGCACGCGCGGCGCATGGCCGTGCAGGGCGCCCAGCAGCGCTGCGAACCGCGCGCTCATGCGCCTGCTCCTGCCCGGCACAGCAGCGTATCGACGTCCCAGCGTACGGCTTGCGGGTGCAGCGCCTGCCGCGCAAGCAGGAACGCGTGACCGGCGGCGACATCGCCGCACAGGACCTGTGGATGGGTGGCGTAGTAGCTGCCCCACTCGGTGCCGTCGTCCTTTACACGCGACTGCAGCGCTGGCGCCAGGGCGACCGGCTGCAGCTGCAGCCGGTCGAAGGTATTGCGCAAGGTCCGGGTTGCGGTAAACAGCACCCAACGCACGCCGGCGTGATGCAGCGCATGGGTCATTTGCGGGATCAGCGCGCGCGCACTGCCGGAGCTGATCGCGGCGAAGTTGCCGACCTCGGCCAGGCCCGAGCGCGCGACCGGCACCGCCATCCGCCCGGCCAGCGTCGATTCGGCCGGGCTATCCAGATACTGCTCCACGAACAGGCGACCGGCGCTGCCGAGCCGTACCCCTACCGCCGCCAGCAGCACACCCTTGGTATCGCGATAGGCCAGCAGGTGCGGCAGGAAGCTGCGCAGCTGCGCGCCATAGCGACGCAGATAGACCGCAGCGATGAACTGTTCCACCTCATGGCGCTGCGCGTGCGTGGCCTCGACCAGGCTGGCACTGGCAAAGCCATGGCGGGGGCAAAAACCGGCGGGGGTGGGTGAGGTGATCATGCTGCGCATCCTGGGAGCGCTCGATTACGCCACCATGAGCCAGTTGTTACCCAGTTGTAATATCTGCAGAAGCGATTCGTTGCGCACTGTAGGGAGTGGCCCGACCGCTGTCGGTGTCGCCACCACAGCGCTTTGGGCTACGCTCTCGCGCATGCCTACATACGTCACTGATCTGGACACTGCGGTCGCGCACATCCTGCAATGCATCGCCGGCCCGTTGCGGGTGGGTGCACCGCTGGGCATCGGCAAGCCGCACCGGCTGTTGAATGCGTTGTATGCGCAGATCGAGAGCACGCCCGCACGATCGCTTGCGCTGTACACCGCGCTGTCGCTCAGTCCGCCCAAACCGGGCAAGGGGTTTGGGGCGCGCTTTGCGGCTGCGTTCATCGCGCGTCACTTCGGCGAGGACTTTCCGCGCCTTGCGTATGTCGATGCCATGCTGCGCGACGCCTTGCCGGCGCACGTGCAGGTGGAAGAGTTCTACATGCAGTCCGGCGGCCTGTTGCACTCCACCCAGGCGCAGGCCGACTACACCAGCTTGAACTACACGCATGCCGCGGCCGCAGTGGCGCAGCGCGCGCCGAATCTGATTGTGCAGAAGGTCGCGCGCGAACCCGGTGGCACGCGGCTGTCGCTGTCGTGCAACAACGACATCACCCAGGACACGCTGGACGCCGTGCAGGCGCTGGACCTGCCCCGACCGCTGCTGGTGGCCGAAGTGGACCCGCAGCTGCCGTGGATGGGCGGCACTGCCGCGGTGGATGCGACCTTCTTCGATCTGATCATTGACCTGCCCGGCCCATCGCCGCGTCTGTTCGGCCTGCCGCGGCAACCGGTGACGACCGTCGATTACGCCATCGGCCTGTATGCAAGCACGCTGGTACGCGATGGCGGCACCTTGCAGATCGGCATCGGCACGCTGGCCGACGCGCTGAGTCATGCCCTGGTGCTGCGGCACACCGACAACGCGACCTATCGCCGCGCGCTGCAGGCGCTGGACCCAACCCTGGACCAGCACCCCAGCGTGCTTGCCAGCGGCGGCCTCGAGCCGTTTGCGATCGGCCTGTACGGCTGCAGCGAAATGCTCAACGAAGGCTTCAAGCAACTGGTGGACAGCGGCGTGATCCGTCGCAAGGTGCACGACGATCTGCCGCTGATGCAGCGCATTGCCGATGGCAGCGCCGATGCCGACGATCGTGCGCGCCTGGCAAGCGAAGGCGAGTTCCTGCATGGCGCGTTCTATCTCGGCTCGCCGGACTTCTATCAATGGCTGCGCGATCTGGATGCCGACACCCGCAATGCCATCGGCATGCGCCGCATCAGCGAGATCAACCAGCTGTACGGCGGCAATGAAACCCTGGAGCGCCTGCAGCGCCGCGACGCGCGTTTCTTCAACTCCTGCATGATGGCGACCGCGCTCGGTGCAGCGGTGTCCGATGGCCTGGAAGACGGACGCGTGGTCTCCGGCGTCGGCGGGCAATACAACTTTGTCGCGATGGCGCATGCCCTGCCGCAGGCACGCAGTACCTTGATGCTGCGCGCCACCCGCGATGCCGGCGCAGAGGCAGCCAGCAATGTGCGCTGGAACTACGGCCACACCACGATTCCCCGCCATCTGCGCGACATCTACATCACCGAATACGGCATCGCCGATCTGCGCCACAAGACCGACCAGGAGTGCGTGCTGGAAATGGCCGGCATCTGCGATACACGCTTCCAGGACGCGCTGCTTGCGCAGGCTGCCCAGTCACGCAAGCTGCGCACGGCGCCCTTGTTGCCCGCCCGCGCACAACGCAACACGCCCGACGCGCTTGAACGGGCATTGGCGCCATTCCGGCGCGATGGCAGCCTGCCCGATTATCCGCTTGGCAGCGATTTCACTGCGGTCGAACAACGTTTGCTACGTGCACTGACCTGGCTCAAGCGTGCCACCGCCAGCAGGGGCGCAATGCTGGCGACGCTGGCGCGTGCAACGACATCGCGCGCTACCGACACGACCGACGCAGCGGCCTGTCTGCAGCGCATGGGACTGGACACACCGCGCAGGATTGGCGAGCGTCTCCAGGCGCGATTGCTGGCCTATGCGCTGCGCCAAACAACACCACAATGAACTTATCCATATGGCGATCAACCAGATTCGCTTGCGCGTATCGAAGCGACTGACGCATGACGGCAATACTGCGGAAAGATGTGCGTCAAGTTGCACCCGGATGATGACGACCACCTCGTTTCCTGGCGTCGCCGCATGGCTTTTGCTCCGGTTTTTTCCGCACTTCATTCATCCAGTGACTGCCAAGCGAAGCAGCCACGCACAAAGCGAAGCAAACTGCCGAAAGCCGCGCTATTTGCCGCCTTGATCACCAGCAATCTTGCGCTAGCTGCTGCACCGCGCCTCACCGACCTGCAATACGTCGGCAGCCACAACAGCTACCACGCCGGATTTGCACCCAGCGAAGCCACGCTGCTGAAACAGCTCAATCCCGCGTTGTTCGCGGCACTGGATTACCGCCATCCGCCGCTGGCGCAACAACTGGACGATGGCGTCAGGCAACTGGAACTGGACGTGTTCGCCGATGCCCAGGGTGGCCGCTATGCACATCCGGCGATCGCCGCGCAGATTGCCAAGGCCGGGCTGCCGCCAGCACCGGCCAGCGCACCCGCCGGTGTGATGGACACATCCGGCTTCAAGGTCATGCACGTGCAGGACGTGGACCAGCGCAGCAATTGCCAACCGCTGATCGCCTGCCTGCAGCAGGTGCGCAGCTGGTCCAGGCAACACCCCGGGCACGTGCCGATCTTCATCCTGCTGGAAACCAAGCAGGCGCCTGTCGAGCTGGGCTTTCCCAGCGTACAGCCCGAGCCGTTCGATGCAGGCACCATGGATGCATTGGATGCCGAACTGCGCTCGGTCTTTCGACCTGGCGAATACGTCAGCCCCGACCAGGTGCGTGGCAACGCGAGTACGCTCAACGCCGCGGTGCTTGCGCATGGCTGGCCGTCGCTGGCCGACACGCGCGGCAAGGTCGTGTTCTTGCTCGACCAACGCACGGCCGGTGCGAGCTATCTGCCGGGACATCCGTCGCTGCGTGGCCGGGTCTGTTTCACCAATGCGGTGCCTGGGCAGGACGATGCCGCCTTCACCGAACTCAACGACGGCCCCGCCGACACGATCACGCGGCTGGTGAAAGCCGGCTACCTGGTGCGCACGCGAACCGACGCAGACCTGAAGGAAGCGCTACAGCACGACACCACCCGCCGCGACAGCATGCTGGCCAGCGGTGCGCAGTTGCTCAGCACCGACTTTCCCGCACACGAGTCAGCAAGCACCGGCTACGTGGTGCGCCTGGAGGGCGATGCGGTTGCGCGCTGCAATCCGCAACGGCCCTCAACGCACTGCAAGGGCGTCGATCTGAGTCACTGATCGGCGCCACTTGCATTGGCGTACACCGCATAAAACCGCACACAGACCCGCCGCAATGGAAGGCATCGGCGCTGCACGCTTGGCGCCCGCGTCATGGCCAAGCGCTCCCTTTCACCTAGCGAGTCCTCCGCATGCACACTCCCCGTACCCTCCATCGTCTGAGCTGCGCCATCGCACTGGCGCTGTCTGCGCCCGTCCTGGCAGAGACGCCGGAACTTGCCACCACCACCCTGGATTCGGTCAACGTGCAGGCCAAGCATGCCGCCACGCCCGGCTCGATCAACGAGCAACGCCTGTCCAGCAGCGTCAACAGCGTGATGAGCAAGCAACAGATCGACGCCATCCCCTCCGGCGGCATCGCCGATGTGGTGGCGCACATGCCGGGCTTGTCGTCGTACAGCGACATGCATCTGGGCCAGGCCACCACCGGCGAGAACGCCTACGTCAGCATCCGCGGCATGGACGCCAGCTACAACGCGTACACGCTCAACGGCTTCGGCATGCCGGAAACCGATTCGTCGACGCGCGCGATCTCCTTGAACATGCTGGCGCCGTTCGGCATCCAGTCGGTGCAGGTGTCAAAGTCGCCCACACCCGACATGCCCGGCGACGCCATCGGCGGTGCGATCGATATGCGCACGCCCAACGCGTTCGATTTCGACCAGGAGTTTTATGCCAAGAGCACCGCGCAAGGCCAGCTCAACGCGCTGGCCTCGCATCTGGGCGGCAAGGACACCGGCGCCACGTTCCAGCAGGAGATCGCCTGGAAATTCGGCAGCGACCATGCCTTTGGCCTTTACGCATCGGCCTATTACGGCAAGAACAACAACATGGCGCAGGCACCGGCGCCCAACAGCAAATACGTGCCTGCCGACCCCGCACTGGCCAACGCAACCGATCTACGCGCTGCCGGCCCGCTGATCAGCACACGCTACAAATACAGCCTGTACACCAGCCAGATCGAACGCTATGGCGGCAACCTCTCGCTCGATTGGCAAGGCGACAACAGTGCGCTCTATGCACGCGCCATCTACGGCAGCTACGGCGTCACCGGGCAGCAGGATCAATCCAGCGCACGCCTGGAAACCTACCGCAACCAACCCACGGCGGTGCGTGGCGGCTACTTCAATACCCACGACATCGACGAGAAGCTGGCGACTTTGCAGCTTGGCGGCCAGACCACGCTGGACCGTCTGCGCTTGGACTACGGGACCTCGGTCGGGCGCGGCACGCGCAGGCGGCCGGATTATGTTTCGGCCAGTCTGTATGGCTATACCCCGGGCAGCTTCGCCTTCGACCTCAGCGACCCGACCTACCCCAGCATCGGTCCCAGCCCGGCGGCGTTGAAGGAGTTCTTCTACAACCTGGATTCGTCGCTGCTGTGGAAAGTGCAAGGCCATGATGCCGGCAGTCACGACAACCGCCTCAACGCGCATACCGACATCACCTACCAGGTCGATGGCGACGTGCTGGACAGCGTCAAGGTCGGCCTGTCTGCCGATCACTCCGACCGCGGTGCGTACGACCACCCGTTCTTCCACAAGGACGGCAACTTCGTGACCAACGGGCCCTATTTTGGTGGCCCCAATTACGCCTTCCCCACCGCTGGCGGCCCCCCGCTGAGCGCCATCCCCGGCCGCCTGACCTACAACGCCTTCGATGGGCACTACGCAGGTCCGTTCAAACTGCTGGACCGCAACTGGATGCGCGCGCAGGCCCTGCCCTACAAGTACGTCGACGACCCCAACGGCGCAGGCGTCTACACCGCCAATGACTACAACGCCAACACCACCTCCAGCACCGAAGCGATCTACTCGGGCTACGCGATGGCCGCGCTGCATATCGGTCAGGTCAGCATCCTGCCCGGCGTGCGCTACGAGTTGACCCGCTACTCGGCCGATTCCTGGCAATCCAGCGGCGACGGCACCAGCGGCGGCTTCGTCGGCACCGGCAGCACCTATGGGCAAGTCCTGCCCGGTATCAGCATCAACTATCGACCCGACGATCTCACTGTCTACCGCGCCGCGCTGCGCCGCAGTTTCAGCCGCCCGGCCTTCGGCCTGATTTCCGGCGAGACGGTGTACACCATCGACGACACCCAGCGCGTGGTCGGCATTTCCAGACCCAACCCCGATCTGCAGCCGAGCAAGGCCGACAACGCAGACCTGTCGGCCGAGTTCTACGACCACAACGGCGGCGTGCTCAGCGCGTCGACCTACTACAAGCGGATCACCGGCTTCATCTACACCTCGCAATCGGCCACCAGCAACGACAACACACTCGGCGGATTGGTACCGACCGGCACCACCTTCGAAAACGGCGTGCCGGTGACCATGCCGCAGAACGGCGGCACTGCCACGCTGTACGGGCTGGAGCTGGCCGGCAGCAAGCGCCTGCAGGACCTGCCGGGCATCTGGAGCAAGCTTGGCGTCACCGCCAACCTCACCTTGCAGCGCAGCGAAGCGGACAGCAAACGGGCCGACCAGCCGGAAAAAACCTGGTTGCCGCGTGCGCCGGAGCGTATCTACAACCTGGATCTGTTCTACGACGATGCGCACCTGCGCGCCGACCTGAGCTACAACTACACCGGTCTGCAATTGCTGGGGCTGACCACCGACCGGCTCAATTACTATCTGCAACCGGTCAAGTCGCTGGACTTCAACGCCACCTATCACCTGCCGCACCACGTCGACGTGGGCGTATCGGCCAAGAACCTGCTCAACGCCGCCACGTTCTACGAAACCCAGGGCAAGTCCGATCGCTACATGGCTTACGACCCCGGCGCCGATGGCGCTTACGTGCAGACCGGGCGGGTGTACCTGCTGACAGTGGGCTATACCTACTGACCATCGGGCCAGTGCGGTAGGCGACCAGGCGGGTGCTCTTGCACGTGGGCGCACAGGTCATCGGTCGATTGTCTGCGCATGACGCAGGCGGTCGGCCTCCGATCAATGCTGCGAGGTCTCGCAAGCCACCCTTCATGCCCCCGCGTGCAACGCGGTGGCGTCGTGAGGACGGCCGCGCAACCCGGAACCGCATCGCCCTCATCGAGCAAGGACCGCGGCGCCATCGCGCCTCAGTCAGTCCGGGTGCAGCCATTTCACGCAGCAAACGCAGGCCGCTGCGGCACTGTGCGCGCTTGCCTCTTTGCGGACCTGCACATGCCCCCTCGCTCTTACGCTCGCGTCTGTTTGCTCGCCCTGTCGTTGAGCGCTTCGTTGTCTGCGCTGGCACAAGCACCGCAAGCTGCGCCTGCTGCCGCCCCTGCGCCAACGGCGACTCCTGCCGCAAAGGCCGTCGCCACCGGCCCACGCTCGGACCTGCATGCGCAGGTGCTGCTGGACCGCGCGCATTTTTCCCCAGGCCAGATCGATGGCGAACGTGGCTCGAATCAGAAGCGCGCGGTCTCCGGGTTCCAGGCCGCACACGACATCAAGGTGACCGGCGAACTGGACGATGCCACCTGGCAGGCCTTGCAGGCCGACAGCACACCGGCGCTGGTGCAGTACACGCTCACCGATGCCGACGTTGCCGGCCCGTTCCAGGCGATTCCCAAGGGCCCGGCCGAACAGGCCAAGCTGCCTTCGCTCGGCTACACCTCGGTGGATGAATCCCTGGGCGAGCGCTTCCACGCCGACCCTGCGTTGCTGCGCCAGCTCAACCCCGGCGTGGATCTGAGCAAGGCCGGCAACGCGATCCAGGTTCCCAACATCGACGGCGTTGCCCCGCTGCCCAAGCCTGCCAAGCTGGTGGTGGACAAATCCGACTCGACGCTGCGCCTGTTCGATGCCGACGGCAAGGTCTATGCGCAGTTCCCGGTGTCGTCGGGCAGCAAGCACGATCCGTTGCCGATCGGCCGCTGGAAGATCCTGGGCATCTCGCGCGACCCGGTGTTCAAGTACAACCCCAAACTGTTCTGGGACGCGAAAAAGGGCGATCAAAAGGCGACGTTGCCGTCTGGCCCGAACAACCCGGTTGGCCGTGTGTGGATCGACCTGTCCAAGCCGCATTACGGCTTGCACGGTACGCCGGAGCCCGGCCATGTCGGCAAGACCGAATCGCATGGGTGCGTGCGTCTGACCAATTGGGACGTGGTCAATCTGGCCAGCGTGGTCGGCCCGTCGGTCCCGGTGGTGATGCAGGAGTAAGCATGAAACTGCTGATGATTCTGGTTGCAGGCGTGGCGATCGGTGCAGGCGGGTATTGGTGGCTGGAACGCGGCGCGCCGGAGGCGACGGTCACGCAGCCGGCAAGCGCGTCGAGCGTGGCTGCGCAACCCGCGAACCAGATCGTCGCCTCCGCACCTGCTGCGCAACCTGCGCCATCGATGCCAGCCGATGCTGCAGTCGCAGGGCCGAGCCCAGTTGCAGCAGCAGCAGCCGCGCCGGCAACCGATGCGCAATCAACGGGCAACGCCCTGCTGATCCCGGTCCAGGGCATCGACCGCGGCCAACTGCAGGACACCTTTACCGATGCACGCAGCGAAGGCCGCGTGCATGACGCCATCGACATCCTGGCCCCGGCCGGCACGCCGGTGCTTGCCGTGGCAGATGGCACGGTGGAAAAACTGTTCGACAGCGACCGCGGCGGCCTGACCGTGTACCAGTTCGAGCCCGGCGGCACGTACTGCTATTACTACGCGCATCTGCAGCGCTACGCCGATGGCCTGGCCGAAAAACAATCCATCAAGCGTGGCCAGGTGATCGGCTATGTCGGCAGCACCGGCAATGCCGATCCGGCCGCACCGCATCTGCACTTCGAGATCCATCGCCTGGGTCCGGAAAAGCAGTGGTGGAAGGGTGAGGCATTGAATCCCTACCCCGTCCTGCACGGCGATCAGCTCCTTCAGTAAGAGCGGCTGACAAAGCATGGCGGGCAGTCGTGAGGTGGTGTGGACGGCACGGAGAAACCGGGGTGTAGGCGTGGTACATGCCGCACCGAGCACCGGCCGCGCCCCCTGGCGGTGCACAGTCGGCTTGTTCGTTGCTCCAAGGCAACCCTGCAGCACGCGCCATACAGAGGCCGCGCGGTGTGAGGTACTGGTGGCATTGCAGCAACTTGCACGCGGCGATGCCGTCGAACGACATCGCCGCGCTGCCTGACAGGTGAGATCAGATCAGATCAGCATCCCGCCCGACACCTCGATACGCTGCGCATTGATCCATCCGGTGCCCGGCGCCAGCAAGGCCGCCACGACCGGCCCGATATCGTCCGGCAGTCCGGGGCGGCCCAATGCGGTAACCGAGGACACCATCGCATTGACCTGCGCGTTGTCGCGGACGCTGCCGCCATTGAAGTCGGTTTCGATGGCGCCCGGCGCCAGCGTGTTCGCGCGAATGCCGCGTGCACCCAACTCTTTTGCAAGATAACGGGTAAACACTTCCACCCCGCCCTTCATCATCGCGTAGGCCGACGAACCCGGCAGCGCAAAACGTGCAAGGCCGCTGGACACGTTGAGGATGCGTCCGCCATCGGCGATCAGCGGCAGCAGCGCCTGGGTCAGAAAATACGGCCCCTTGAGATGGATATCGACCAGCGCATCGAACTGCGCGGGCGTGGTGTCGGCAATGGCCGCATGCAATCCGGTACCGGCGTTGTTGACCAGCGCATCGAACTGCGAGCGCCCCCACTCGGCCAGCACGTCCTTCAGCTGCGCTACGAATGCGGGGAAGGTATCGGCCAGCGCGACATCCAGCGGCAACGCATGCGCGCGACGGCCCAGCGCCTGGATCTCGGCCACCACGGCGGCGGCTTCGCCGGCCTGGCTGCGGTAGGTCAGCACGATATCGTTGCCTTCGGCAGCGAGCGCAAGCGCGGCATTGCGGCCCAGGCCACGACTACCGCCGGTGATCAAGGTGATGGGTGTGGTGGTGGTCGACATCGGCACGCTCCATAAGTGGGTGTGGCCCAGCCTATTGCGCTTGCCGCACCGCATAAATCGGCTCACGCTGATTGCACCGTTCAAGATAATCGACCAATCGATGGACACCACCGAATCGTTGCGTGCCTTCCTGCGCGTTGCCGAGCTGGGCAGTTTCACCCGCGCGGCCGAGACGCTCGGCTTGCCCAAGGCCAGCGTCTCCACCGCCGTGCAACGGCTCGAGGCTTCGCTTGGCACCCAGCTCCTGCATCGCACCACACGGCGCGTGCAACTCACCGGCGACGGCGCGGCGTTCTATCAGCGCAGCCGCGACCTGCTCGACGACATGGACGAATTGCACACCATGTTTCAGCGCGAGCATGGACAGCTGCGCGGTCGCCTGCGCGTGGACATGTCCGCTGGCATCGCGCGCAATTTCGTGATCCCCGCCTTGCCCGCGTTTCTGGCACGGCACCCGCAGCTGGAAGTGGAAATCAGCGGCACCGACCGTCGCGTGGATGTGGTGCGCGAGGGATTCGACTGCGTGCTGCGCGTGGGCACGCTGGAAGACACCAGCCTGGTCGCACGCCCGCTGGGCGCGTTTGGCATCGTCAGCTGCGCCAGCGCCGATTATCTTGCCCGCCGCGGCCTACCGACGTGCCTGGACGATCTGGCGCAGCACGATCTGGTGCATTACGTACCGACGCTCGGGCAACGCTCGCCCGGCTTCGAATATCGCGACGGCCAGAGCTATCAGGTGTTGCCGATGCGCGGCCCGGTGACGGTGAACAATGGCGATGCGTATCTGGCTGCCGCGTTGGCCGGGCTGGGCATCATCCAGGCGCCTGCCAGCCCGTTGCGCCCGCATCTGGACAGCGGCGCCCTGATCGAAGTGCTGGCCGAGCTGGCACCCGAGCCGATGCCGGTCACGTTGCTCTATGCGCAACGCCGCCATCTGCCGCAGCGCGTACGCGCCTTCATGGACTGGGTGGCAGAGGTGATGGCGCCGCAGTTGCAGCCGTTGCTGCCTTGAGCCGGCGTGCCGCGTTCTGGTCGAAGGATCGAACGCGCGTCAGTATTGCAACGCGCTCACGGACTTCCTGGCAGCGGCCACGACCAGCGGTGTCGCACGCCGTGCGGCGTTGCCTGGACGCCGCCGCAAGCAGCCGCGCCATGGCATGACAGATCGACGGAAACACAAAAAACACAGGCACCCTTGCAGGTGCCTGTGTCACTTCGGCAGGATCGAACGTCAAGCCAGCTGACGTCGCCCTCGATCAGAACGCGTAGTTGAAGGTCAGCATGCCGTTGCGCGATGCGCCCCACGCGCCGTAGCCGCCATTGAATTGCGAGTAGTAGCGCTTGTCGAGCAGGTTGTCGACATTGAGCTGCACCGAGAACTGCGGCGACAGGCGGTAACGGGCGAAGGCGCTGACCAGGGCGTAGGCACTCTGCTGGAAGGTGCCGTACACCGGGTCCACGTAGTACGAGCGGTTCTGCCAGTTGACGCCACCACCCACGGTCAGATCGCTCCACGCGCCCTGCGGGGTGTAGCTGTTGAACAGCTTGATGGTGGTGCGCGGCAGATGCGTATTGATCGACGTGCCGCTGTCATCGCGGGCGGTGTAGTGCGAGGCACCGAAAGTCGCATTCCAGCCAGCGGCCAGACGGCCGGACAGCTCGAAATCGAAGCCTTCGCTGACCACGCCGTTGGCGGCCTCGAATGCAGACTCGCTGCTGCCCGGCACAAAGCCGCCGGTGGCCACGCCCAGGTTGTCCTGCTCGATGCGGAACAGCGCCAGCGAGGCATTGAGCTGGTCGTCGAACCAGGCTGCCTTGACGCCGGCCTCGTAGCCCTTGCCGCTCAGCGGGTCGAGGTAGCCGCCATTGGCATCGCGCAAGGTCTGCGGATTGAAGATTTCGGTATAGCTGACGTAGGTGGACCACACGTCGTCGATGTCGTAGACCAGACCGGCGTACGGGGTGACTTCGGTCTGGCTATCGGAGAACGGTGCAAGCCCCTGCGCCGCATCGAAGTTGCGGCCATCGATCTGCCAATCGGTATAGCGCGCGCCCACCAGCAGCGTCAGCGGCTCGGCCAGCGAGAAGCGCGCGGCCACGTAGGCGGCCTTCTGCTTGATGGTGCCGTCGCTCTGCACGGTGCGCGGGCTCCAGCTGGGTTCCGGATAGGCACCGGTCCAACCGAAATAGCTGTCCAGCGGCGCCGGGAAATCGAAGGTGCCGTTGTTGACGTATTCGCGGCGGTTGTAGCTGGCGCCGGCCACCAGGTGATGCTCGCGGCCGAACAACTGGAACGGGCCTTCCGCGTAGACATCGGCGCCATCGGCCTTGCGCTCGGTCTGGTAGTTGCCCGAATACGGCACCACGCCGCCGCCGGTGGCACGGTCGAAACCGAAGATCGTGTAGAACGGGTAGAACAGGTGATTGGCCGCCTCGGTCTTCTCGTGGCTCACATTGGCCTTGAGCAGCCACCCGCTGTCGAAGCTCTGCTGCAGGCTGGCGAAGGTGCGCTGCAGACGCGTATCCCAGAACGTCCAGTCGGCCGCCGGATTGAACGAACGGTCGTAGTTGGTGCGGGTGCCATCGCTGTAGAACAGCGGGAAGCCGCCCCAGGTGACGTCGTCCGATTCCTTCTTCTGGTACTCGTAACCCACGCTCAGCAAGGTGCTGTCGGTGAGGTCGGCATCGATGATGGCCGAGCCGATCTTCTTGCGCAGGTTGTAGCGGTCCATGTCCGATTCGCCGTCCTGATACACACCGACCACGCGCGCGCGCACGGTGCCTTCAGGGCTTAGCGGCACGGTGACATCGGCCACGCTGCGGGTCTTGTTGAAGTCGCCACCGCCCACCGACACGGTGCCGGTGAAATCGCGGCTCACCGCATGCTTGCGCACCAGATTGATCGAGGCCGACGGGTTGCCCGAGCCGGTCAACAGACCGGTGGCACCGCGCACCACTTCCACGCGGTCGTACAGCGCCACATCCAGCGCCGAGTCGCCATAGCTCCAGGCCTGCTCCATGTACGCCGGAATGCCGTCGAACTGGTAATTGTCGATGTAGAAACCACGCGCATAGAACTCCAGCCGCTCGCTGTCGCTCTGCGCGACAGAAATGCCGGAGACGTTGTTGAGCACGTCGGTGATGCTCTGCAGGTTCTGGTCGTCCATGCGCTCGCGCGTGACCACCGTGACCGACTGCGGAATCTCGCGCAGCGACAGGTTCATGCGCGTACCGGCCGTGGTCTTTTCCACCGTATAGCCCTTGACCTGCTCGCCCTGCACGTTCAGCCGGTCCAGGGTGGTGACTTCGGCTTCGCCGGCCGGGGTTTCAGCCATGGCCTGGCCTGCCGACAACGTGCACAGCGCGGCAAACACCGCATGCGACAGCGCGCGCGGGCGCAGCCCAATGGGAAGAAGACGCATTACGGTAGGACGATTCATCACAGCTCCGGCACAGACAGTCGAGGACATCCATCACGGCAGTGCCGGACGGCGAACAAAGGGGGAGGACGCGCCACGCAACCGTGGCAGCGCACCATTTTAATGGGAATGATTCACATTTTAAATAGCCGGATCGGCATTTGTTTAGCAGTGCTTGATACAAGCGAGCGCTACCACGGGGGGGGGAGGAGTATGCGGTCCAACCGCAGCCATTGCGGGCGAACTCGCATAGACGCGACACTCGGAACGGGAGCTGCTGAACAGGTGGCTGATGCAATGACGCGCGATACGACGGGAATCACATGAAAAAATGCTGGATAGCTATTGCCCTACTGCTGTTGTGCGCGCCGGCAGTGAGTGCTGCGGAGTCTGGAAAAACACCGTTGCATGACGCCTGCCGGGTACCCGGCAACGCCGTACACGAGGCAGGTCTTGTCCAGATTGGAGGCATCCAGCAATGGATCACGATCGAGGGCCAGGACTGCCGCAATCCCGTGGTGCTGATCGTCCATGGCGGGCCGGGCAACCCCAACACGCCGTTTGCGCATCGCCTGTTCGGCAGCTGGACGCGCGATTTCACCATCATGCAGTGGGACCAACGCGGCTCCGCATGGGCCCGCAGATCGACCTGCGCGCACTCGGGCCGCAGTTCGCCATGCCGGTCTATCTGATTCAGGGCGAACAGGATCTGGTCACTCCGGCGCACATCAGCAAAGCCTATTTCGATGGTCTTTCTGCACCAAGCAAGGAATTCCTCCTGCTACCACGCACAGGACACGATCCCAATCCGCCGATGATGAACGCACAGCTGAAGGTGCTGACCAGGATCCGTGCAGCGGCGCTGGCCAACGATGCGCACTGAAACACGCAAGGGGTCCGTTGAACGATGACGGACCGCGCATCGCGCACGAGATCCAACAAAAAAGCCGGCTTTCGCCGGCTTTTTCTTTCAAGCACCACGCAAGGCGTTACAGCGCCTTGGCTGCCGCAACCACGTGCTCGGCCGTGATCTTGAAGTACGCATACAACTGATCGGCCGGCGCCGAAGCACCGAAGGTGTCGATGCCGACCACATCGCCATCCAGGCCCACGTACTTGCGCCAAAAGCCGGTCACGCCTGCTTCCACCGCCACGCGCTTGCGCACGGCGTTCGGCAGCACCGACTCACGGTACGCAGCGTCCTGACGATCGAACACATCGGTCGACGGCATCGACACCACGCGCGTCTTCAAGCCGGCCGCATCCAGCGTCTTCTTGGCTTCCACCGCCAGGCCCACTTCCGAACCAGTACCGATCAGTATCACGTCGGGCGTACCGCCTTCGGCATCGGCCAGCACGTAGCCACCGCGTTCGATCAGCTTGAGCTGCTCGGCACTGCGCGGCTGGTGCTGCAGATTCTGGCGACTGAAGATCAGGCAGCTAGGGCCGTCCTTGCGGGTGATGGCTGCCTTCCAGCTCACCGCCGATTCCACCGCATCGCCCGGGCGCCACACATCGTTGTTGGGGATGTAGCGCAGCGAGGCCAGGTGTTCCACCGGCTGATGGGTCGGGCCGTCCTCGCCCAGGCCGATCGAGTCGTGCGTATACACGTGGATGGCGTGCGCCGGATTCAGCGCACTCATGCGCACGCCGTTGCGGGCGTAGTCGCTGAACACCAGGAAGGTGGCATCGAACGGAATGAAGCCGCCATGCAGCGCCAGGCCGTTGGCAATGGCGGTCATGCCGAACTCGCGCACCCCGTAGTAGACATAGTTGGCATCCGGGTCGTCGGTGGCCACCGACTTGCTGGCCTTCCACAGGGTCAGGTTGGAATGCGCCAGATCGGCCGAACCGCCGATCAGTTCCGGCAACAAGGGGGCGAACGCTTCGATCGCAAGCTGCGAGGCCTTGCGCGAGGCGATGGTCTGGCCGTCTTCCTGCGCCTTGGCGATGTAGGCATCGGCCTGGGCGATGAAGTCTGCCGGCAGCTCGGCGTGCGAGCGACGGGTCAGCTCGGCGGCTTCGGCCGCGTACTGCTTGCCGTATTTGTCGAACAGCTGCTCCCACTCGGCCTGACGCAGTGTGCCGGTGCCGCCTGCGCGCCAGCCGGCGTAGATCTCTTCGGGGATTTCGAACGGGCCGTACGACCATTCCAGCGCCTTGCGGGCGCCCTCGAGTTCTTCCTTGCCCAGCGGCGCGCCATGCGAGGATTCCTTGCCGGCCTTGGTCGGCGCACCGAAGCCGATCTTGGTGCGGCAGCAGATCAGGGTCGGCTTGTCGCTGTTTTCCAGCGCCGCTTCAATCGCCGCCTTGATCTTGTCGGCGTCATGCCCGTCGACATCGCGGATCACGTGCCAGCCATAGGCCTCGAAACGCGCCGGGGTGTTGTCGCTGAACCAGCCGGCGGTGTTGCCGTCGATGGAGATCTGGTTGTTGTCCCAGAACGCCACCAGCTTGCCCAGGCCCCAGGTACCGGCCAGCGAAGCAGCTTCGTGCGAAATGCCTTCCATCAGGCAGCCGTCGCCCATGAACACCCAGGTGCGGTGATCGACGATTTCCAGCTCAGGCCGGTTGTAGCGCTGCGCCAGCAGCTTCTCGGCCAGCGCAAAGCCCACGGCGTTGGCAAAGCCCTGCCCCAGAGGGCCGGTGGTGGTCTCGACGCCCGGGGTTTCGCTACGCTCGGGGTGGCCGGCGGTCTTGCTGTGCAGCTGACGGAACTGCTTGAGCTGCTCGATCGGCAGGTCGTAGCCGGACAGGTGCAGCAACGCGTACTGCAACATCGACCCATGCCCGTTGGACAGCACGAAGCGGTCGCGGTTGAACCATTGCGGGTTGTTCGGGTTGTGCCGGAAATAATCGTTCCACAGCACTTCGGCGATATCGGCCATGCCCATGGGCATGCCGGGATGGCCGGACTTGGCGGCTTCGACCGCATCTGCGGCGAGAAAACGGATGGCGTTGGCCAGCTGGCGGCGGGTGGGCTGGGTCATGGGCGTCTATGGAAGCGGAGGGGAACACCGCTGGAAGCGGAGACGCCTATTCTCCCACACACCGCGTTACGGGGATCGCGAGTCGGGGAATGGGGAATGGGGAATCGGATGCAGCGTTGCAGGTTAGTCGCTAACGCCCCTTGCACCACAACTCCTGCCGCAATGCGGCACGCCCCCCATTGCACGTACCGATCGCACCAGCCCGCTCTACCCATTCCCCATTCTCGATTCCCTATTCCTCGCCTTTGGCGACCAGGGTCGTCAGTGCCAGATCACCCGTCACGTTCAGCGCCGTCCGGCACATATCCAGGAAGTGATTGACGCCCAGGATCATGCCGATGCCGACCGGGTTGACCCCGACCATCGCGCAGATCAGCGCTACCACCGGCAGCGAGCCGGACGGCACGCCCGCAGTGCCGATGCCGCCCAGGATGCAGACCAGCATCACCATGAACTGCTGGCCGAGGCTCAAGTCCACGTTGAAGAACTGCGCCAGGAAGATCACCGTCACCCCTTCGAACAAGGCAGTGCCGTTCTGGTTGGCGGTGGCGCCCACGGTGAGCACGAAGCGCGACACCCGAGGCGGCAGGCCCATCTCGTCGGCCACGCGCAGGGCGGTGGGCAAAGTCGCGTTACTGGAGGCGGTGGAGAACGCCATCATCGTGGCTTCCTGGGTCTGCCGGAAGAAGCCGATCGGCGAGCGCCCGGCGAACTTCACCGCCAGCCCGTAGCTGACCACCATGTGCAGGCCCAGCGCCAGCACCACCACGCCCACGTAAGCGCCCAGACGGATCAACAGATCGAAGCCGAACAGCGCGGCCAGGTTGAACATGAAGCAGGCCACCGCATACGGCGCCAGGCGGATCACCAGGCCGATCAGGGTCATCGAGATTTCGAAGATGCCTTCGATGCCGCGCCTGAGCGTGGCGACCTTTTCGTCGGCGGTCAGCACCATGCCCACGCCGAACATCACCGCAAAAAACATCAGCGACAGGATCGCACCGTTGCTGGAAGCCGCAGCGATCACGTTGCTGGGCACGATCGACAACAGCATGTCCATGCCCTGCGGCTGGGTGCCGGAGCTGGAGATGATCTCGCGGGTGCGGTCGGCGTTTTCCTGGATCAGCTGATTGGCCAGCTGCGGGTCCACGCCCGCACCGGGTTTGAGTACATTGACCAGCACCAGGCCGAGCAGCACCGCAACGCCGGACAGCACGACGGTGTAGCCCAGGGTGCGCCACCCCACCCGCCCGAGCGCGCGGATGTCGCCCATTTCGGAGATGCCCATCACCAGTGCCGAAAACAGCAGCGGCACGATCAGCATGAAGATCAGATTGAGGAAGATCTGCGAGAACGGGGTGGTGACGTACTTGGTCACCATACGCACCCAATCGGCATCGCTGCCGGCCAGGTAGTAGACCGCCAGACCCAGCAGCAGACCGACGGCGAAGCCAATGCCCATCTTCCAATGCAGGGGCAGGCCCGGGCGGCGTGCGGCGGGGGATGCAGTCATCTGGTCTGGCCTTATCTGGACACAAGCCCCGGAGCTTAACAAACGCCATCGATGCGGCCACCTACCCAGCCTGCCGCCGTGCGCCCGCCCGAGGGCAGGTGGCCGGCTCGGCATCAGGTGATGCAGGCGCTGGAGCGAGCGAGGACACCGTGCCAGACAGTCGGTCGGCACTCGTCTGGAAAGCTGTCTGTCGTGCTGCGTGCATCAGATGTCGAGCCGATGCTTGATGATCGAACAAGCCGCATCCAGCACTGCTCTTCCATGCGCACCGACCAACTCGACTGGTCCTTGCCCGCCCACCATCGCGGGACCTTACGCGGCATGGATGCCGCGTAAGAGCTTACAAGGACGTACTTGCAGCGTGTCCCGCGATGGTGGGCGGGCGAGGGCCCTGCAGCCAAATGGCAGCCGCGACGTCCTGCCCTCGACAACACAGCGGATATCCGGAACCAAGCGCGGCTAGCAAAACGTAGCGAGCAGTTGCCGGATCGATGTGGCGGTGCGCTCAGAACCGGCGTGCATGAGCGGGAAGCGAGTTCCCAGCGCCAGCCACACCGGCCCCCTGGCGACCGCATAGCCCTTCTTAGCCGATCCAAGAGCTACAGCGATGCACAACGAAGCCCTGCTTCTCGCCCCTCGGCCGCTGCCGATACCGCGCAGGCGATCAGGGCGCTGGCGGATACAACGGCGCCAGCACCTCAGGTTCCGCAGCGCTCGCGTGCCGCCAGCGTGGTCCCTTGGCAAAGGCCTCGCGCAGTGCAGACCGCGCGCCCGCCACATCGCCATCGCCGCCCCAGCGAGCGCGCTGCATGCGCGCCACCGCGGCGCGTTGAGCGGGATCTGCCAGCGCTGCAAGCACGCTGTCGATATCGGCCACGCCCGCCATGCCGCACAGCACGGTAGCCACATCGTCCATGCCGCCGCTGTCCAGCGCGCGACGCAACTCGGCCACGCCATGGGTCACACGCCGCCCCGGCACGGGCGTATCGCCACCGTTGGAACTGGGAGCACCGCTCGCGCCAGTGCGTCGACGCAACAACGCCCACCCCAGCGTCACGCCCCATAACAATGCAAAGCCCACGGCCGCAGCGATCCAGCCCCATGGCCGTTGCGTGGGCGGCGGCTGCAGGCTCAGCGTGCCAGCGGTCGGGGCAGGCGCTGCGGCAGTGCTCGACGGGCTTGCAGCGGGTGCAGGCCCGGGCGTGGCGAAGGCGCCACTGCCCGCGGCCACATCCAAGGTCAGATCCGGCACCGAGGCGGTCTTGGCCGCACCTGCACCGACGTCCCACCACGCTACCTGCAGGCCGGGCACCACCAACGGGCCGGCGCGGTTGGGCACGATCGAATAGCGACGGGTCAGCCGCAACTGCGGCGAGCCGTCCACAAAACGTTCTTCGTATTGCGGCGGCTCGGCAAACACCTGCGCATCGGGCACGCTCGGTGTGGGCAACTCGGGGAACTGCGCCTGGGTGGCGCCACGCGCGCTGGCCTCCACCACGAACTGCGTCGCCTCCCCTGCGGTTGCGCGCTGCGGCGTGGCCGTATAGCGCAACTGCAGGCTGCGCAACGGCAGCCACGGCTGCGGCGCATTGGCCGGTTGCGCGCGTACCTGCAACGCAATGCTGGCGCTGCGCGCACTCAGCTCGCCGTTGCCGCGACCGAAATAATCGTCGAAGAAACCGCCGACCGAGCGCCCATTGAAGCGTGCGGACGGCAACAGCAGGCGCCCACTGCGCTCAGGCACCAGCAAATAGCGTCGCTCCACCACGTTGTACTGGCGTCCGTTGACCAGCTTGACCGAACTGACGTCATCGCCGATGCGTTGCAGCGATGCGCCATCGGGCGCTTCCAGGTCCAGCTCGCCCGAGGCCAGCTGCGTGGCGAAGTACAACCGCACCACCACGCCCACGCTTTGCTGCACGTAAGGCTGCGGGTCGTCCACCTGCGTCTGGACGAAGACCTCTTCATTGCCCTGCGCCTCGCTTGGGCGACTGGCACCGGCGTTGCCGGTGCCGCCACTGCGACTGCCATTGCTCGCCGGATCGTTCGCCGAGGCCACCACCTGCAGTCGCAGGGGCTCGGTACGCTCGTTGCCGACCCGGATCGCAGGCACGATCAACTCGCCGCTCTTGCGCGGCGTCAACACCACGCCGAACAAGGCGCGTACCGTGACCGACCCATTGGTCACCTGCATCTGCTGACTGGCGCTCTTGGCGCCCAGTGCAAACTCGTTGCGCAACGGCGTGTAATCCGGATCGACGCCGCGCTGATCGGTTTCGATATTCAACATGACCACATCGCCGGCATTGGCGCTGTCGCGGTCCAGCCAGGCGCGCGTGACCGCACCGGCCGGCGCGCAAACGAACAGCATCATGCACGCCAGCATGCCGATCGCGCCGCGGCGCAAGTGGTGTGTGCCGATCATCGTCCGTCCCGTTGTCTGCGTTCGTATTCCAGCCTGAATTTGGTGCGCAGCAGGCTGCCCGGATCGTCCGGCACGCGCCGTAACCACGCATCCACCGCCTGGCGTTGCTCGCGCTGCTCCGGCGTCTCGCTTGCCAGGGCGTCCTCCGGCTTGCCCTTCGCATCGGCGCCCTTGTCGCCGGCCTGCGCCATCGCCTGCTGCATCTTGCGACGCTGCGCGTCGTCGGCCTGTTGCTGCGCCTTGGCATCGGCCGATTGCGGTGGCGTGTCTTGCTTGCCCTGCTCGTCCTTGCCGTCCTTGCCGTCCTTGCCGTCCTTGGACGGTTGCTGCTGCGACTTGCCGTCCTGCGCCGTCTGCGCGTCGGACGGTTGGTCCTTGCCGTCTTGCTTGCCTTGCTCGCCTTGCTGGTCCTGCCCATCCTTGCCGGGGTTTTTTGCGTTCTGCGGGTCTTGCCCGGACGCATCCTGACCGGGCTTGTCCTTGCCCGACTGATTCTGGTTCTTGGACTGACCTTTGCCATCCTTGTCGTTGCGCTGCTGCCGCTTGCGCGCTGCATCGACCGCCGCGCGATTGGCGATCGCATCGGCCTGCTTGGGATGTTGCTTGAGCGCACGATCGTAAGCGGCAATCGCCTCGTCGTACTGGCCTTGTCGCGCCAGCGCATTGCCCAGGTTGTACAGTCCCTCGTCGGTCGGTACCCCTTCGAATGCTTTTTGCGCAGCGGCAAAATCGCCTTTGCGGTACGCCTGCACGCCGGCATCCAGACGCTGCTGCTGCACCTGATCGGCGCGCTGCCACAAGGTGCCGTCGGCCGCCTGTGCAGGCTGCGCCAGCGGCAACACGCACATCAGTGCCACCATCGCCACGACTGCGCGGCGTCTGAACGCCAGCAACGCCAACAGCATCACCGGCAGCACCAACCAGTAGCCTTCGTCGAGCCAGGTCTTGCCGCCACTGGCTTCGGCGGCTTCGTCGGCCAGCGGCTGCTGCGCGGGATCGAGCACACCCAGCGCTTGCAGGTCGGCGTCGTCCGGCGCAATGCGCGCGTAGCGCCCACCGCCCTGCCCGGCCAGGTCGCGCAGACTTGCCTCGTCCAGTTTTGCCTGCGCGATCTCGCCGCTACCGGTGCGGTAGGCGGCGCCACGCGGGCTGCCTACCCCGAGCGCGGAGACGTGGAATCCACGCCCACGTGCGGTGCGTGCGGAGCTTTCCGCCGAGCCGTCTGCGCTATCGCTGACCAGCAGGATATCGCCCTGCTTGAAGCCGGCCTGCTGCAACAGCCGGGCCGCCGCATCGATGGCCCTGTCGGCACGTTTGCCGTCCACCGGCATCACCGACGGCGACAACGCATCCAGAAACAGGGCCACGTTGGCCGCGTCTTCGGTCAACGGCGCAACCGTGAAGCTTTCGCCGGCATACGCCAGCAAGGCAACTTCGCCACCGGCGCGCTTGCGCAGCAGCGTGGCCAGTTTGGCGCGCGCCTGCAGCAGGCGCGATGGCGGCAGATCGGTCGCGTTGCTGCTGGACGACAGATCCAGCACCACCACCAACGGCATGCTCGATTGAAACACCGGGCGCTCGGTCTGCCGCCAGCTCGGCCCGCTCATCGCCACCACCGCCAGCGTGTAGGCCAGCGCAGCCGCCACGAAGCCCAACCATCCCCGCCGGCCACCGGCCACCAGCAGGCCCGGCAACAGATGCGCGTCCACGCTGTGGCGCCACACATTGGCGCTGCGTCGACGCAGGTGCCACAGCAACGCAGCCGGCGCGAGCAGCAACAGCGCCCACAGCCAATCCGGGCGCAGCAGATGCAGCGCGGCCAGTCCTTCGGGCAGCGCGTTCATCGCCATCTCCGCGGCAGCACGTAGGCGAGCAACGCAACCAGCATGGCAGCGCCCAATGGCCAGTAGTAACGCTCCACACGCGGCTGCACCGACGGGCCAACCGCCTTCACCGGCTCCAGCCGGTCCAGCTCGGCATAGATGCCGGCCAGCTCTTCTGTATCGCGGGCGCGGAAGAACCGGCCACCGGTCTGCTCGGCAATCTTGCGCAAGCCCGCTTCATCGATATCGTCGTTGCCGCCTGCCGGGATCGGCACGCCGAACAAGGAGTAACCGCCGCTGCCACCGAAGGCGATAGTGTGCACACGCACGCCCTCCGCCTTGGCCAATTCGGCCGCCTTCAACGGGTTGAGTACGCCGGCGGTATTGACGCCATCGGTGAGCAACACCACCACGCGCTGGCCCTGCTTCTGCTCGCGCAGCCGTTTGACCGACAACGCGATCGCATCGCCAATGGCGGTCTCGCGCCCGGCCAAGCCGACAACGCTGTCGGCCAGCTGGTCACGTACCGAGGTCAGGTCGGCGGTGAGCGGTGTCAGCGCATAGGCGCGCTGACCGAACACCAGCAGGCCGACGCGATCGCCGTCGCGCCGATCCAGAAAGTCCGACAACACCGCCTTGGCAGCGGTAAGGCGGTCGACCACCTTGCCGCCGAGCACCATGTCCGGCTCGCTCATGCTGCCGGACAGATCCACTGCCAGCATCATCTGCCGCGCCTCGCGCGGCGGCTGGATCACCTCGCCCAGTTGCTGCGGACGTGCCAGCGCGGCGCACAGCAGAAACCAGCCCAGCCACGCCAGCCAGCGCGGCATGCGCAAGGCGGGCACGCGCCGTGCCTGGGCAACCGCATGCAATTGATCGGCATACGGCACGCGTAGCGCCGCCGTGTCGGCACGGTGCTGCGGCCAGAACCACATCAGCAGCGGCAGCGGCATCAACCACCACGCCCATGGCCACGCGCAATGCGCCAGCGCGTCCTGCCATTGCGACCACTCCAGCCAGTTCATCGCTGGCCCCGCATCAACCGCAGGAAGCGTTGCCGCGCCAACGCCTGCACGGCATCCAGATCGGCCACCGCCGGTGCGCGTTGAAACCCACCTTCGAGCAATGCCCGTCCCGGCCCCTGCGAAAACGCCTGCGTCTTGCTCTTGCGCCCGTCCAGAAACTGCAACCACGCCTCGCCCTGCAACCGATCGGCCTGCGCATCCACCGTGCGCGCGGCGCGGCGCAACAGCATCGACAAGCTCGCCAGGCGCTGCGCGGGCGCTGTCGCACGCTGCAGCTCGGCATCGAAGGCAGCCAACCAGCGGCGCTGCTGCCGACGACGGCGCCACCACCAGAACCACGCACCAGCCAGCACCAGCACGACCGCAGCGATCACCAGCCACCATCCCGGCGCCAGCGGCCACCACGACGGCGACGGCGGCAGATGGACATCGCGCAGCGGGAGCGATTGCGGTGCCATCGTCAAGCGCCCCGCATGAGCGTGCTGCCGCCCAGCCACGCATCGCTGGCGTCATCGGTGGACAGACGATGCAAGCGCACGCCGCGCGATTGCAGCAGCGTGGACAGCTGTTCCAGCGGCGCGACGAACTCGGCCTGCCAACGCGCGCGCGCAGCCTGAGCTGCGAGGTCCACCGCAATGCGCTCGCCGCGCACATCGAAGCTCAGCGCGCGCGCTGGCGGCGACAGTTCCAGGGGATCGACCAGCACGATCACCACTACCTCGTGGTGCAGCGCCAGACCGGACCAGCGCGTCGCCGAAATCTTGCTGGCACTGCGCGGATCGGCCAACACCGTCAGCCGCGCGCCGGGACGCAGCAGGCGTGCGGCATGGTCCAGCGCAACATCCAGCCCGGCATCGCCAGGCGGAGGTTGCGCATACCAGCGCGCCAATGCGTCCAGCACCGGCAGCACGCCGCGCTGGCCCGACCGCGGCGCAATCGGCGCCTCGCTGGCGGTACCGCGCAAAGCGGCAATCCGGTCGCCCTGTCGCTGCGCCAGCCATGCCGCCACCGCACCGGCGCGCGCCGCCTGCACCGACTTGTAACGCACCCGCGTTCCGAAGAAGAGCGCAGGCGAGGTATCGGCAACGATCAGGCTCAAGCGTTCGCGCTCGGCCTGAAACAGCTTGGTGTGGGCGCGCCCGGTACGTGCGGTGACGCGCCAGTCGATATGGCGCGCGTCGTCGCCGGCCACGTATTCGCGCGACTCGGCGTACTCCATCCCGCGCCCGCGGGTGGCGGCCGGCACCGGCCCCACCAGCCCATGCCGGCCACGTCCGGGCTGCCCGCGATGCAGCGCAGTGCCGCGCAATGCGATCAACTCGGCAAGGCTCGGGCGCAGACCATCGCCGGCAACGGACGAGGCAGGATTCGCGATGGAGGAAGACGGCATCGAAGACATCGGAGTCGGGCGAGAGGGCGGCAGACCTCGGCAACCCGCTGCCCGATCAGGGCAGCGGAATCTTGTCCAGCAACGCGGCAACCAGGCGCTCGCCATCCCAGCCTTCCGCGGTGGCTTCGTAGCTGGGCAAGACGCGGTGGCGCAGCACGTCCGGCGCGATGGCGCGAATGTCGTCCGGGGTCACATAGTCGCGCCCGGCCAACCACGCACGCGCACGCGCACAGCGTTCCAGCGCAATCGAGCCGCGCGGGCTCGCACCCCAGGCAATGCGCCGTGCCAATGCCGGGTCGTAGCGTTGCGGGTCGCGCGAGGCCAGTACGATTTCGATCAGATAGCGCTCGAGCTGCGGAGCCAGATGCACGTCCAGGACCACGCGTCGTGCGGCGAAGACATCTTCCAGCGGAATCTTGTCCGGGACGGTTTCGTGCTTTTCAAGTGTGTCGCGTGCCGCCTCGCGTGCCAGGCGCAGGATTTCCGCCTCTGCATCGGCCTGCGGGTAGCCGATACGCACGTGCATCAGGAAACGATCCAGCTGCGCCTCTGGCAACGGGAACGTGCCTTCCTGCTCGATCGGGTTCTGCGTCGCCATCACCAGGAACAGCTGCGGCAGCGCATAGGTATGACGACCCACCGTCACTTGCCGCTCGCCCATGGCCTCCAGCAATGCGGACTGCACCTTGGCCGGCGCGCGGTTGATTTCGTCGGCCAGCAGGATGGGGTGGAAGATCGGTCCTGGCATGAACTCGAATCGGCTGTCCTGCGGACGCCAGATTTCGGTGCCGGTCAGATCGGCCGGCAGCAGATCCGGGGTGAACTGCACCCGCGCGAAGTCGGCTTCCAGTCGCGAGGCCAGCGCGCGGATCGCGGTGGTCTTGGCCAGCCCGGGCGCGCCTTCGACCAGCAGATGCCCATCGGCCAGCAAGGCGATCAGCAGCCGCTCGACCAGCGCCGACTGACCGACGATGCGCTGCGCCAGCGACTCGCGCAGGGAGGTGAATTGACGATGCAGCCGGTCCTCGGCGGGCGCGGCAGCGGCTTCGGGGGGCAGTAGCGGCGGTGCATTCATAGACCCAGTGTGACCGATTCGAGCGCAATTGGTTCACTGCAGGTCAGGAAGATGTTCAGTGAGTGACCAAGGTCATATCTGGCTTTGCCGCCAAACTAGAGAGGCCAGGCACGTACATGACATGCCTGGCCTCTTTGATGTACTGCATCAACTGCGCGAGATATCAGCGCACCGCTGACGCCACTCGTAGCACCTTCGGTGTAATGAAGATCAACAACTCTGCCTTACTCTTGTTACGACCGCGGCTCTTGAAGAGGTTGCCAAGAAATGGCACATCGCCAAGGAATGGAACCTTATTGACACTGGAGCGGTCGGTGAACTCGTAGACGCCACCGATTACAACAGTTTGGCCATCGTCCACCAGGACAGCGGTGTTGATCTCGCGACGATTGATTGAAGGAACAGTACCGTAATTCGGCAGTTCGATCAGCTGGTCGACCTCGTCTTTCTTGACGTTCATGTTGAGGAAGACGCGGTTGTCGTTGGTGATCGTAGGCGTCACCTTCAGTTCCAGAAGGACTTCTTTAAACTGGACATTGGGTGTTGCCGCAGCTCCGTTGGTGCCACCTGTCACCGTCACGTAGCCGATTTCACGGCCCTGCTTAATCACACCTTCGCGCTGGTTGGAAGTCACGATCCGGGGATTGGAAATGACTTCGCCGCGTCCTTCCTGCTGCAAGGCAGACAATTCGAGATCCAGGTTGAAATTCGAACCCAAAAGCGTATAGGCAAGACTTGGAGCCGTTGCTCCACTTGTGAAGGCACCAGTTGGCAGATTCACATTGAGCCCCCTTCCAGCAGCAACACCGCCGCCTGGTGCGTTACTGCCAATCGTTGCAACATTGTCGCCGTAGGTATGAGTTCCACCCAGTCCGAACTTGGCACCCAGATCACGCGCAAACGAATCTGTTGCAATGACAATCCGTCCTTCGATCAACACCTGATCCACCGGGCGATCGATATGCGAAATCAGCTCGCGCATCTGCGCGACTTTCTTCGGGATATCGCTGATCATCAACGTATTGGTGCGTTCATCAGCAACCAGGCGACCGCGCGGCGATAAAAATCCGTTGTCCTGCTGACCTGCACCACCGCCCCCCTGGCCGCCACCACCGCCGCCGCCAATTCCCTTAGCTTCGGTGAGCGCCTTAAAAATGGCCGAGGCGTTGTGGTAATTGATCTGTACGTAATCGGTGATCAGGTCTTCGCGGTTTTCGATCGCGATGCGGGCGTCTTCCTTGTCCTGCTCGAACTTGGCCAGCTCCGGCTGCGGGGCGACCCACACCACGCCACCGTCGCGGCGCTTGTCCAGACCCTTGGCGCGCAACACGATGTCCAGCGCCTGGTCCCACGGCACGTTCATCAGGCGCAGCGTGACGTTGCCCTGCACGGTGTCGGACGCGACGATGTTGAGGTTGGACTCTTCTGCGATCAGCTGCAGTACGGTGCGTACCGGCACGTCCTGGAAGTTGAACGTCACCGGACGTCCGCTATAGCCGCGTGCGGCGATCTGGGCAGCGGCCTGGGTCACCGATGCGGCACTCACGCCACCAACGGCCGGCTGGCCCTTGCGTGGGGTGATTTCGACCACGTACTCGTTGCCGGTCTGATAGGCCAGCGAATCGAACGCGCCTTTGGTCGACAGCACCAGCTGCGAGCCAGAGCCGGACGGCTTGACCTCCACCCGCTGCACCGGCGTCGCAAAGTCGGTGACATTGAGCGGGCGCTGCAGTTCCGGCGGCAACTTGGCGTTGCTGATGTCCACCAGCACGCTGTCGCCCTGGGTCCGCAGGTCCGGGCTGGCGCCCTGGCCGTCGAACTTCAGGATCAGACGGCCTGCGCCATCTTCGCCGCGCTTGAAATCGATCTTGGACACCGCCAGGCTCGCCGGAACGGCCTTGGCCGGATCCTGCGCAGGCTGGTTCAGCGCGGCGGCTGCGAACGAGCTGCCACTGGCCAGCGCCAGCGCGAACCCCAACGCGCAGGCCTGGAGCATCGCGTGGCGTCGAACCGGACGCAGCCGCTGGGCATTGGAAAACGTCATCGTGCTATCCCCTATCACTTTATTGATCATCCAATGCGAGCGCGGCCGGCCGTTCAAGCCATCCACCCGCACCGTCCGGCACAAGTTCAATCAGCTCGATGCGGTCTTCGTAGACCCCGGTCACCCGGCCATCGCTCTGTCCCAGATACACACCCGGCCGCACCCGGTACGTCACCTTATCCGGCGCCATCACCAGCGCGATCAGGCCCGAGCCGCCTCCAATGGTCCCCACCATGTCGAGGGCGTCGAGCGGGAAGGCTTCCAACGGTTCCTTGCGCCGGTTCGGGTCCGGACGGGTACCGTTGCTGCCTTCCGCGCTGACCCAGGCATCGCTGAACGGGTCGCGCATCACTTGCGCCGAGTATTCGAACGTCTCGAACTGCTGCATCACCGGCAGCGGCTCCAGCGGCGGCGCAGGACGCGCACGCACCTCGGCCACCCAGGCTTCCAGATTCGGCGCATCGCCGGGGGTACTGGTCACGCCACGCGTGCACGCCGGCAATACTGCAATTAGCGCCACGCAGGACAGGATCTTGAGCAATTTCATGGTCATTGGCCGCCCTTCTTCGCAGCGTCGGCCGCCGCCTTTTCCTGCTCGGCCATTTCCTCATCGTCCAGATAACGATAGGTCTTGACCGTGCCGGACAGCTCCAGCGCACCGCGCGGCGTGATACCGGCCTTGGCGTCCTTGGGCTTGAGGTTGATGTCGTGCATGGTCAGGATCACCACGCGCGGCAGCGAGGCCACGCCGCTGACGAAGGCACCGAACTGGTGGTAACTGCCCACCATGCGCAGGGCGATCGGCTTCTCGGCGTAGAACTCCTTCGGCGATTCCGGGCCCGGCTGGAACAACTCGTTCGACAGGCCGCTGGACAGCGCGGTCTGCGAGATGTCGATGATCAGGTCCGGCATTTCGGTCTTGCTGGGCAGCTGACGCAGCATCTGCTGCAGCACCTGCTCCATCTGCGCGAGCTGCTGCTTGAGCGGCTCCAGGTTCACCGCACGCCCCTGCTGGGTCTCGAACTCGGTGCGCAGCTGGGTTTCGGTGCTTTCCAGCCCTTCCAGATCATCGCGCTTTCCGCTGATCGACAGGAACCAGGCCAGCACCATGATGAACAGGCCGACCACCACGCAGAACACAATGCGCGCCTGCTGCGGCCAACCGCCGATGTTGTTGAAGTCCAGATCGCTGAGCTTGAATGATTTCTTACTCATGACGCCGCCCCCTCCTGCGGCCGATTGGCAGGCGCCGGCGCTGCCTGCGGTGCAGCCGCAGGTGCGCTCGGCGGCGTTGCAGGCGCAGGTGCCGCTGCCGGGGCAGCGGGCGTCGTACCCGCCGGCGTGGCAGCCGGTGCAGCCGGATCCACCACCGCGGGCGCGGCGCCGTTCTTGTCAGCCTCGTTCGGGTTGGCCAGCTTAACCTTCAGCGTGAACACGTAAGGCAATGCCTTGGTATCCATCGACGAGGCTGCCGGCGGTCCGGCCGCCTTGTCCTGGCTCTTGGCTTCGATGATGGACAGATCCGGATTGGTCATCCAACCCGAGCCTTCCAGGTTGCGCATGTAGGCACTGACGCGCGCGTTGGACTGCGAGCGGCCTTCCAGGGTCAGGATGTCGCCGTCCTGCTTGATGTTGGTCAACGCCACGCCATCGGGAATGGTGCGCACCAGCGAATCGAACAGATGCACCATCTGCGAGCGGTTGGCCTGCAGTTCCTCGATCACCTTCTTGCGCGCAAGCAGGCGGTCCTTCTTCTTGTCGAGTTCCTTGATCTCCTCGTTCTGCGCCTTGACCTTGTCGATCTCGGTGGTCAGGAACGCATTGCGCTCGGTCTGGCCGCTGATCTGCGCGTCGTAGTAGAACCAGATCAGCGCCGACAGCAGCACGCCAACGAGCGCGGCGAAGCCGAGCATCGAATAGAACTCACGCTCGCGCGCTTTCCGGCGCTCGGCGCGCCAGGGCAGTAGATTGATTCTTGCCATCAGTCAAAGCTCCTCAGGGCCAGGCCGGTGGCGATCATCAGGGCGGGCGCATCCAGCGCCAGCGCGTGGGCCTGGACCTTCGGACCCAGCGTCATCTGCGCAAGCGGGTTGGCCACCACGGTGGTCACGCCCAGCTGCTCTTCCACCATCTCCGGCAGCCGCGACAGCGCAGCGCAACCGCCGGCCAGCACGATGCAGTCGACGCGATTGAATTCGCTGCCCGCATAGAAGAACTGCAGCAAACGGCTGATCTGCTGCACCGTTGCCTCCTTGAACGGCTCCAGCACTTCGACCTCGTAGCTTTCCGGCAAACCGCCCTGACGCTTGGCCAGGCCGGCTTCCTCGTAGGTCAGGCCGTAGCGGCGCATGACTTCGTCGGTGAGCTGCTTGCCGCCGAACACTTGTTCGCGGCTGTACAGGCTACGACCGGAGCGCAGCACGCTCAGCGTGGTCATGGTGGCGCCGATATCGACCAGCGCCACCACCGCATCGGCGGCCACCGGCAGTTCGCTGGCGACCAGGGCAAACGCGTTCTCGACCGCGAAGGCCTCCACGTCCATCACCTTGGCAGTCAGACCACCCAGTTCCAGCGCCGATTGGCGCAGCTCGACATTCTCCGAGCGCGAGGCAGCCAGCAACACCTGGACCATGTCCGGGCTGTTGGGCATCGGGCCGAGCACCTCGAAATCGAGATTCACTTCCTCGATCGGGTAAGGAATGTAATTGGTGGCTTCCAGTTCGACCTGGGCTTCCAGGTCGCTGTCGTCCAGGTCGGCCGGCATCGGGATCAGCTTGGTGATCACCGCAGACCCGGCCACGGCCGCAGCCGCGTTCTTGGCCTTGCTGCCGGAACGGTTGATGGCGCGGCGAATGGCTTCGCCCACCGCCTCGACTTCAACGATGTTCTTTTCCACGACCGCATTCGGCGGCAATGGCTCCACCGCGTAATGCTCCACGCGAAAACGGTTCCCGCTGCGCGACAGCTGCAAGAGCTTCACGGCAGTAGAACTGATATCGACACCAATCAGTGGCGACTGACTCTTGGGTAAAAGCCCCACGGTAACTCCCCTGCCGACGGGCACTTGGACGCATGTCTGCGCCCTCGTATTAATAATCAAATTTTAACAGTTGACAAGCCCTTCACGCGCAAGGCAATGACCCCGCGAACGTGACCCCAGTGCTGTCTTCTGCGATCCCCAGAGTTCGGCCCCAGCCAAACCCGGCGTCATCTATACTCTGTGACCAAGAAATCTGCAATCGGAATCTCTCTTACATGCCCCGTATTCGCCGTTGGCTGGGCTGGATCCTGGCCACGCTCGTTGTGCTCGCACTGCTCGGCGCCATTGCTGCCGGCGGCCTGTATTACGCCATTTCCTCGAAGTTGCCGGACGTACAGTCGCTCAAGCAGGTCGAGCTGCAGGAGCCGATGTACGTCTATTCCAGCGACGGTCGCCTGATGGCCGTCTACGGCGAGACCCGACGCTACCCGATCCAGATGAAGGACGTGCCGCTGCGCCTGAAGCAGGCCTTCCTGGCGACCGAGGACGCGCGTTTCTACGAGCACGGGGGCGTGGACTACAAGGGCATCGCCCGCGCGGTGTGGCTGCTGGCCAGTACCGACGCCAAGCGCGTGCCGGGCGGCTCGACCATCACCCAGCAGGTGGCGCGGCAGTTCTTCCTCAGTTCCGAATACAGCTACACCCGCAAGCTTGCCGAGATCCTGCTGGCGCGCAAGATCGAGAGTGAGCTGAGCAAGGACGAGATCTTCGAGCTGTATCTCAACAAGAGCTTCTTCGGCAACCGCGCCTACGGCGTCGGTGCCGCCGCCGAGTACTACTACGGCAAGAAGATGAGCGAATTGAGCCTGGACGAGATGGCGTCGCTGGCCGGTATCCCCAAGTTCCCGTCCAGCGGCAACCCGATCAGCAACCCCGAGCGCGCGCGCGAACGCCGCGACTATTACGTGCTGCAGCGCATGGCCGACCTGGGCTTCGTGACCCAGGCCGAAGCCGATGCCGCCAAGGCGGTGCCGATGCATGCCAAGCCGCACGAGCCGCCGGTCGAGGTGTACGCGCCATACGTGGCCGAGCTGGTGCGTCAGGAGATGATCGCCAAGTACGGCGGCGATGTGCTCAACAAGGGCTACCACGTCACCACCACCATCGATTCCACCCTGCAGACCGGCGCCGATGCGGCGGTTGCCGAAGGCCTGCGCCTGTACGACCACCGCCATGGCTGGCACGGCGTGGAGCAGCATTTCGATGTCGCCGCCGATGCGGATGCACCGGCCCTGGCCAAGCATCTGGCCGGCGCGTTCACCCAGGGCGGTCTGCGCGCGGTGATCGTGGCACGCACCAATGCCGACGGCGGCGTGACCGTCGTACTGAGCGACAAGACCGAGCTGACCCTGCCGCCCAGCGCCAGCCGCTGGACCAACAAGACCCCGGCCAAGCTGCTGACGCGCGGCGACCTGACCCGCATCCGCGCTGGCGAGAAAGACGGCGAATGGATCATCGACCAGTTGCCGCGCGGCCAGGCCGCGCTGGTATCGCTGGATGCCGACAGCGGCGCACTGCGCGCCCTGGTCGGCGGCTTCAGCTTTGCCGGCAACAAGTTCAATCGCGCTACCCAGGCACGCCGCCAGCCCGGTTCCAGCTTCAAACCGTTCGTGTATGCGTCGGCGTTCGAGAAGGGCTTCAACCCGGCCTCGATCGTGCTGGATGCGCCGGTGGTGTTCCGCGATCGTCGTGGCAAGACCTGGTCGCCGCAGAACGATGGCGGCGGCTTCCGCGGCCCGATGCGGCTGCGCGAGGCGCTGGTGCAATCGCGCAACCTGGTGTCGGTGCGCCTACTGGATGCGATCGGCGTCGATTTTGCACGCAAATACATCAGCCAGTTCGGTTTCCAGGAAGCCGAGTTGCCGCCCAACCTGTCGATGTCGCTGGGCACCGCGTCGCTGACGCCGCTGTCGGTGGCGCGCGGTTACGCGGTGTTCGCCAATGGCGGCTCGCGCGTGGACACCTGGATCGTGGATGAGGTGAAAGACCGCGACGGCACTGTGGTGTTCAAGGAAGTGCCTGCGGTGGCCTGCCGCACCTGTGCGTTGCAGGGCGGCACGGCCGCGCCGGTGAGCCAGGTGGTGGACGGGTTCAACTTCGGCGCCCAGGCGCCGGCCACGCCGCCGGCGGCTCCGGCCACCGACGCGGCGCCGACGCCAGCACAAGCCGCACCGGCGGCGATCGCCGAAACCAAGATCGCGCCACGCGCCATCGATGCGCGCACCGCTTACCAGCTGGTGTCGATGATGCGCGACGTGGTTCAGCGCGGCACCGGCACGGCGGCCAAGGTGCTGGGACGCGAAGACGTGGGCGGCAAGACCGGCTCGACCAACGACCACCGCGATGCCTGGTTCTCCGGCTTTGGCGGCCCGTACGCCACCACCGTGTGGGTGGGCCGCGACGACTTCCGCTCGCTCGGCTATCGCGAGTACGGCGGCAAGGCCGCACTGCCGATCTGGATCGACTACATGCGCGTGGCACTGAAGGACAAGCCGATCGCTGCCAACGACCCGCCCGAGGGCATGACCCAGGCCACCATCAATGGCGCGGTCGAGTGGGTCAAGAACGAAGACCTGGATCGCCTGCAGGATTACGACTACGGCCTGCAGGAACAGCAGGACGAGAAGGCGTTCGATATCTTTTGAGGGCCGGGATTCGGGGTTCGTTATTCGGAAATGGGGAATCGGAACGGCATCGCCGGCCCGGTTCCCCGATCGATGCGCATCGGCTGGTGGCTCGCGTAGACGCAGACGCAAGCACCGTTGCGTGATTGCCACGTCCGGGATGGCATGGCGCATTCGCCACCTCTTCATGCCGCTGATGTAGAGTCGGACCAGGTTCATTAGGGGAGCCCGGCCATGCATCACGCGCGCGAACACGCCGATACGCGAACCCGAGAACGTCGCCACCGCCTGGCGCACGAAGCCGCCCGGCTGATGGCCGAAGGCGGCATCCGCGATTTCCATCAGGCCAAGCTCAAGGCCGCCAGCCGGCTCGGCATCCACGACGACGCATCGCTGCCGCGCAATCGCGAGATCGAAGATGCGCTACGCCAATACCAGCGCCTGTTCGCCGGGCCCGACCACGCAGCGCGGCTGCGACAACGCCGCGAAGCGGCCTTGCGCGCACTGGAATTCCTGAGCCAGTTCCAGCCGCGATTGATTGGCCCGGTACTGGACGGTACTGCCGATGCAAACGCACCGGTGCAATTGCAGCTGCATAGCGACGATCCGGACGCATTACAGCGGTTTCTGGAAGAACACCGCATCCCGGCCGAAGCGCGCACCCGCCGTCTGCGGCTGGACCGCGAGCGCAGCGGCGACTTCCCGGTGTGGCTGTTCAGTGCCGAGGAGCTGACCTTCGACCTGACGGTGCTGCCCTACGACGCGCTACGCCAGGCGCCGCTGTCGCAGCTGGACGAAAAACCGATGCCCCGCGCCTCGGCCGCACAATTGCGGCAGTTGCTCGCAGAACAGGAGACTGACGCCTACCAGCAACGGGAGTAAACGCGCGCAAACGCTACATCGCTGCGCACGCCGCCAGCACTCTTCCGCAACTGCTCGCTACGTTTGTCAGCCGCTTGGTTAAGCGCTTGCGCTCCAGCAGGCAACAACAAAAACGCCCCGCAATGCGGGGCGTTCGTTTACGCAGACGATCTTCAGCCGATTAACGCTTGGCGCTGTCGGTGTAGTCGCGCTTGTCGTAACCGGTGTAGATCTGGCGCGGACGGCCGATCTTCATTTCCGGGTCGACCTGCTGCTCCAGCCAATGCGACACCCAACCGGCGGTGCGCGCGATGGCGAACATCACGGTGAACATTTCCACCGGAATATTCAGCGCCTTGTAGATCAGGCCCGAGTAGAAGTCCACGTTCGGGTACAGCTTGCGCTGCACGAAGTAGTCGTCCTTCAGCGCGGCTTCTTCCAGCTTCAACGCCACTTCCAGCAGCGGGTCGTTGACGCCCAGCTCGCCCAGCACCTTGTGGGTCATCTCGCGGATGATCTTGGCGCGCGGGTCGAAGTTCTTGTAGACGCGGTGACCGAAGCCCATCAGGCGGAACGAGGAGTTCTTGTCCTTGGCCTTGGCCACGGCCGACTCGACGTTATCGGCAGTGCCGATCTCTTCGAGCATCTTCAGCACCGCTTCGTTAGCGCCGCCATGTGCCGGGCCCCACAGCGCGGTGATGCCGGCAGCGACCGACGCATACGGGTTGGCACCGGTCGAACCGACCAGACGCACGGTCGAGGTCGAGGCGTTCTGCTCGTGATCGGCATGCAGGATGAACAGCAGATCCAGTGCCTTGGCGACAACCGGATTGATCTCCAGCGGCTCGCTCGGCACTTCGAACATCATGTGCAGGAAGCGGTCGACGTAGTTCAGGTTGTTGCGCGGGTAGCGGATCGGCCAGCCGATCGAATAGCGGTATGCGGCGGCGGCCAGGGTCGGCACCTTGGCGATCAGACGGATGGCGGCCTGACGGCGCTGTTCCGGATCGTTGAGGTCCAGGGTGTCGTGGTAGAACGCCGACAGCGAGGCGACCGAACCGGCCAGCATGGCCATCGGGTGCGCATCGTGGCGGAAACCGCCGAGGAAGTTCTTCAGCGACTCATGCATCATCGTGTGATGCGTCACTTCGTGGTCGAACTTCTTGAATTCGTCCGCCGTCGGCAGTTCGCCGTTCATCAGCAGATACGACACTTCCAGGAAGCTGGACTTCTCGGCGAGCTGTTCGATCGGATAGCCGCGGTACAACAACACGCCGTTGTCGCCATCGATATAGGTGATGGCCGACTTGCAGCTGGCGGTGGCGGTAAAGCCCGAGTCGTAGGTGAACAGACCGGTTTCTTTGGTCAGCTTGGAAATATCGACGCAGTCATTGCCCAAGGTGGGCTTGAGAACCGGCAGAACGACCGACTTGTCGCCGGCGTTGAGCGTGACCTGATCAAGATCGGACACTGTGTACGCTCCTTCAGTGGAAGGCGCCTGATCCCACATGGGCAGGCACGTGATGGAAGTCCAAGGCATCGCCTCGGATCACGTCATTATCGCACAGCAGCATTTTGGCCGTCGCTTGGACAGAAGTCGTAGACGCACCTGTCGGGACCACGCAAGCGAAGCGCCGGCGCTCCAAACAACAACGGCCGCGCAATGCGCGACCGTTGTCGGTACAGCCCGTCCTGCAAGTTCAGCGCGCGTAGCGCTTCTGGAACTTGTCGATACGGCCGCCGGTGTCGATCACCTTGTGCTTGCCGGTATAGAACGGGTGCGACGCCGAGGAAATTTCCACCTTGATCAGCGGATATTCCTGGCCGTCTTCCCACTTCACGGTCTCTTTCGAGCCCATGGTGGAACGGGTCAGAATCTTGAAGTCGGACGTCACGTCGTGAAAGACGACGTCTTTGTAGTTGGGATGCACGTTATCTTTCATGGACTTGGCGCCGGGCTGCCTGGATAAGCCGAGCATTATAGCGGCCTCCGCTCGCCCGGCGCAAGGTCGCCCTAGCCGGCCGCCAACGCCGCCCCGACCAGGCCGTAGAACCGCTGGCGGTCGTACTCCAGCAGCAGGTTGGCGTTGTCGGGCGCGCCACCCTGCCGGTTCCAGTCCACCAGGGTCATGCCGCGGGTGTGCGTACCGGACAGTTCGATATGGACCGGGCGCTGCTCCAGGCGCTGGGCGCCTTCCGGGTGCAGCGCGAACGCCATCGCCAGCGCGTCGGCGGCGTACCAGTACTCGCCACGGCTGTCTTCGGACCACAGGCGGGTCTTGCGCGAGATTTCTTCATAGAAGCGGGCGCGGGCGCTATCGGCCGCCAACCATTGCTCGACATCGCGATGCAGCAGGCCGTGCGCGATGGTGGCTTCCCAGTCGGCCACGTCGAAGTGCGGGAAGCCGCGGAACACGATATGCGCCGCCTCCGGGTCGAAGCCGATGTTGAATTCGGCGGCAGGCGTGATGTTGCCATGCCCGGTCAGCGCCCCGCCCATCACCACCAGCCGGCCGACGCGCTGCGGCAGGGTCGGGTCCAGGGTGAGCGCCAGGGCCAGGTTGGTCAGTGGGCCCAGGGCCACCAGCAACAGCTCGCCGGCGTAGTCGTGCGACAGACGCAGGATGGCGAGCGCCGCATGCTCGGCCTCGGCGCTGCGCCTGGCCGCCGGCAGGCCGACATCACCGAAGCCATCGATGCCGTGCACGTGCGCTGCATCGACCGAGGGGTGCAATAGCGGCTGCGGGCAACCGGCATACACCGGCACATCCGCGCGGCCGGCGATCTCGCAGACCTTCAGGGCGTTGCGCACGGTGTGCTCCAACCCTACGTTGCCGGCGGCGATGGTCAGCCCGACCACTTCATGGCGGGCGTCGTTGAACGCCATCAGCAACGCCAGCGCGTCATCCACGCCCGGGTCGGTATCGATCAGCAGCGGTATTCTTTTTGTCATGGGATTCGGGATTGGGCATTCGGGATTCGTTGCGGCATCTTCGCAAGGATCGGCCGGCCAAGCGAACGCCTTCGGATAAAAAGGAAGCCGCAGCCTTTGCTTTTACGATTCCCGATTCCCGATTCCCGAATCCCCGCCTCTCAAGCGGCCGCATACCGCACCGCGCTGCCGATCCAGCGCGCGACCACGCGATCGGCGATCTCCGGCGCGTCGGCCAGCAGGCGCTCGGCCAGCACCTGCACGCGCGGCAGCAGGCCGGCGTCGCGGGCCAGATCGGCGATGCGGAAACTGGCCAGGCCGGTCTGGCGCGTGCCCAGCAGTTCGCCGGGACCGCGCAGCTCCAGATCCTTTTCCGCGATCACGAAACCATCGTTGGTCTGACGCATGGTTTCCAGGCGTTGACGCGCCATCATCGACAGCGGCCCCTGGTAGAGCAGCACGCAACTGGACGCCGCCGCACCGCGACCGACCCGGCCACGCAGCTGGTGCAACTGGGCCAGACCCAGCCGCTCGGCGTTTTCGATGATCATCAACGAGGCGTTGGGCACGTCCACGCCGACTTCGATCACGGTGGTGGCAACCAGCAGATCGCTGCGGCCTTGCTTGAAATCCAGCATGGCCTTCTGTTTTTCAGCCGGTTTCATGCGGCCGTGCACGAGCGCGACGCGTACGCCGGGCAGCTGCGCCGACAAGGCCTCGAAGGTGACTTCCGCGGCTTGCGCTTCGATGCGTGGCGGGCCGGCCGGTGCAGCCTTGCCCGGGTCTTCGCTTTCTTCGATGAGCGTGCACACCCAATACGCCTGGCGCCCTTCGGCGCAGGCGGCGCGGATGCGCTCGACAAGATCGGGGCGCCGTTCGGCGCTCAGGACGATGGTCTGCACCGGCGTACGGCCGGGCGGCAGCTCGTCGATGGCCGAGACGTCCAGATCCGCATAGGTCGACATCGCCAGGGTGCGCGGGATCGGCGTGGCGGTCATCACCAACTGATGCGGCACGCTGCCGGCGGCTGCGCCCTTGTCGCGCAGCGCCAGGCGCTGATGCACGCCGAAGCGGTGCTGCTCGTCGATGATGGCCAGCGCCAGGTCGTGGAACACCACCGCCTCCTGCATCAAGGCATGCGTGCCGACTACCACCTGGGCCTGGCCGGAGGCGACCTCGGCCATCGCCGCCGCGCGTGCCTTGCCGGTGACCTTGCCGGCCAGCCAGACGATGCGCACGCCCAGCGGTTCCAGCCAGCCGCGCAGGTTGGTGAGGTGTTGCTCGGCCAGCAGTTCGGTGGGCGCGGCCAGGGCGACCTGCTTGCCCTGCTCCACAGCCAGCATCGCCGCCAGGGCAGCGACCACGGTCTTGCCGCTGCCGACATCGCCCTGCACCAACCGCAGCATCGGTGAGGGCTGCGCCAGGTCGTGCGCGATCTGTTCGAACACGCGGTGCTGCGCCCCGGTAAGCTGGAACGGCAATGCGTTGCGCAGTTGCTGTACCAGGCGGCCGCCGCGCAATTGCGGGGCACGGAAGCGCTGCAGGGCGATGCGCTGGCGGCGCAGGCTGAGCTGGTGCGCAAGCAGTTCTTCGAGCGCCAGCCGCTGTTGCGCCGGATGCCGGCCAGCGAGCAGTTGCTGCGGATCGCTGTTCACCGGCGGGCGGTGCATGGTCAGCAAGGCGCTGCGCAGCGAGGGCAGTTGTTCGTCCTGCAGCCAGTGCGGCGGCAGCAACTCCAGTGCGGCCTCCGGCGGCAACCGCTCGAGTGCCTGGCCGATGAGCTTGCGCAGCGTGGCCGGGCCGACGCCTTCGAGCACCGGATAGACCGGATCCAGGCTGTCGCCCAGTTGTGCGTCTTCGCCTACCGCGAGCACGCGGTAACTGGGATGGACAATTTCCCAACCGTTCTGGCCGGGCTTGGGCGTGCCGAACACCCGCACGCGCGTACCGACCGCAAACTGCGCCACCTGCGCGGCGCGAAAGTGGAAAAAGCGCAGCACCACGCTGCCGTGCGACTCGTCCGAGATGGCCACGCGCAGCACCGGGCGAAAGCGAAAGCCGCGCTCCACCGCCTCCACCCGCCCTTCGATCTGCGCCGGCACGCCGCTTTGCAGCTGCGCGATCGTGGTCAGCCGGGTGCGGTCTTCATACCGCAGCGGCAGATGCAGCCACAGGTCCTGCACGCTCAGGATGCCGCGCGCGGCGAACTTGTCGGCCACTTTCGGGCCAACGCCGGGCAGGCTGGACAGCGAAGCCTGGCCGGCGACGGCCAGGCTCGGCGTGGCGACGCGCGCGCGGGGCACGGCGGGTCGGATCAGTCGCGCCGGATCACTCGAGCACCATCACCGCATCGACTTCGAAACCGGCGCCCTTCGGCAGGCCGGAGACTTCGATGGTGGAACGGGCCGGGAACGGGGCCTGGAAATACTCCTGCATCACCGCGTTGACGGCGGCAAACTGGCCCAGATCGGTCAGGTACAGGCCCAGCCGCACGATCTTGTCGAGCGAGCCACCGGCCGCTTCGGCCACCGCCTTGAGGTTGTCGAACGCACGGCGCGCCTGCGCACCGATGTCGCCCGGCACGATCTCGCCGGTGGCCGGATCCAGCGGGATCTGGCCGGAGAAATACACCGTGTTGCCGGCGCGCACTGCCTGCGAGTAAGGGCCGATGGCGGCAGGCGCCTGGTCGGTATGGATGATCTGGGACATGGCGACTCCGTCAACACTGAAAACGAGCGCGCATTGTATCGGCGCCTGCCATGGCGGGCGAATGCGGCGGTGACGGCGCGCGGGCCTCGGTGGCGGCCTGACGGCGCGTTGCTCGGTGGACTGGGTGTCTTGCCGTGGTATTGGTTGCGGCTGGCTTTCGCTTGCGCGCGATGGCTTCAGCGAGGCTATAGGTGTGCGCTGCTGGACGCTGTGTGACGTAGCGCGTGAGACTTCGCCCGTCCCCTCATCCGCCCCTTCGGGGCACCTTCTCCCCCATGAAGGGGGACGATGTCCCGATGGGAGAAGGGAGGTGCGCATTCTCCCGTGAGTGAGCGCCAGGACTAGGTAATCGGCGCCGGATTGAACAACGCCAGATCGTTGTGCAGGCGGTGCTGCTCGGTCCAGGTGCGCTGGCCGCTGGCCACGTCCAGATAGCGCTGAAACAACTCCCAACCCAATTGCTCCAGCGTCTTGGCGCCGGTCGCCACGCCGCCGGCATCGATGTCCATCAGGTCGGACCAGCGTTGCGCCAATTCGCTGCGGGTGGCCACCTTGATCACCGGCACCATGCCCAGGCCGTAGGGCGTTCCGCGCCCGGTGGTGAACACGTGCAGGTTCATGCCCGCCGCAACCTGCAAGGTGCCGCAGACGAAATCGCTGGCCGGGGTGGCGCAATACTGCAGCCCGCGCCCCTTGACCCGCTCGCCGGGCGGCACCACACCGTTGATCGCCGAGGAGCCGGACTTGGCGATCGAACCCATCGCCTTCTCCACGATGTTGGCCAGCCCGCCCTTCTTGTTGCCCGGGGTGGTGTTGGCGCTGCGGTCGGCCTGGCCGCGCGCCAGGTAGGCGTCGTACCAGGCCATTTCGCGCACCAGCGCCTTGGCGACATCGGCATTGGCCGCGCGCGGCACCAGCAGGTGGATGCCATCGCGCACTTCGGTGTTTTCCGAAAACATCACCGTGGCACCGGCGCGTACCAGCAGGTCGGCGGCCACGCCCAGGCCCGGGTTGGCGGTGACACCGGAAAACGCATCGCTGCCGCCGCATTGCATACCCACCACCAGCTCGCTGGCCGGCACGGTTTCGCGGCGACGCAGGTCCAGATGGCGCAGGCGCGCTTCGGCCATAGCCATGATCGAGCCCACCATGTCGGCAAAGCCCAGGCTGGCTTCCTGCAGGCGATACACGCCGCTGTCGTCGGCGCTGGCATCGTCGGGCAGCAGGCGCTCGGGCGCGAGTTTTTCGCAGCCCAGGCCCACGATCAGCGCCTGCCCGCCGAAGTTGGGGCTGCGCGCGATGTTGCGCAGCGTGCGGATGGGGATGATGGCCTCCGGCGCGGTGATTGCCACGCCGCAACCGTAGACGTGATTGATCGCAACCACATCGTCGACATTGGGATAGTTGGGCAGCAACTCGGTGCGGATGCGCTCCACCGCATGGCCGAGCACGCCCACCACGCACTGCACGCTGGTCATGATGCCCAGGATGTTGCGCGTGCCGACACTGCCGTCGCGGTTGCGATAGCCCTGGAAGGTGTAGCCCTGCAGGGGCTCGGGTGCGGGTGCCGGCTGCAGCGACAGATCCAGCGCGCTCAGATCGGGCGCTTCGGGCATCGCCAGCAGTTGCTCGCTCACCCAGGCGCCGCGTGCGATATCGGCATTGGCGGTGCCGATCACCGCGCCCAGGCGGATCACCGGCGCGCCGGCGGCCAGGTCGCGCAGCGCCATCTTGTGACCCTGCGGAATGTGTTCGATGGCGGTGAGCCCATCCGGAAAAGTGGCGCCGGCCGGCGCGCCGTCATCGTTGACGACGATGGCGACGTTGTCGCGCGCATGGGCGCGGATGCTCAGCCAACGGGTGGATTGCTGGGTTGCGGACATCGTGGGGCTACCTTGCAGGCGTGGGGTGGAGTGCATTACCGGTCGGGGCTGTCGAACTGACGGCGGTACTGCAGGATCAAGCGGTTTTCATCGACATTGCGCTGGTAATTGGAGCGAAAGGTGCCGTTGAACCAGATGACGCTCAAGTGCTTGAAGCGCTCGCTCTGGAATTGATAGGTGGTCAAGATATCGCGGGCCCACTCGCGGCCTTCGCCGGCATAGGTGGCCGGCTGCGCATGGTCGCCGCTGATGTAGCGCGCCATCACGCTGAGGCCGGGAATGCCGATGCTCTTGCCATCGATGCTGTAACGCAGCTGCCAGCTGCGCTCGCCGCGTTCGAGAAAGTCGTTGATGAAGGTCCAGTTGAAGACATTGCCGTCGGTGCCGCCCGGCCAGGGCATGGCGCTGGGGCCGGACAGGCGTTGATAGCCGGCGCCGAATTCGTGCCCACCCGTGCGCCAGGACAGCATGCTGCTGAACATGCGGTTGTCGATCGGCCCGGCACGCGACTGGCCGATGTCATCGGTGCGGAAATAACGCAGATCCACACGCAGCTGGTCCTTGCCGAAGGCATGCGTCTGGATCAGGTTGTAGAGCTGCTGCCGGTAGATGTCTTCCATCACCGCGCCCTGATAGCGCAGTTGCGTGCCGGGCACGACGCTGTAGGTTGCCGAGAGCAGGTTCAACGCATCCGAATCCGGCGTGCCTAAAAAACGACGGTTCTTGTTGGTCAAGGTGATGGGCACGCGCGAATCGCCGTCGCGGTACCAGGCGCTGGTGAAGCGCGCGAGCAGCAGATCGAGCTTGGGCACGTCCTTGGATTCCAGGGTCACGCCCTGAAATGTCTCCGGCATGATGCGGGTGATGCTGGCGCGCACCAGCGGCTCGTTGGGAATGAAGCTGCCCCACTTCACTTCGGTTTGCGAGGCGCGCAGCTTGAGCGTGGGTGCCACCCGCATCAGCGCATGTTGCGCAGTACCGTCGTCGTTGTTGGGCAACAGGCCGGTGCCGCCTTCGGCGCGCACGCCATCGAGCTTGAAATCGCCGATACCCAGCAGATCCAGGCCCGCGCCGACCGCCCCGCGGGTATAGCCGCTACGGGCATCGACCACGAACCCCTGCGCCCACTCGGCACGCTTGCCCTGCCCTTCGCCGCTGCGGAAATCGCGGTTGTAATAGAAGTTGAGCGCGGTGACCTCGGCCGTTGCGCCATTCCAGAACCCCTCATCGGGTGGTTGCGCACGCGCACGCCCGGCCGCGCCGACCGCCAGCAGCGCAGCGCCGCTGATTGCCATCATGCTTTTCATTGCTCGGTTCTCCACCTGCGGTGAACTGGCGGTCATGCGCTGCTGCCGGCGCTCCGGCAGCAGGCATCGGGGCGCTTCAGCGCACCAGGCAGGGCCGCTTGTTGTCGAAGGTCCAGTTGGGGATCAGCGCCTGCATCGCGGCGGCGTCATCGCGCGCGCCCAGGCTCAGGCTTTGGTAGGTGCGATGCGCGGCCTCCAGCGCGTCCATGTCCAGCTCCACACCCAGGCCCGGCCTTGCCGGCACCTGGATCTGGCCGCCGACGATCTGCAGTGGGTCGTGAGTCAGGCGTTGGCCGTCCTGCCAGATCCAGTGCGTGTCGATGGCGGTCACCTGCCCCGGCGCTGCAGCCGCGACATGGGTGAACATCGCCAGCGAAATATCGAAATGGTTGTTGGAATGCGAGCCCCAGGTCAGGCCGCAGTCGCGACACAGTTGCGCCACCCGCACCGAGCCCTGCAACGTCCAGAAATGCGGGTCGGCCAGCGGGATATCCACCGACTGCAACTGGATGGCATGGCCCATCTGCCGCCAGTCGGTGGCGATCATGTTGGTGGCGGTCGGCAGGCCGGTGGCGCGACGGAATTCGGCCATGATCTCGCGCCCGGAATAGCCATCCTGCGCACCACACGGGTCTTCGGCATAGGCCATCACTCCATGCATGTCGCGGCACAGGGCGATGGCCTGATCCAGCGACCACGCACCATTGGGGTCGAGGGTGATGCGCGCCTGCGGAAACCGCGCGTGCAACGCATGGATCGCCTCGATCTCCTCCTCGCCGCGCAGCACGCCGCCCTTGAGCTTGAAATCGCGGAAGCCGTATTTTTCGTAGGCCGCTTCGGCCAGCCGCACCACCGATGCCGGCGTCAAGGCTTCCTGGTCGCGCACAGCCTCCCAGTCATCGCGGGCACCGCTGCCGTCGCGGTAGTCGAGCGCAGTCTTGCGCCGGTCGCCGATGAAAAACAGATAGCCCAGCACATCCACGGCGCTGCGTTGCTGGCCTTCACCGAGCAAGGCAGCGACAGGCTGGTCGAGGAATTGCCCGAGCAGATCCAGCAACGCCGATTCGATGGCCGTCACCGCATGGATGGTGATGCGCAGATCGAAGGTCTGCAGGCCACGGCCGGCGCTGTCGCGGTCGGCAAAGGCGGTGCGCACCTGATTGAGGATGCGCTGATACTCGGCGATGGAGCGGTCGCGAATGAGCGGCGCGGCTTCCTGCAGCAAGCCGGCGATCGCCGCGCCGCCAGGCACTTCGCCCACGCCGGTGCGTCCGGACGAATCGCGCAGCACCAGCACATTGCGGGTGAAGTAGGGCGCGTGCGCGCCACTGAGGTTGAGCAGCATGCTGTCCTGCCCGGCGACAGGCACCACGCGGATGTCGGTGATGCGCGGCGTGGCGCCGATGCTTGCAGGTGCGGTGTGGATAGTCATCGAAAGTCTCCCAGGACGGTCACAGCGGTGCGGGCACGGGCATGGACGGGCCGCCGGGCGGCGCCTTGAGTTCCACGCGCTTGATTTCGCCCACCACCACCAGATAGGACACCACCGCCAGCAAGGCATTGAGCCCGACGAACACCAGCGCCCATTCGAAGGTGCCGGTGGTGGACACGATGTAGCCGATGACGATCGGCGTGGTGATGCCGGCGATGTTGCCGAAGGTATTGAACAGGCCACCGGACAGGCCGGCGATTTCCTTGGGCGAGGTATCGGCCACCACCGCCCAGCCGAGTGCGCCGATGCCCTTGCCGAAGAAGGCCAGCGCCATCAGCCCGACCACCATCCATTCGGCCTGCACATAGTTGCAGCCGATCATCGTCACCGACATCAACATGCCGACAACGATCGGCGTCTTGCGCGAGACGGTGAGCGAGTAGCCACGCCGCACCATGCGGTCGGACACATAGCCACCCAGCACGCCGCCGATGAAGCCGCACACCGCCGGCAACGACGCCACAAAGCCGGCCTCCAGGATCGACATGCCGCGCTCCTTGACCAGGTACACGGGAAACCAGGTCAGGAAGAAATACGTCAACGTGGTAATGCAGTACTGGCCGATGTACACACCCAGCAACATGCGGTTGCACAACAGCTGCTTGGCGTAATGCCACTGCGTGCCCTTGGGCTGACTGCCCGGCTTGTTGCCCTGCTCCATGTCCACCAGCGCGCCGTTGCGCTGGATGTAGTCCAGTTCCTGCGCGCTCAGGCGGGGGTGTTCGCGCGGGGCATAGATGGTCTTGCGCCACAGCAGCGCCAGCAGCACGCCCACGCCGCCCATCACCAGAAACACATGCTCCCAGCCCCAGGCATGCACCAGCCAGCCCATCAGCGGCGCAAACGCCACCGTGGCGAAATACTGCGCGGAATTGAAGATCGACGCAGCCAGGCCACGCTCGGCGGTGGGAAACCAGGCCGCCACGATGCGGCTATTGCCCGGAAACGACGGCGCTTCGGCAATGCCGACCAGAAAGCGCAGCACGAACAGCGTGGTGACCGCCCAGGTCACCGGCACCCAGTCGATAAAGCCCTGCAGGGCGGTGAACAACGACCAGATCAGCAGCGACAGGCCGTACACGCGCCGCGAGCCGAAGCGATCGAGCAACCAGCCACCGGGAATCTGCCCGGCCACATAGGCCCACCCGAACGCAGAAAAGATGAAGCCCATCTGCAGCGCGTCGATGCCCAGCGCATCCTGGACCGCGGAGCCGGCGATGGACAAGGTGGCGCGATCGGCATAGTTGATCGTGGTCACCACGAACAGCATCAGCAAGATCAGGTAGCGCCTGCGCGGAACCGTCGTTGAAGCGACTGTTTTTGAATCGATAGCCATCATCGTTCCTCACCTATGACGATGGAAGCGCACTGCGCTTCGGTACTCCACGTTGCGCCTGCAGATGGCGTACCGGACCCTCCTCCGGCACGCCTCAGGCATCGTTGCCGCGGCAGCTGTCAGTCGTGTCCCAGCACGCCATCCACGCGTCGCCACAGCCCGAGCGGGTTGTCGTGCGCGACGGTGGCAGGCAACAGCGCCGGCGGCAGATCCTGATAGCAGACCGGGCGCAGGAAGCGATCGATCGCCAGCGTGCCGACCGAGGTGCTGCGGCTGTCGGAGGTGGCCGGGAACGGGCCGCCGTGCACCATCGCGTGGCAGACTTCCACGCCGGTGGGCCAGTCGTTGACCAGGATGCGCCCGGCCTTGCGCTCCAGCACCGGCAGCAATGCGGCGGCCAGTTCGGTATCGCCGGCCTCCATGTGCAAGGTGGCGGTGAGCTGGCCTTCCAGGTGCTCGCTCAGCGCGCGCAGCTGTTCGATGTCCCTGCAACGCACCAGCAGCGACGAGGCGCCGAAGACTTCGGCCTGCAGCGCTTCATCGGCCAGGAATGCATCGGCGTCGGTGCCGAACAACGCCGCCGGGCAGCGCCCGGCTTCCGCCGCGCCGCCGCGTGCCAGCGTGCTGACCTGCGGATGCGCGGCCAGACGCTGCACGCCTTGCGCGTAGGCCTGGCCAATGCCTGCGGTGAGCATCGCTGCCGGCGACACCGCCTGCAGCGTTTGCGTTGCGGAGGCGACAAACGCATCCAGCGCCGGCGAATCGATCGCCAGCAGCAAGCCGGGATTGGTGCAGAACTGCCCGCTGCCCAGGGTGAGCGAGCCGACGAACGCCTTGCCCAGGTCGGACGCGCGTGCCTGCAGCGCTTGCGGCAACAGATACACCGGATTGATCGCGCTCATCTCCGCATACACCGGAATCGGTTCGCGGCGTGCGGCGGCAATCTTGACCAGCGCCATGCCGCCGGCACGCGAGCCGGTGAAACCCACCGCCTTGATGCGTGCGTCGGCCACCAGTTGCGCGCCGATCTCGATGCCGGCATCGAACAGCAGCGAGAACACGCCCTCGGGCAGGCCGCATTGCGCCACCGCGGCCTGGATCGCACGGCCCACCAATTCCGAAGTGCCCGGATGCGCGCCGTGCGCCTTGACCACCACCGGGCAGCCGGCCGCCAGTGCCGAGGCGGTATCGCCACCGGCCACCGAGAATGCCAGCGGGAAATTACTGGCACCGAACACCGCCACCGGCCCCAGCGCGATATGCCGCTGACGCAGATCCGCGCGCGGCAAGGGCGTGCGTTGCGGCAGCGCCGGGTCGATGCGCGCCTGCAGCCAGCTTCCTTCGCGCACCACGTTGGCGAACAGGCGCAGCTGCCCCACCGTGCGTCCCCGCTCGCCTTCCAGGCGCGGGCGCGGCAGGCCGCTTTCGTGCATGGCGCGTTCGATCAAGGCATCGCCCAGTGCCAGGATCTGCTCGGCGATGGTTTCCAGGAAGACTGCGCGCGCGTCCAGCGTCGTTTCGCGGTAACGATCGAACGCCGCCTGCGCCAACGCGCAGGCCTGTTCCAGATCCTGTGCGCTCACCGAGCCGAATGCCGGCTGCAATGCCGCGCCGCTGGCCGCATCCACCGCATGAAATTCCGCCCCGGCGCCGCGCACGTCGCGCTGCCCGATCAGCGATTGGCCCTGGATGGTGTGCATCAGCGACGTCCTCCGATCAGGTGTTTGAGCTGGGCGAATTCGTCCTCGCTGAGGTCGGCCAGCGGCGTGCGGACCGGACCGGCCGGGCGGCCGACCGCGCGCATGCCGGCCTTGACGATCGACACCGCATAACCGGCGCGGCGATTGCGCAGCACGGTGTACGGCAACACGAAGTCGTTGAGCTCGCGGTAGATGCTGGCGTGGTCGCGCGCGCGCACCGCCGCATAGAACGCCAACGCCCACTCGGGCAGGAAATTGAAGATGGCCGACGAATACGTGGTCACGCCCATTTCCAGATACGGCAGCGCGAAGGTTTCGGCGGTGGGCAGTCCGCCCACGTAGAGCAATCGGTCGCCCAGGCGTGCGTAGATGCGGGTCATGCGATCCACATCGCCGATGCCGTCCTTGTAGCCCACCAGGTTGGGGCAACGCTCGGCGACACGCGCCAGGGTCACATCGTCGAGCTTGGCGTTGGCGCGGCCGTAGACGATCACGCCCAGCCTGGTCGCCTTGCAGACGCGCTCGACATGATCGGCCACACCATCGGCATCGCACTCGGTGAGGTACGGCGGAAACAGCAGGATGCCGTCGGCGTCGTTGCGCTCGGCGGCCTGCGCCATCTCCATGGCGATCGCGGTGCCATAGCCGGCCGGTGCGATGACCGGCATGCGGCCGGCGGTCTGGGTCACCGCCGCGCGAACGGCGCGGTTCACTTCGTCCAAGGTCAGCGAAAACAGCTCGCCGGTGCCGCCGGCGGCAAACAGCCCGGCGGCCGGGTGCGAGGACAGCCAGTCCAGATTGCTGCGGTAGGCGGATTCGTCAAAGGCCAGGTCGGCATCGAAATGGGTCACCGGAAACGACAGCAACCCGGCGCCAAGCGCCTGGGCCATTTCGGACGGGGTGTATCTGCTGCTCATCGGACAAACGCTCCTGGGCGGGGGGATGCGGTTGATCCTAGAAACGCAGATCGTTGCCGGTCCAAACCAAAAGACGTATTGTTTGATTCACAAGTTGAATCAATCGCATCATCAATCGACGTAGTGCGCCGCAAATGGCTGCTTTGCAACGCTTTTTCGACGCTGCGTAATTATGGCCGGTTGCGCCCGTCAGCCGGGCTCCTGACTTGGCACCGCCTATTCATTCGCGCTGGCGGCGGCGGGATGTTGCGGGTGCAGCATCCAATTCATGTGTTTTGCCATGCGAGGCCCGCCCCCATGTTCGATCTGCAGCAACTGCGTTGCTTTGTCGCCGTCGCCGACGAACTGCACTTCCGTCGCGCCGCCGAGCGCCTGAACATGACCCAGCCGCCGCTCAGCCGGCAGATCCAGCTGCTGGAGCACAGCGTCGGCACCGCGCTGCTGGAGCGCAACAGCCGGCATGTGCGGCTGACCCAGGCCGGGCGCAGCTTGCTGGCCGAAGCGCGCGCGATCCTGCGCATGGCCGAGAACGCCGGCCTGCGCGCGCGCCGCATCGGCACCGGCGATGCCGGCAGCGTGTCGGTGGGGTTCACCGCCGGTGCCAGTTACCGCTTCCTGCCCGAGGCCATCGCGCGCTGGCGCAGGCAGGCACCGGATGTGGACCTGCAGCTGAAGGAAATGGTCAGCCTGGCGCAACTGGACGCGCTGGATGCAGGCCGGCTGGATATCGGCCTGCTGCGCCCGCCGATCCAGCGCCAGGGCCTGCACAGCCGCTGCGTGGCACGCGAACCGCTGATCGCCGCGTTGCCGGAAGACTCGCCGCTGGCGCACCGCGACAGCCTGCGTCTGCAGGATTTCCACGGCCAGCCGCTGGTCAATTACGCACCGGACGAGGCGCGTTATTTCTACGATCTGCTGGCGCAGTTGTTCGGTGTGCGCGGCATCGCGCCGCGCTCGGTGCAGTACGTCAGCCAGATTCATTCGGTGCTGGCGCTGGTACGCGGCGGCATGGGCATGGCGCTGGTACCCGAAGGCGCCAGCGGCCTGCGTTACGCCGGCATCGTGTACCTGCCGCTGCGCGATGAGGCGCCGGCCACGCCGGTGGAATTGCATCTGGTATGGAAGCAGGACAACGACAACCCTGCACTGCGCCGTTTGATCGCCTGAGGTCCGCTAGCGCGTTGTTCAAGCAGGAGCGCCCACCGTCACCGTCACGCAATGATGCGCCGCTCAGCGAGATTCTGCGTCGACCTTGGCCGACTCGCGTGCGCGCCGGGGTGTCCTGAAAGCGGGTGCGGTGCATGCCTTGGACGTCCAACCGAGACTGCGCCCCGATGTGAGCGCGGTGCATGCCACGTCGAGCGCTGACATATTGGTTGCGATCACCCGCAAGGGGCGCGCAGTTCCTGACGTCGTGAGCAAGCCGCGCTCACGTGGCGCTTGCAGCGCAACTCACGATCGACGCAGTGCGCAACACTGGCCGCTTCGTTCGCACTGCAAAGCACTACACCAAATCGATCAATGCACTGCATTTTCGTGGCACGCGCCGTCGCACAAGCCGATCAACCGGCCTGCTGGGGCGCATGGCAAAGTCCCGCTGCGACCTATTGACGCCCCACGCTCTGCACCACATGCAGGCGCCGCAGCCGGCGCATCACTTCGGCCAGGTGGCGGCGGTCGCGCACCTGGATGTTGAAGCGCAGCACTGCCGCATTGAAGTCGCGGTCCAGGTAATCCACACGTTCGATATTGGATTTGCTCTGCGCGATCGCCGCGGCCAACTGCGCCAGCACGCCGGTGCGGTTTTCCACTTCCACCACCAGCGCGGTGTCGTAGTCGCCGGTGACGTTGGAGTCCCAATCGATCGGCACCCAGCGCTCGGGCGATTTGCGCAGCTCGGCCAGGTTGGGGCAATCCAGACGGTGCACCACGATGCCCTTGCCGGCGGTGTGGTAGCCCATGATTTCGTCGCCGGGAATCGGCTGACAACAGTTGGCGAAGCTGATCACGCCACGCTCGCTGCCGTCGATCAGGATCTTTTCGTGCGAGTGCTTGGAATGCCCGCCGCCGCGCAATTCCGCATACGCCATCAAGGCCTGTGCGGCCTGGGTGGGCATCCAGTTGCCCAGCGCCACATCGGCCAGCAGCGCTTCCAGCCGCGGATAACGGTGTTCGTTGAGGAAGGCATCCAGCCGACCCTTGGGCAGGCGCTCCAGCGAGCTGTCCATCGCCTCCAGCGCGCGGTCGAGCATGCGATGACCAAGTTGCACGGCATCTTCGTGTTCGAGCTGCTTGAGCTGGTGGCGGATCGCGGTGCGCGCCTTGCTGCTGACCACGAACTCCAGCCACTGCGGCTTGGGCGTGGCCGAGCGTGCGGTGATGATTTCCACCGCCTGCCCGCTGACCAGCTTGGTGCGCAAGGGCACAAGTTTCTTGTCCACCCGCGAGGCCACCGCGCGGTTGCCCACATCGGTGTGCACCGCGTAGGCGAAATCCAGCGCGGTGGAGTTGCGCGGCAACGCCAGGATCTTGCCCTTGGGCGTGAACAGGTAGACCTCGTCCGGGAACAGATCCACCTTGACGTTGTCCAGGAATTCCAGCGACGAGCCGGCGGCTCGTTGCGAGTCGATCAGCTCCACGATCCAGTCGTGCGCGCGGCTCTGCGCACTGTTGGGCGAGGCAGAGCCCACCTTGTAGGTCCAATGCGCGGCCACGCCGCGTTCGGCGATCAGGTCCATCTCCTCGGTGCGGATCTGCACTTCGATCGGCGAGCCGTAAGGGCCGAACAACACCGTGTGCAACGACTGGTAGCCGTTGGCCTTGGGAATGGCAATGAAATCGCGGAAGCGCCCGTCCAGCGGCTTGAAGGTGGCATGCACCGCGCCGAGGGCGTGATAGCAATCGGCCACCGTGCGCACCACCAGCCGGAAGCCGAACACGTCCATCACCTGGTCGAAGGACTTGTTCTCTTCGTGCATCTTGGAATAGATGCTCCAGGGAGTCTTGATGCGGCTGACCAGGCGATGCTCCAGCCCCTCCTTGGCCAGTCGTTGCGACAGCTGCACTTCCACCTGCGCCATCGATTCGCGCCGCACCACCGGCTGGCTACGGATATGTTTTTCGATGATGGCGTGACGCCACGGATACAGCGCGCGGAAGCCCAGGTTCTGCAGCTCGGACTTGATCAGGCTCATGCCCAGGCGCTGGGCGATGGGTGCGTAGATCTCCAGGGTTTCGCGCGCGATGCGGCCGCGCGCCTCGGTACTCTGCGCGCCGAGCGTGCGCATGTTGTGCAGGCGGTCGGCCAGCTTGATCATGATCACGCGCAGGTCGCGCGACATCGCCAGCAGCATCTTGCGGAAGCTTTCGGCCGCCGCTTCCTGGCGGTCGCGGAACTTGAGCTTGTCCAGCTTGGTGACGCCATCGACCAGCTCGGCCACCGCTTCGCCGAATTCGGACGCCAGCTCTTCGCGCGTCAGCGGCGTGTCTTCGATGGTGTCGTGCAGGATCGCGGCGATCAGCGATTCCATGTCCAGGCCCAGCTCGGCGAGCACGCCGGCCACGGCCACCGGATGGGTGATATAGGGCTCGCCCGACTTGCGGGTCTGGCCGGCATGCGCGGTGGCACCGACTTCCCAGGCACGGCGCAGGATCGGCAGCTGCTCCTTGGGAAGGTAACTGGCAGCGCGCTCGAGGTGCAGGACGTAGTCGGGGATGGCCGGGTCGGAAGACGGGGACGTCGCCACGGTCGCCTGGGCAGTGGGGCCTGGGTTCATGCGCGAAGACTATGCCAGTGGCCGGTTTGCGGCAACGCGGCATGCACTGCGGACAGGCCGGCCGCCTGCGATGGGCCGCTGCACCGGCGCCCCGCGCCAGCCGCAGCGGCCCTGGACGCTCAACCTGCAACTTTGCCCAGCCAAGCGACATTTACCCGGCTGCTACACTCGGGCTGCGCCACTCCAGGGACCCCACCCATGCTCGCTCCCCCCGACCTGCTGATCTTCGACTGCGACGGCGTGCTGGTCGACAGCGAGCCGTTGGCCTGCGCGGTCCTGGCCCAGGCACTGCAGTACCACGGCGTGGACATCGACATCGACGGGGTTCAGCAGCACTTCCTCGGGCGCAGCCTGGGCAGCGTGCGCGCGCATGTGCAGACGCTGGGGCGGACGCTGCCGGATACCTTCGAGCGCGACCTCACCGCCGCGTTGCTGGCGCGCTTTGCCAGCGAACTGCAGCCGATGGCGGGCGTGGCCATGCTGCTTGACGCACTGCAGACACCGCGGTGCGTTGCCTCGTCCAGCCATCTGGAACGGGTGCGTCTGTGCCTGCAGGTCACTGGCCTGGCCGGTCGTTTCGGCGCGCACATCTACACCGCCGAGCTGGTCGCCCGCGGCAAGCCTGCGCCGGATCTGTTCCTGCTCGCCGCCGCACGCATGCACGTGTCGGCCGTGTCCTGCCTGGTGATCGAAGACAGCCCCAGCGGCGTGCTGGCCGCATGCGCGGCCGGGATGCAGGTCTGGGGATTCACCGGCGGCGGCCATCACCGCGCAACGGCGGCCGCCGCCGCGTCGCTCGCGGCCGCAGGCGCATCGCAGGTGTTCGCGGACATGCCCGCCGTCGCCACAGCACTGGGTGCCATCGGCACCCAGCGCCTGGGCACTACGTTAGGCTGAGACTTCCACGCAGACAGATGTGACGATGGCCACCCCCGACAACGACACCAGCCGACTCGATGCCGCAGCCAGGGCGGGCTGGCTGTACTACATCGCCGGCAACACCCAGGACGAGATCGCACGCAAGCTCAAGGTCTCGCGCGCAACAGCGCAGCGTCTGGTGTCGTTGTGCCTGAGCCAGCGGTTGATCACCTTCCGGCTGGAGCATCCGATCGCCGCCTGCATGGATCTGGCCGCGCAGCTGCAGGACCGTTTCGGCATGCGCTACTGCGAGGTCGCGCCCACCGACCCGGCCGACCCGCACCTGGTCACCGGTGTCGCCGAACGTGCCGCGGCGCTGCTGGAATCCACCCTGCGCAGCGACACCCCCAGCATCATCGGCATCGGCACCGGGCGTGCCATGCGCGCGGCAGTGGAGCGCATTCCGGCGATGCAGACGCGCAATCATCAGCTGGTTTCGCTGGTCGGCAACATTTCCCCGGACGGCTCGGCCAGCCCGTTCGATGCAGTGGCCCGCCTGGCCGACCTGACCGGCGCGCAGCACTACCCGATGCCGCTGCCGGTGTTTCTTTCCTCGCAGGAAGAACGCGAAACGCTGCTGGGCATCGAGGCGGTACGCAGGGTCCGCGCGATCGCGGCAAAGGCCGATCTGCGCCTGGTCGGTGTCGGCCAGCTCGATCAGACCGCGCCCCTGCATGTGGATGGCTTCATCAGCCGCACCGAACTGCTGGACCTGATCCGGCTGGGCGCAGTGGGCGAGGTGATCGGCTGGGCGCTCACCGCAGCCGGCGACATCATCGATGCAGGCACCAACCTGCGCTTGACCAGCGTGCCGCATCCGGTGCCGGCGATCAGCCTGTCGATCGGCGTGGCCGTGGGCAACGCCAAGGTAGGCCCGATCAAGGCCGCGCTGAAGGGCCGCATCCTCAACGGCCTGATCACCGACGAGCACACCGCCAAGGCCTTGCTCGGCAGCTGAGCGGCGCAATCGCGGCGGGCTGGACGGCAGTTCATTGCTGAAATTTCCCGGCATGCGCGGGCGCGTTGGCGTGCGCCGCGATGCTGCGCTGCAAGATCGAAAGTGCTTTACAGCGCGGCAAGGCCGTGGGCATATGCGCATCACACGGGCATTTGCTCAACCAACCTCAAGCTGAGGCATCGGTATGAACACTTCGATCAATACCCTGATCTGCGCGGCACTGAGCGCCACACTGGCAGCATGCGGCGGCGGCGCGCACGACAGCGGCGCCGCGTCCAAGCCAGACACCCTGGTGATCGCCACGGTCAACAACGGCGACATGATCCGCATGCAGAAGCTCACCTCGGAGTTCACCGCCAGCCATCCGCAGATCAAGCTCGAGTGGGTCACGCTGGAAGAGAATGTGCTGCGCCAGCGCGTCACCACCGATATCGCCACCAAGGGTGGCCAGTTCGATGTGCTGACCATCGGCACCTACGAGGTACCGATCTGGGCCGAGCGCGGCTGGCTCAAGCCGCTGACCTTCGATGCGGACTATCAGGTGGACGATCTGATCCCGCAGATCCGCGACGCGGTCAGTCACGAGGGGCAGCTGTATGCCGCGCCGTTCTACGCAGAAGGCTCGATGCTGATGTACCGCACCGACCTGCTGCAAAAGGCCGGCCTGAGCATGCCGGCGCAGCCGTCGTGGAGCTTCGTGGCCGACGCCGCCCGCAAGATGACCGACAAGCAGGCCGGCATCTACGGCATCTGCCTGCGCGGCAAGGCCGGCTGGGGCGAGAACATGGCCTTGATCGGCGCGATGGGCAATGCCTTCGGCGCGCGCTGGTTCGACGAACAATGGAAACCGCAGTTCGACCAGCCGGAATGGAAGGCCGCACTGCAGACCTATGTGGATGTCATGAAACAGGCCGGTCCGCCAGGTGCCGCCTCCAACGGCTTCAACGAGAACCTTGCACTGTTCACCGCAGGCAAGTGCGCGATGTGGGTCGATGCCACGGTGGCCGCATCGTTCATCAGCAATCCCAGCGAGTCCAAGGTCTCGGACAAGGTCGGTTTTGCCGCGGCGCCGGATGCGGGCAAGGGCAAGACCACCGGCTGGCTGTGGGCCTGGAACCTGGCCATCCCCGCCAGCTCGAAAAAGGCCGACAAGGCGCAGGCATTCATCGCCTGGGCCACCAGCAAGCATTACACCGAGCTGGTGGCCGGCAAGGAAGGCTGGGGCAATGTTCCGCCGGGAACGCGCCAGTCGCTGTACGCCACGACCGAGTACCTCAAGGCCGCCCCGTTCGCCAAGCAGACCCTGGCTGCCATCCAGGGCGCCGACACGCATCACCCCACGGTCAAGCCGGTGCCTTATGTCGGCGTGCAGTACGCGGCCATCCCCGAGTTCCAGTCGATCGGCACCACCGTGGGCCAGCAGTTTTCCGCAGCGCTCACCGGCTCGATCAGCGTGGATGACGCGTTGAAGAACGCGCAGGCCGCCACCGAGCGCGAAATGCAGCGAGCCGGCTACCCCAAGCGCTGAGCAGCTGCGATGGGCCGGACTCCCTGCCCGGCCCGCCCCTGGCCACAGACATGCTCCGGCGTCACGGCGCCGCACCTTCCCACGAGGCAATCGATGAAGATCAGGCACACCACACCTGCGCTGACGATGCTGCTCGCCGGTATGGCCTGCACACAGGCCAGCGCCCAGGCATTCGATCCGGACAAGCATATCGGCGGCGACTGGGGCGGCTTGCGCAGCCGGCTGGCCGATGACGGCATCCAGTTCAAGCTGGCGCACTTCAGCCAGACCGCACACAACACCTCCGGCGGGCTGCGCGAGCGCACTGCCTATGCCGATCAATTCTTCCTGGGCGGCTACTTCGACCTGGAACGGCTGTGGGGCTGGTCCGGCGCCGATTTCAAACTGGAGATCACCAATCGCAATGGCGAGTTGATCAATAACACCGCAGGCATCCCCACGCTCCTGCAGTCGCAGCAGATCTTTGGACGCGGCGATGTCACACGCTTGACCCAGTTCTCGCTGACCCAGCGCCTGTTCGAGGACAGGCTGACGCTGAAGGGCGGCCGCCTGTATCCCAGCGCCGATTTCTTCGCGCTGAACTGCAACTACCAGCACCTGACCTTCTGCAGCGGCGGCTCCTCCAACTACATCAGCAACAACTGGTATGGCGATCCGCTCAGTGCCTGGGGCGGCGTGGTCACGTTCAGCCCGGACAAACGCTGGTTTTTCCGGGTGGGCGGCTACGATGCCAACCCGCAGAACCGATCCACCGACCAAGGCCTCAGGCTCGGCACCTCCGGCGACGACCACGGCACCCTGCTGGTGGCCGAAGTGGAGTACAAGCCCGACTACGGCAACGGGATCGATGGCGACTACCGCATCGGCGCAACCCGCAACAGCAACGATCAACCGCGCGTCTACACCCGCTCGGGCGTGCCGACCAGCCTCGGCACCGATCCGGCCGCATTGCAAGACACCGATCGCGCGTTCTACGCCAACGTTGAACAACAGGTCACCAGCAATGGCGCCGGCGGCGGCTTGCGGCTGTTCGCAAGCATCATCGACGCCGACGACGAGGTCAGCACGGTGGGTCAGGTGCTGGCCATCGGCGGATTCTGGAAAGGACTGTCCGCTGCGCGCCCCAACGACCGCGTCGGCGTGGCCATCGGCCGCAATGCGCTCAGCGATTCATTGCGTGCGGCGCAAACCCGCTACAACCAGCGCCTGCCCGCGGGCGCGGCGCCCATCGGCGTACAGCGCTACGAATATCCCATCGAGCTCAACTACAACATTGCTGTCAGCCGCGGGATCGAAGTGATGCCCAGCGTGCAGTACATCCGTCATCCGGGCGGACTGGATGGCGACAACGCCACCATCTTCGGCCTGCAGGTCAGCCTGAACTTCTGACCCCCGACCCGGCCGTGCGTTCGACGCCAACCCTTGCATCGACGCATCGGCCGCTGCCATGCATCGCAGGCGCGCTGCCTGCCTTCACCCTGGACCTTGCCGATGGCCACGCATCAAACACAAAAACTCGCACGGTTCCTGATCGCGCCGTCGATCGTGCTGCTGCTGGCCTGGATGATCGTGCCGCTGGCGATGACGGTGTGGTTTTCCACGTTGAACTACAACCTGCTCACGCCGGAAAAGACCTTCGTCGGCCTGGGCAACTACCGCTACTTCCTGGGCAACCCGGCGTTTGCGTCCTCGCTGGGCAATACCCTGTTGCTGGTCGGGTCGGTGCTGGCGATCACTGCGGTGTTCGGCGTGCTGATCGCGCTGCTGCTGGACCAGGTATTCGTGGGCCGCCGCATCGTGCGCCTGATGCTGATCGCGCCGTTCTTCGTGATGCCGACGGTGAGCGCGCTGATCTGGAAAAACCTGTTGATGCATCCGGTTTCCGGTCTGCTGGCGTGGCTTTGGCAAAGTGTCGGACTGACCCCGATCGACTGGTTCACCCAGTACCCGATGTTCTCCATCATCGTCATCGTGGCCTGGCAATGGTTGCCGTTTGCGGTGCTGATCCTGCTGACCGCGTTGCAGTCATTGGACGAAGAACAGCAGGAAGCCGCACTGATGGATGGTGCCGGCGCATTGGACCGCTTCTTCCATCTGACCCTGCCCCATCTGGCGCGCCCGCTGACCATCGTGGTGCTGATCGAAACCATCTTTCTGCTCACCGTGTTCGTGGAGATCTACGTCACCACCGGCGGCGGGCCCGGCCTGCAGACCACCAATCTGGCCTACCTGATCTATTCGCAGGCACTGCTGCAGTACGACGTGGGCGCCGCGTCGGCAGGCGGATTGATCGCCGTGGTGCTGGCCAATATCGCGGCCATCTTCCTGGTGCGCATCGTCGGCAAGAACCTGGAGACCTGAGATGGCACGTCGCACTCCCGCGCTGCAGATACTGCTCACCACGGTCGCCGCGTGGGTGGTCGGCGGCGTGATCTTCTTCCCCATCCTGTGGATGCTGCTGACCAGCTTCAAGACCGAGGTCGATGCGTTTTCCAGCCCGCCCAGCTTCGTGTTCTTCCACTGGACACTGGAAAACTATGTCGCCGTGCAGGGACGCAGCGACTACTTCGCGCATGCCTGGAACTCGGTGGCGGTGTCGCTGGGCTCGACCCTGATCGCGCTGGCCATCGCCATCCCTGCCGCGTGGTCGATGGCATTCTCGCCCACCAGGCGCACGCGCGGCATCCTGTTGTGGATGTTGTCCACCAAGATGCTGCCGCCGGTGGGCGTACTGGTGCCGATCTATCTGCTCTACCGCGATTCCGGGCTGCTGGATACGCAGCTGGGCCTGATCATCGTGCTGTGCCTGAGCAACCTGCCGATCATGGTCTGGATGCTGTTCAACTACTTCAAGGACATCCCCAGGGACATCCTGGAAGCGGCGCGCATGGATGGCGCCACCATCGGCAAGGAGATCCTCTACATCCTGGCGCCGATGGCCGTACCCGGCATCGCGTCTTCGCTGCTGCTCAACGTGATCCTGGCCTGGAACGAGGCGTTCTGGTCGTTGAACCTGTCCTCGTCGCAGGCCTCGCCGTTGACCGCGTTCATCGCCTCGTATTCCAGCCCGGAGGGCCTGTTCTGGGCCAAGTTGTCGGCCGCCTCGACGATGGCCATCGCGCCGATCCTGGTACTGGGCTGGTTCTGCCAGAAGCAGCTCGTGCGCGGGCTCACCTTCGGCGCGGTGAAGTAGCTCACTCAACTTTGATAGGTGGTTCATGGGACGCATCACGCTGCAAGGTGTCAGCAAATCCTTCGACGACACACAGGTCATCCACGGTGCGGACCTGGAGATCGACGATGGCAAGTTCGTGGTCTTCGTCGGTCCGTCCGGCTGCGGCAAGACCACGTTATTGCGCTTGATCGCCGGACTGGAAGACGTCAGCGGCGGGCGCATCCTCATCGACGGCCAGGACGTCACCGACCTGGCGCCGGCCCGGCGTGGCTTGTCGATGGTGTTCCAGTCGTATGCGCTGTATCCGCACATGAGCGTGCGCAAGAACATCGCCTTCGGCCTGAAGATGGCGCGCGTGCCCAGCGCCGAGATCGAGCGGCGCGTGGCGCAGGCCGCCACGGTGCTCAACCTCACCGATTACCTCGACCGCAAGCCTGGGCAGTTGTCCGGCGGCCAGCGCCAGCGCGTTGCGATCGGCCGCGCCATCGTGCGCGAGCCCAAGGGATTCCTGTTCGACGAGCCGCTGTCCAATCTGGACGCCGCCCTGCGCGTGCAGATGCGCCTGGAAGTCACCCGCCTGCAGAAGCAGCTCAAGACCACCGCGGTGTATGTCACCCACGACCAGGTCGAAGCGATGACCATGGCCGACGAGATCGTGGTGCTGCAGGCCGGACGTATCGAACAGGTGGGCACGCCGCTTGAGTTGTACGAGCGCCCTGCCAACGTGTTCGTGGCCGGTTTCATCGGCTCGCCGCGCATGAATCTGCTGCAGGGCGAGGTGGCCGCGCGCCACCACGCAGTGACACTTGGCGTTCGCCCGGAACATATCCGCGTGCAGCGCGGCAGCGTGGCCGCCGGCGGCGGCGACGCCTGGCAGGGCCGCGTGATCCAGGCCGAGCATCTGGGCAGCGACACCTTCGTCTATGTGGACATTCCGGACGTGGGTACGGTCGATGCGCGCTGCACCGGCGATCTGCGCGTGCACATCGGCGAGACGGTGACCCTGATCCCGGACCCGGAGCACCTGCATCGCTTCGACGCGCAGCAACAGGCCATGCGCTGAGCGCGCCACTTCCCGCGTTGTTCCTCCCCGTTTTCGCCACTCCCCCACGATCAAGACCAGCAGGAGATATGCCGATGTATCTGGACAAGTTCAAACTCGACGGCCGCGTGGCGGTCGTCACCGGCGGCGGCCGCGCGATCGGCCTGGCGATTTGCCAAGCGCTGGCCGAAGCCGGTGCCAAGGTGGTCATTGCCGATCACGATGGCGACGTTGCCGAGCAAGGCCTGGCCACGCTGCGCAGCAAGGGCCTGGATGCGCAGGTCGTGCAGATGGACGTCACCGATTCGGCGCGCGTCACCAGCGTGGCCGATGCATTGAACGCGCAGTTCGGCAAGGTCGACATCCTGGTCAACAACGCCGGCATCGCCCGTAGCCAGACCCCGGCCGAAACGGTCACCGACGAGCACTGGCTCAACGTCATCGACGTCAACCTCAACGGCACGTTCTGGTGCTGCCGCGCGTTCGGCAGGCACATGCTGGACAGCGGCGATGGCGTGATCGTCAATGTCGGTTCAATGTCCGGCTTCATCGTCAACAAACCGCAGGCGCAGGCCTACTACAACGCCTCCAAGGCGGCGGTGCACCACCTGACCAAATCGCTGGCCGCCGAATGGGGCGCGCGCGGTGTGCGGGTCAACGCAGTCGCGCCGACCTACATCGCCACGCCACTCAATGCCTTCGTCAAGGAAGACCCGGCGATGTACGACGCCTGGATCGGCGGCACGCCGATGGGGCGGCTGGGCGAAGTGGAAGAAATCGCTTCGGTAGCGCTGTTCCTGGCCTCCCCTGCCGCCAGCCTGATGACCGGCAGTATCGTGCTGGCCGACGGCGGCTATACCTGCTGGTAAATCATGCAACCGACCAACGAGGCGATCTACATCGGCGTGGACGTGGGCACCGGCAGCGCCCGCGCCGGGCTGTTCGACGCGCGCGGCCAATTGCTCGGCACCGCGCGCCACGCCATCCAGACCTGGTACCTGCCCGGCGAGATGGTCGAGCAATCCTCGGCAGACATCTGGCAGGCCTGCGTGCAGGCGATCCGCGGCGCGCTGGCGCAGGCCGGCGTGGACGCCGCGCGGGTGGCCGGCATCGGCTTCGACGCCACCTGCTCGCTGGTGGCGGCAGCCGCCGACGGCGGGCCGGTATGCATCAGTCCCAGCGGCCAGGCCGAGCGCGACGTGATCGTGTGGATGGACCACCGCGCCATCGCCCAGGCCGCGTCCATCAACGCCACCGACGAGCCGGTGCTGCGCTACGTGGGCGGGCAGATTTCGCCGGAGATGCAGACTCCCAAGCTGCTGTGGCTCAAGCAGCACCTGCCGGACAGCTACGCGCGCGCGGCGCACTTCTTCGACCTGGCCGACTGGCTGAGCTGGCGCGCCACCGGCAGCACCGCGCGTTCGCTGTGCACGGTGACCTGCAAGTGGACCTATGTGCAGCACGAAGGAGGCTGGAGCCGACGTTACTTCGAACGCATCGGCCTGGCCGAGCTGCTGGAGGATGCGGCCGCGCGGATCGGCAGCAGCGTGGTGCCGCCGGGCACGGCACTGGGCCAGGGGCTGACAGCACGCGCTGCCGACGAATTGGGCCTGCGTGCGGGCACTGCGGTGGGCGCGGCGCTGATCGATGCCCACGCCGGTGCCATAGGCACGCTCGCCAGCCCGTCCGCAGATGGTCAGCCGATGCCGCTCACCGCGCGGTTGGCCTATATCTTCGGCACCTCGGCCTGCGTGCTGGCCAGCACGCAGGCGCCGTGCTTCACGCCCGGCGTGTGGGGGCCTTACGGCTCCGCACTGATCCCGGGGCTGTGGCTCAACGAGGGCGGCCAATCCGCCGCCGGCGTCGCAATCGACACCCTGGTGCGCTCGCATCCTGGCTATGCCGACGCCAACGCACAGGCGACCGCCGCAGGCCGCGATGTGCTGCAATGGCTGGAAGAGCGCGTGCTGGCGCGCGTTGGCACTGCATCCCAGGCCGCCGTGCTGGCGCGCGGGCTGCACGTGCTGCCGGATTATCTGGGCAACCGCTCGCCCGATGCCGACCCCAACGCCCGTGCGATGATCGCCGGGCTGACCATCGACCACGACCTGCAAGGCCTGGAAGCACTGTACGTGGCGGGCGTCTGCGGCCTGGGCTACGGGCTGGCCGACATCATCGATGCGCTGCGCGCGCAGGCAGTGACGTTCGACAGCGTGATCATGAGTGGCGGCGCCAGCCACAGCCGCCTGGTCCGCCAGCTGATGGCCGATGCCTGCGGCGTACCGGTACAGGTCGCGGCCACCGTCGAACCGGTGCTGTTGGGCAGCGCGATGCTGGCCGCCGTGGCCAGCGGCGGTTTTGCCGATCTGCCGGCAGCGATGTCGGCGATGAGCGGCCTGGGCGCGAGCACCGCAGCGACGCCGGACGACATTGCACGCTTGCATGCCGCAAAGCGGCGCGGGTACCAGGCCATGCAGGCGCTGGACCGGCAGTTGCGGCGCGAGATGGCGAAGGTACTGGCCGACCACGACTGCTGACGCCTGCTGCGCGCGAGCGCCTGCTGTCCAGCGGCGAATGGTGTCGCGAGAGCCACTGCAGTACTGGTCAAAAGCATTGGAACGGCAGCCGCGCCGGGAAAGCACGCAGGTGTGGGCAGTCAACTACAAAAGCGCGCCACGCGCGATCAGCGAGCGCGTGCAGCGGTTGGCGAAGGCATGGCGACCCGCCCGCCGGACCGAGGGAATGCGGCCGCAACCGCGCCGCCAGATGACGTCACGACCGGGGAGCAGCGCGCTGAGCGCCCGTAGCGATCGTGCGCGGCGTACCGACGTCGATGAAAGCGCTGACACCATCGGGAGCAGCCGTCGCGCGGAGCATGCGATGCGCGGGCGCGGAAACCGGGTGCAGGCACGGCGCGCGACAGCGGGAGACGCGTCACCCAAAGGCAGTGATCCCGGATCGCGCCTTCCCCAAAACGCAGACAGCCCGCACAAGGCGGGCTGTCCGGACAGCGTCGGCCACCGCGGTGGCCGGTGACGATCAGTCGTCGTTCTTGGACATGTCTTCGTCGGCCACCACTTCGGCGGCGGCCCATTCCAGCGCTTCGCGCTCGGCACGCTCGCGTTCGGCCTTCTCGACTTCATCGATCAGCGCGTTGTCGATCCGGCGGGCGGCGATCTCGCGCAGCGCCATCACGGTGGGCTTGTCGCTGGCGTCTGCGTTTTCGATCAACGGCTGCACGCCGTTGGCGAGCTGACGGGCGCGCTTGGAGGCCATCATGACCAGCTCGAAACGGTTGTTCACGACTTCCAGGCAATCTTCTACGGTAATGCGGGCCATGCGGGCTCCCGGCGACCAGCAACGGCCGCGCATCGAATGAGGGAAAGGGGGCGGAGTGTACGCCTGCGCGCCTGGGCGGGCAACCGGCGGTCATTCAGTTCGCTTTGGAATCAGTCACTTGGACCGGACCGATCAAGCCACATCGCTGCCCTGGTGCGCAGAACGGCCCCGCACGCCTGGCCCGGCCGCCTGCCTGTGAACCACGGCGACGTGCCGGCCGAATGCCGATGTCCAGCTGCAGCGTCGTCGCTACGGTGGCATCGCCACTGGCCGCTCCCGCCCTGGCGCACCCGCAACTCAGTCCAGCAACGCCTGGATCAGGCCGGCATGCCGCTGCTGCTGCGCCTGCCGACGTAGCCGGCTGGCGGTGAAGATGGCGCACATCTCCGAGACCGCGGTGTCGAAGGTCTCGTTGATGATGACGTAATCGAATTCCTCGAAGTGCAGCATCTCTTCGCGCGCGGCGGCCAGGCGCTGCGCCATCACGTCCTCGCTGTCCTGGCCGCGCTTGCGCATGCGCTCGTCCAGCGCCTGTCGCGACGGTGGCAGGATGAACACGCTCACCGCATCGGGCACCTTCTGGCGTACCTGGCGCGCGCCCTGCCAATCGATCTCCAGCAGTACGTCGTGACCGGCCGCCAGCTGCGGCTCCACCGACTGCCGCGCAGTGCCCTTCCAGTCGCCATGCACCAGCGCGTATTCGAAGAAGTCGCCTGCTTCGATCATGCCCTGGAACTCGTCGGCCGACACGAAATGGTAGTGCTCGGCATGCCGCTCGCCCGGCCGCGGCGCGCGCGAAGTGAACGAGATCGACAAGGCGATCTTCGGGTCGCGCGCCAGGGTGGCGTTGACGATGCTGCTCTTGCCGGCGCCCGAGGGGGCCGCAACGATATAGAGGGTGCCGCGCATAGGTCAGGGATTCGTGATTGGGGAGTCGGGATTCGCGAACGGGCTGCGGACCGGTACCACCGGGGTCGACATGCTACCGGGATTGGACCCAGCCCGCAGATAACAGGGGCGTGCAGTTGCCCCATCCCGAATCCCGAATCCCCAAATCCCGGCTATTCGATGTTCTGCACCTGCTCGCGGATCTGGTCGATCAGCACCTTCAGATCCACCGCGGCATTGGAGGTGCGGCTGTCCACCGACTTGGAGCCCAGCGTATTGGCTTCGCGGTTGAATTCCTGCAGCAGAAAGTCCAGGCGACGGCCGACCGGCTCGCGCTGCTTGAGCACCCGGCGGATTTCGGAAATATGGCTGGACAGGCGGTCCAGCTCCTCGTCCACATCGAGCTTCTGCAACCACAGCACCAGTTCCTGCTCGGCGCGACCCGGGTCCACCGGATGCGGCAGATCGGCCAGGCGCGCAGCCAGCTTGACGCGCTGCCCCTCGCGAATCACCGGGATCAAGATGCGCACCTCGGCGGCGATGCGTTCGATCGCGTCCACACGTTCGCTGATCGCCTCGGCCAACTTGCCGCCTTCGCGCTCGCGCGCAACCACAAAACTGTCGACCACCTCATCGAGCAAGGCCAGCGCCTGCGCCTGCAGCGCCGGCGCATCCACGTCCTGCACCTGCAGGACGCCGGGCAGCTGCAGCAGATCGGTAAAGCCCACCTGCAACTTGGGAAACAGCCCGTCCAGCCGCGTGGCCAGTGCACCCAGCTCGTGCAGCAGCGATTCGTTGACTGCCAGCGTCTGCGCGTTGTCCAGCGCGCGCAGGCGCAGCGTCAGGTCCAGCTTGCCGCGGCTGTTCTTGGCTGCCACGCGCTCGCGCAGCAACGGCTCCAGTGCACGCAGTTCTTCGGGCAGGCGCACGCCCACTTCCAGAAAGCGGTGGTTGACCGAGCGCAGCTCGCAACCAAGCGTGCCCCAGGGCGTGATGCGTTCGCCGCCAGCAAACGCGGTCATGCTTCGGATCATCGTCAATCCCGTACCGTCAAAGCGCGAATGGTACCCTAGCCGCCCACACAGGCCGGCTGCTGCCCGCCGTGCATTGGCGCCAAGACCCACCTCCCGACTTCCGGACTCATCGCATGACCTTTTCCCGTCCCAGCGGCCGCACGGCCGATCAGCTGCGCCCGGTGCGCATCGAACGCTCCTTCACCCGCCATGCCGAAGGCTCGGTGCTGGTGAGCTTCGGCGACACCCGCGTGCTGTGCACCGCCAGCGTGGAAAACCGCGTACCGAACTTCCTGCGCGGCAAGGGCGAAGGCTGGGTCACCGCCGAATACGGCATGTTGCCGCGCTCCACCCACACCCGCTCCGACCGCGAAGCCGCACGCGGCAAGCAGGGCGGGCGAACGCTGGAAATCCAGCGCCTGATCGGCCGCGCATTGCGCGCCTGCGTCGATCGCAACGCGCTGGGCGAGCGCACCATCACCCTGGACTGCGACGTGCTGCAGGCCGACGGCGGCACCCGCACCGCGGCGATCACCGGCGCCTACGTGGCGCTGGCCGATGCAGTGAACCTGCTGCTCAAGCGCGGCGACATCAAGAAGCACCCGCTGATCGGCGCGGTGGCCGCGGTGTCGGTGGGCATCTATCGCGGCGAGCCGGTGCTGGATCTGGATTACCCGGAAGACAGCGACTGCGATACCGACATGAATGTGGTGATGAACGATGGCGGCGGCTTCATCGAGCTGCAGGGTACCGCCGAAGGCCACGCGTTCCGCCGCGACGAACTCAATGCGCTGCTCGCCCTGGCCGAACGCGGCATGGGCGAACTGTTCGCACTGCAACGCGCTGCGCTGGCCGGATGAGCCGACGCATCGCCCTGACCACGCTGCTGGTCGCCGATTACGACGCGGCCATTGCCTGGTACACCGGCGCGCTGGGCTTCCAGGTGCTGGAAGATCGCGCACTGGGCGACGGCAAGCGCTGGTTGGTGATCGGCCCGGGCAGCGCGCAGGAGGCCGCGTTGCTGCTCGCGCAGCCAAGCGATGCCGCACAGCAGGCGCGCATCGGCGACCAGACCGGCGGGCGTGTCGATCATTTTCTCTACACCGACGACTTCTGGCGCGACCACGCGGCGATGCAGGCGTTCGGCGTGGAATTCCTGGAAACCCCGCGCGAGGAACCGTACGGCACGGTCGCGGTATTCCGCGATCTGTACGGCACCAAGTGGGACCTGCTGGAGCCCAAGCAATGAAACACCTGGTCCTGGCCAGCGGCAACGCCGGCAAGCTGGAAGAACTGCGCGCCATGCTCGCCGACCTGCCGCTGCGCATCGTGGCGCAAGGCGAGCTCGGCGTGGAGGACGTGCCGGAAACCGGCCTGACCTTCGTCGAGAACGCGTTGATCAAGGCACGCCATGCCAGCGCGGTCACCGGCCTGCCGGCACTGGCCGACGACTCCGGCCTGATCGTCGATGCGCTTGGCGGTGCGCCCGGCCTGTACAGCGCGCGCTATGCGGGCAGCCCGACCGATGCACAGGCCAACAACGCCAAGTTGCTCGACGCCATGCGCGAGGTGCCGGCCGAGCGCCGCAGCGCGCGCTTTTATGCAGTGATCGTGTTGCTGCGTCACCCGGAAGATCCGCAACCGCTGATCGCCGAAGGCAGCTGGGAAGGCGTGATCACCACGCAACCGCGCGGCGATGGCGGCTTTGGCTACAACCCGGTATTTCTGGACCCGGCCTACGGCCTGACGGCCGCGGAAATGGACAGCGACCTGAAGAACCGCCTGAGCCACCGCGCAGTGGCGCTGGCCACGCTGCAGCACAAACTGCACGCGCTGGCGCTGTAACGGACGATCTCACGCAGTGCCCGACCTGATCCCGCCCCCGCTATCGCTGTACGTGCACCTGCCCTGGTGCGTGCGCAAATGCCCGTACTGCGATTTCAACTCGCATGCGGCCAAGGGCGTGCTGCCGTTCGAAGAGTATGTGGATGCATTGATCCGCGACCTGGATGCGGACCTGCCGCTGGTGTGGGGGCGTGTGGTGCATTCGGTGTTCTTCGGCGGCGGTACGCCCAGCCTGTTTCCGGCCGAGGCGATCGACCGCTTTCTGCAGGCCGCCGCCGCGCGGCTGCGGTTTGCGCCGAACCTGGAAATCACCCTGGAAACCAATCCAGGCACCGCTGAACATGGCCGCTTCGAGCACTACCGTGCGGCCGGCGTGAACCGCCTGAGCTTCGGGGTACAGACCTTCGACGATGTGGCGTTGCAGCGGCTGGGCCGCATCCACGACAGCGCCGACGCCGAGCGTGCGATCAAGCTGGCGCAGGACGCCGGCTACGACAATTTCAATATCGACCTGATGTATGCGCTACCCGAGCAGACGCTGCTGCAGGCCGAGCACGATCTTGAACGCGCCTTCGCGCTGCAGCCCACCCACATGTCGCATTACCAGCTCACGCTGGAGCCGAACACGGTGTTCTTCGCGCGGCCGCCCACCGGCATTCCCGACGACGACGCGGCCTGGGATATCCAGGAACATTGCCAAGCGATGCTCGCCGACGCCGGCTACGCGCAGTACGAGGTCAGCGCGTACGCCAGGCCCGGGCGGCAATGCGCGCACAACCTCAACTACTGGCGCTTCGGCGATTACCTGGGCATCGGTGCCGGTGCGCACGGCAAGATCAGTTCCGGTGCGCAGCAACACGTGCTGCGTCGCTGGAAGCACAAGCATCCGCAAAGCTATCTGGCCAGTGCCGGCACTGCCGCATCCATCGGCGGCGATGACATCGTGCCGCAGCAGCGCTTGCCGTTCGAGTACATGCTCAATCTGCTGCGGCTGCACGAAGGCTTTCGCCTGAGCGATTTCGAGACATCGACCGGCCTGGCTGCCGCAGCCATCGCTGCGCCGGTGGCGCGTGCCGTGGCGCAGGGCTGGCTGATCGAGCAGCACGGGCGCGTGGTACCCACCGAGCTGGGCCGCCGCTTTACCAACGATGTGGTCGAGCTGTTCCTGAGCTGACCGCACACCGCCCTGCGGGCGCTGTCGACCACACGCTGACGCGACCACTGGCGAGGTCTGGCGTCGGCGCACTCAGCTGTCGACGCACACGTGCACGACATCCACGCGTCGATCGCCAGCGCCCACAGGGTCGCTGGCCGGTGGGAAAACATGCTACATAGCTCACGCTTCGCATCGAGCCCGCCCTCCCGGATGTCCACGCCCGTTTCTTCCCTGCAGCCCACACGCAGCGGCCCGATCGCCGAGGCGCCCGTGTCCGCGCGTGGCCGGCGCCTGCTCGACATGCTGCATGCACACTGCGTGCAGGCGCTTGGTGGCCCGCTGCGGTTGACCATCGTCGAGCTGGAACGCGCGCTGCTGCATCAGGCCGAACATGCGCGCAACAGCCAGATCCAGGCCGACACCTATGCGCAGATGCGCGGGCTGCGCGATCATATCGACCAGTTCCCGCACCTGTTCCTGCAGCACCTGGCGCAGGATCTGGCAACGCTGCGCGATCGTCCCAGCCTGGCACCGCCCGCCGAAACGACCGCTCAGCCGCAGATGCTGACCCTGGTGGAAGACACCGATATCGACCGCGATATCGTGCTCAGCGACATCGCCCGGCGCGAAACCTCGCGCCGGGCCGATGCGCTGCAGTTGCTGGCGCAGCGGCTGGCGGTGATCGGCGCGGTGCCGGAGTTCGAGCTGGATGCGTTGCCGCTTGGTCCCTACGCGCTGTGCCGGATCGTGCGCGAGTGCGGCCAGACCCTGGGCCTCAATCTGGATGGCCAGCTGGCGCTGTACAAGGTGTTCGAGCACCAGGTGATGGATCGCCTCGGCGATATGTACGAGCGCGCCAACGGCACGCTGGCCCAGGAAGGCATCCTGCCCGGGCTGATCTACCACCCGTATCTGATCAAACCCACGCAGGTGCAGACACGTCGCACCCTGCCGGGCAGCGCAGCTGCACCCAGGCAAGCCGCCCCCTCCGGCACACAAGGCGCGCAACGCAGTCCGCGCCCGGCCACCGCCTGGGCCGGCCACTCCGCGCCAACCGCATGGCAGAGCGCGCTGCTCGATGCGCACGGCACTTCCGCGGTTGCGCCGATCGCATCGGCAACCGCGCAAGCGGCCTCACCCGCACTGGACGATGTGGCCCACGCGCTGGGCGGCTTGATGTCCTCGGCCCGCCAGTCGCAGGCGGCGGGCGGCGCTCGTGTCCAGCAGGGCGGCGCGCCGGGCAGCCTTGCGCAGGCTGCGGCGGCGCAAGCGCATGCGCACCCCGCTGGCCCGGCGCCGGTCAGCGTGCCAAAGGCAGCGCTCGGCCAGGCGTTGGCCAGCCTGCAGGGCGCACTGAGCGCACAGGCCGCTGCAACGCCGCAGGCCGCCGGTATCGATGCGGTGCAGCGTCAGGTATTGGAGCTGTTGCGCGCCGAGCACGGTGCACAGGCCGCGCTATCGCCGCAGGACAACGACACCTTCGATCTGCTCGGCCTGCTCTACGCGCAGATGCAGCGCGAAGTACGCGAGCACACGCCTGCGCAGGCCCTGCTCGCCAAGCTGCAGGTGCCGGTGGTGCGCGCCGCCTTGGCCGACACGCATTTTTTCGTGCGCGACCAGCACCCGGTGCGCGAGTTGCTCAACACCGTGGCCGAGTCCGGCGCGGTCTGGCTGGGCGAGGACGATGTCGACCCACAGCTGCTGCACAAGCTGGGCAACGCGGTCGACCGGATCGTCCACGACTACCAGGGCGACGAGGCGGTGTTCGCCGCCGCCAACGACGATATCCAGACGCATCTGCGCAACCTGGCGCGCAAGGCCGAGGTGGCCGAGCGCCGGCATGTGGATGCCGCACGCGGCAAGGAACGGCTGGAATCGGCCAAGCAGCAGGCGCAGGCGCGCATCGAGCAACTCTGCCAGGACAGCGCGCCGCCGCGCTTCGTGCAATCGCTGCTGCGCCAGGCGTGGTCGGACGTGCTCACGCTCACCTTGCTGCGGCAGGGCGAACAATCGCCCGAATGGGACGAGCGCCAGGCGCTGACCGCACGCATCGCCGAGGTCACCTGCCGCAGCAAGGGACTGCCGACCGACATCGCGCTGGGCACCGATGTCGAAACGGCATTGCTGCAGGTCGGCTATCACCACGATGAAGCGGCCGCGATCGCGCGGCGCCTGTCCACGCCCGGTGGCGACGACGAGCTTACCTCGCGCACCGAACTCACCGCCAAACTCAAGGCGCGTGCACGCCTGGGCGACCAGGGCGACACCGCCACGCGCAAGCCCGCCACCACGCCGCGGACGCCTGACGAGGAAGCCTGCTACGTGCAACTGCGCAGCCTGCCCTTCGGCACCTGGTTCGAATTCGTGATCAATCAACAAGGCGATCTGCGCCGGCAACGCCTGTCCTGGTACAGCCCGATGACCGGCAACGCGTTGTTCGTCAATCAGCGCGGGCAAAAACTCGGCGAGCAATCGCTCGATGGCCTGGCGCGGCTGATGGCCAGCGGCCAGGCGCGCTTGCTGGTGGAAGAAAAGTCGCGGTTGATCGATCGCGCCTGGCACGCCACCGTGCGCACGCTGCGCAGCCTGGCCGGCCACTCCTCCGATGAGGCATCCGCATGATCCAGGACACCCGCCGTGCGCCGCGCCGCCAGCCCAGCGACCTGGTGCCGGTGATCGACATGCTCAGCGAAGCGCAGATCGGCCGGGTCGGCAACGTCTCGGAAACCGGCATGCTGCTGCTGGCCTCGGTTCCGTTGCACGACGACGCGCTGTATCAGCTGCGTTTCAGCCTGCCCGAACGCATCGGCCGCGCCACCGAAATCGATGTCGGCGTGCATCTGCTGTGGTCCGAGGCGGCGCATGCGCCGGGGCAGGCCTGGGCCGGCTTTCGTTTCCTCAGCATGTCCGAGCAGCATCGCCAGCGCCTGCGCGCCTGGATCGCCGAAGAACACATGGTCGGCTAAGCGCGGCCAACAACCCCACTGCGCCTGCCCCCCTGGCGACGCGGCCGGTGCCCGGTGCGGCATGTATCAAGCATCCACCCCGGTTCTTCCGCGCCGTCCCCGCCCAGCTGACGAATGCTCGCCACGTGTCATCGGCCGCTCCAAGGCACAGCGTCGCTGCCAGGATTGCGGCAAAATTGCGCATTGCCCTTGCATTGCCGATCGAGTCCCCGCATGACCCAGCCGTCCTTGAGCCACCTGTATTCCGACCACCTGCGCACGCTGACCGCGCGCGCCGATCAGGCGCTGCAGCGCGGCGGCTTCGATCACCTGGTCGTGCCCAGCGGCAGCCTGCATTACCAGGTATTCGACGACCGCGATTACCCATACGCGGTCAACCCGCAATTCAAGGCCTGGGTGCCGCTGACGCGGGTGCCCAACAGCTGGCTGATCTACACCCCGGGCCAGCGCCCGACGGTGATCTTCTACCAGCCGTTCGACTACTGGCACGTGGTGCCCGACGCCCCCGGCGGCTGGTGGGTGGAGCACTGCGACATCCACATCATCCGTACCCCGGACGCAGCATTGACGCTGCTGCCCAAACAGCCCGAGCGCTGCGCGATTCTTGGCGAGGCGCAGAGTGCGCTCGGCGCCTATGTGCCCAACAATCCGCAGCCGGTGATCGATTACCTGGACTACCAGCGCGCCTTCAAGACACAGTACGAACTGGCACTGATGCGTATCGCGCAGCAACTGGCGGTGCGTGGACACCGTGCGGCCGAAGCGGCGTTTCGCGCTGGCCAGAGCGAATTCGGCATCCACATGGCCTACTGCGCGGCCGTGGGCCAGGATGCCAACGCGCTGCCGTACGGCAACATCATCGCGCTCAACGAACACGGTGCGGTGCTGCACTACACCGAGCTGGGCCAGCACGCCCCGCAACCGCTGCGCAGCTTCCTGATCGACGCCGGCGCGTCGGCAGACGGTTATGCAAGCGACATCACCCGCACCTACGCCGCCGACACCGGCAGCGAATTTCAGGCGCTGATCGACGCCATCGATGCCGCCCAGGTGCGCATGGGCCAGAGCGTGCGTGCCGGGGTGGATTACAAGCAATTGCATGTGGACGCACATCTGGCGCTGATGGGCATCCTCAAGGAGTTCGGCATCCTCACCGTGTCGGCCGAAGCCGCGCTGGCCACCGGCGTCAGCGCTGCGTTCTTCCCGCATGGCCTGGGCCACCTGATCGGCTTGCAGGTGCACGATGTGGCCGGTTTCGCCGCCAGCGACCGCGGCGGCCGCATCGAACGCCCGGCGGGCCACCCGTACCTGCGCCTGACCCGCGTCCTGGAACCCGGCATGGTGGTGACCATCGAGCCCGGCGTGTACTTCATCGACATGCTGCTGGACGAGGTCAAAAAGAACGGCCACGCCGCCAGTGTCGACTGGCAGCGCGTCGCGCAGTTCAAGCCCTACGGCGGCATCCGCATCGAAGACGAGGTGGTGTGCACCGATGACGCACCGGAAAACCTGACCCGCCCGGTCTTTGCCGCACCTTAAGATTTGCATTGCACAGCACGGAGCATCGCCATGAACGATCCACGCCAGACCTCGCACCCGGACCACCCGATGTATCAGCAGATCGAACGCGGCGTGCATGCGATCGACGCCGCGCACGGGCGCGCTCCGGACCAGACCAGCGCGCGACTGACCGCTGCCTTGCTGCCATTGGCCAAGGAAGGCGGGCTGTCGCGCGTGGATCACGTACTGATGAGCGAAGCGAACAAGACCGGCGTGCATGGCGGAGAAAACGTGTTTGTCGTGCAGGGCGACCCCGCCAACCCGGCACATCTGCGCGCGCACATGAAAACCGAGCAGGCACTGGCCACGCCCGAAGAACAGTCATTCGAGCGTGCGCGGCAGATCGCCGCACATGGCGAGGCGTTGCAACAGCCACAGCGCACGCAGACGCCGCAGCTGGGCCAATGAGCCCGCCGGCGCGTCGTGCTGGCGGCGCGCCTGGCAAGGCCGCGCACGCGCTGCCTTGGACACACGCTTGGCGCGTATCACCAAGGGCGGCTGGCACCACGTAGCGAGCAGCGGTCAGGTGGGTGCGGGCGGCGCACTCGGAACCGATGTATACGAGGGGTACGCACTGGCCGCGCCCGCCTGGCGGCTGCACACCAGTTGTTGGCGGCTCTACTGTGCATTGCGCACCTTGAGGTCCTGGTGCGGTTGCGCCGGCCAGCCTGCCGCTTGCGGTCATGCATCGCCATCCCAAGCGTCCTGCACCTCGGTGACGGTGCGGACGGCAAGGAGACTGGCACTTCCGACAATCGATCCGTCAGCAATTACACGAGAACGCCGGCCATCTCCGCTTCGATCTCATCGGCGCTGCGCGCAAGCGCATCGGTGAGCACGCGATGGCCATCGGCGGTGATCAGCACATCGTCCTCGGTGCGGATGCCGATGCCGCGCCACCTGGCATCCACGCTCGTATCATCGGCCGAGACATAGAGCCCCGGCTCGATGGTGAACACCATCCCGTGCTCCAGCAGCCGCGAATCGCCGGCCAACCGGTAATCGCCGACGTCGTGGACGTCCAGGCCCAGCCAATGCCCGGTCTTGTGCCGATAGAAGCGCTTGTACTGCTCCTCGGCGATGTTGCGCTCCAGCTTGCCCTTGAGCAGGCCCAGGCGCAGCAGCCCCTCGGTCAGGGTTTCCACCGCAGCCAGATGGCCGGCCTCGTATGCCAAGCCTGGGCGTGCCTGTGCGAGCGCGGCCGCCTGCGCAGCGCCGACCAGATCGTGCAACGCGCGCTGCGCGGGGGTGAAGCGGCCATTGACCGGAAAGGTACGGGTGATGTCGGCCGCATAGCCGCGGTATTCGGCACCGGCATCGATCAGCACCAGGTCGCCGTCGCGGCTGCGCGCGTTGTTGGCGCGGTAGTGCAGCACGCAGGCGTTGCTGCCGGTGCCGACGATGCTGCCGTACGCCGGCCACGCATCGGCAGCGCGGAACACGCGCTCGACCTCGGCCTGCAGCTCGTATTCGTACAGGCCCGGACGCGCCAGCCGCATTGCCGCACGATGCGCGCGCACGCTGATATCGGCGGCCTGCTGCATCAATGCGATCTCGTCGCGCGATTTGAACAGCCGCTGCTCGTGCAGCAGATGTCCCAGCTCAAGGAATTCGTGCGGCGGCTGCGCGCCATGACGCACCTGCTCGCGCACCCGCTTGAGCCAGCCGATCAGCTTGAGATCGAAATCGACATCGCGTCCGAAGTGGTAATAGACCCGGCTGCGGCCTTCCAGCAGGCCCGGCAGGATTTCGTCCACATCGTCGATGGGGTACGCATCGTCCATGCCATAGCGTTCCACCGCCCCTTCCTGGCCCTCGCGCGGGCCATCCCAGGCTTCGCGCTCGGCGTCGCGCTCGCGGCAGAACAGGATCGCCTCACCATGCTTGCGGCCGGGCACCAGCACCAGCACCGCTTCCGGCTCGGGAAACCCGCTCAGGTACCAGAAGTCCGAATCCTGCCGGTACGGGTAATGGGTGTCGTGGCTGCGGATGCGTTCCGGCGCGGCAGGCAGGATCAGGATGGCCTGCTCGCCGGCCATCTGCATGAGCTGCTTGCGCCGGCGCGCGTATTCGGCCGCGCCGATCCCGGTGAGCTTTTTCATGGCGGTGCAGCCGATCAGTTCAGGCGTTGACGGAACCGCGGCCCCATCACGCAGTCGCCATGCAGCAACAGCACCGCCACGCGCACGAATTCCTCGATCTCGGCCAGCGCGGTGTCGTCTTCTTCGCCGGCATCGAAGTCGTCGCTGGACGCCTGCGCCAGACGCGCCAGATCCTGCAACGCCTCCTCGCCCTCTTCGCTCAGCGCCGGGCGCTGTTGCGCGGCCAGCCCGAAGCCGCCCAGAAACGCGCGGCACCAGTCGAACAAGGCATCGGTGCGCGCCGGCAGCGGGGCGCCGTCTTCGACCAGCAGCAGCTCGAAGGCGAAATCGCGATCTTCCAGCTGCGCCACGGTGGCCTGGCGCAGCCGATCCAGCGCGCCGCCCCGCTTGGGCGAGACCTGCGTGGCGTCGGCCAGGATGCGCGCCAGCCAATCGCCGCTGTCGGCGCCGCCGCCGGACAGCCATCCGCATAATCCGCCATGCAACTCCGCCGCAGAGGACGCCAGCGCGAGCTGACGACTTTCAGTTTGCACAGCGGTTACGTCAGGCAGATCCATCGAGTCATCCAGGCTAGGGACAGAAGGCACCCGCGCGGGCGGGCGATCAGACCTGCCAGTGTACCAAGGCACCCCGCGTCGGCCGCTACCGCGACGTTCCATGCAGCGTTCCACGCACGCTGTTCCGGGCCGACGCGACCCGGACCGAGGCCCTGGCGGGCTTGGCCTGACGGCGCGCAAGCAGGCCCTCATTCGGCGCTTGACCGCCGCGCGCGCGCGCCCCTATCGTGAGCGCATGGACAACGCCGCCGCCCTCGCCCAGATCCGCGCACTTGCCGCCCGCGTGGAAGCGCTGGTCGAGCGGACTCAACGGCTGACCGACGAAAACCGCAGCCTGCGCCACCAACAGGAGCAGCTGATCGGCGAACGTTCGCAGCTGCTGACCAAGAACGAGCAGGCGCGCTCGCGGGTGGAAGCGATGATCGTGCGGTTGAAGTCACTGGAGCAGCACACGTGAGCACCACCGAGCCGGTCAGCGTGCGTATTCTGGATCGTGAATACACGGTTGGCGTCACTGCCGACGAGCGCGAGAGCCTCACCGCCGCAGCGCGGCTGCTGGATCTGCGCATGCGTGAGATCCGCGGCAGCAACCGGATGGCCGCAGTGGATCGCGTCGCCGTGCTGGCCGCACTCAATCTTGCGCACGAGCTGCAGCAGTTGCGCGATCAGCAGGCGCTCTACGATCGCGAACTGGCCAATACGCTCGACACCTTGAATCGCCGTCTGGACAGCGTTGTCGACACGCCACGTTGAGGCGTACGTCGCACTGCCGTCGCAAAGATGAACTTTGCAGGGCGCACGCCGACGAATGGGCTAGCCATCGCGCAACAGAGGTCTATAATTCGCCTGCGTTCTCTGCTGTAAACGACAGCGTGCAAAACATTCGCCTTGTCCCTTAATTACGACCACGGGGGCGCGACGAAGCCGGGTGTGCAAGTCCGCCTTGTAGCGGGAAGCCCGATGGCCTCACAACGTCCCCACTTGAACCCCGGGTTCAAGGTCGTTTCGCCCGCATCGTCATGGCGGAGAATGCAAATCTGAAACGGCGCCTTCGGGCGTCGTTTCTTTTTGTACGTCCGGTCCTCGTCTTTTTACGCATACAGCGCTTGCAGCTGGGGCGTGGGCACGACGTGCTGCGTTGCGATCTGCGTTAGCGCGCCATTTGCGCCCGTGCAGAGACGCGTTGGCGTACGCGCACGCCGCTTGGCAGCGCAACGCTGCGATGCGTCGCTGAAGTGCCGCGGCCACCACCCACCGACACCGTGCTGGCGTCGTAGCTGCACGAACCGGAGCCCAACGCCACCGAATCGGCGCCGAGTGCGGTGCATGCGCCCTGCATCGTGTGTTTGGTCGTGGCCGCGCCTGAACTCACCCCCCGTTCGTCTATGCGATCCCTCCTGACGCCAGTTGGCGTATCCGCACCACCTGCTCTTCCAGTGACGACGCCAGAGCCTTGCCGCACGCTGCGGTCGAACCCATCGCGCGCACGCACTCCTGCGGGGAGGGGAGAGGTGCGATGGCGCGAGCATGTGCATGGCGCCCGCGCATGGCGTCGGGTCAGCCATGCAATGACGCGACATCCCATGAGAGTAATCCCCGTCGCGACACATCCGAAAAGTGCAGCTCGCAAAGACGCGGTGGACCACCGGCGCGCCACTCCGGCCGCACTGCTAGGCAGGTGGACGCTTGCCACGGACAATATGCCTCCCTCACCGCTGCGAGACACCGATGACCGAGGACCGAGAGGCGTTGCGCCAGCAATTGCGCGCGCAGCGGCGCAGCCTGCCGGCCGCGCAGCGTCTGGCCGCTGCCGATGCATTGGCCGAGCGCTTGCTGGCGCTGCCGTTTGCGCCGCAAACCGGCGCGGTGGCCGGATATTGGGCGATGGATGGCGAGATCGCGTTGCATCGCTGGCAACTGAGCCTGCCGGCCGGAGTGCGTTATTGCCTGCCGGTGCTGGACGGGAGCATGTTGCGCTTTGCGCCATGGCGACCGGGCCAGGGCCTGACCAGCAATCGCTATGGCATTCCCGAGCCGGACGTGGAGCGTGCCGATACGCTTGCCGCTGAAGAGATGGCGCTGGTAGTCACGCCGCTCACCGGCTTCGACGCCGCGTGTCGGCGGCTGGGCATGGGGGGCGGCTGGTATGATCGCAGCTTCGCGTTCCGGCATCGCCAGGCGCCGCCGCCCTGGCTGGTCGGCGTCGGCTTCGCCGCGCAGCAGGTGCCTGCCTTGACGACCGAATCCTGGGACGTGACGGTGGATGCCATCTGCACCGAACACGCCACCTTCCTGAAAGACGACAACCGCTCTGTATGACTGCCCGCAAGCGCTACTGGTTGATGAAGTCCGAGCCGGACACCTTTTCCATCGATGATCTGGAGCGTGTCGGCACCGAGCCGTGGAACGGCGTGCGCAACTATCAGGCACGCAACTTCATGCGCGACGGCATGCAGGTCGGCGATGGCGTGTTTTTCTATCACTCCAACTGCAAGGTGCCCGGCATTGTCGGTCTGGCCAGGGTGGCCAGCGCGGCCTACCCGGACGACACCCAGTTCGACCCCAAATCCGATTACCACGACCCCAAGGCCAACCGCGAAGATCCGCGCTGGATGCTGGTGGACGTGGCCTTCGAGCGCAAACTCAAACGCACGATTTCGCTCGATGAGATCAAGCAGCACGCCGATGCGCTGGGCGAAGGCTTCCCGCTGATCGCCCGCGGCAACCGGCTTTCGATCCTGCCGGTGACCGCCGCGCAGTGGAAATTGTTGCTGGCGATGGAGTAGCCGTGATTGGGGATTCGGCATTGGGGATTCGCCCATCGCCGCCCCGCGTGACCTGCTCTTGCCAATCCCTAATCCCCAATCACTAATCCCGAGCTCTCACCCATGTCCGAAGCAAAACGCCTGGCCGCCGAGAAGGCGATCGATTACGTGGAAGACGGCATGATCGTCGGTGTCGGCACCGGGTCGACGGTGGCCTACTTCATCGATGCGCTGGGTCGCATCGGCCATCGCATCAAGGGGGCGGTGTCCAGTTCCGAACAGAGCACCGCACGCCTGCGCCAGCACGGCATCGAGGTACTGGATCTCAACCACACCGGCAACCTGTCGCTGTACGTGGACGGCGCCGACGAGTGCGACCCGAACCGCTGCCTGATCAAGGGCGGCGGTGCAGCGTTGACGCGCGAGAAGATCATTGCCGAAGCCAGCGAGCGCTTCATCTGCATCGTGGACCCGAGCAAGCAGGTACCGGTGCTGGGCAAGTTTCCGCTGCCGGTGGAAGTGATTCCGATGGCGCGCAGCCTGGTCGCCCGCCAGATCCTGGCGCTGACCGGCGGCCAGCCGGTGTGGCGCGATGGCGTGGTCACCGACAACGGCAACGTGGTGCTGGATGTGCACAACCTGCAGATCACCGACCCGGTGGCGCTGGAGCGCAGCTTGAACCAGATCCCCGGCGTGGTCTGCGTTGGTTTGTTCGCGCGCCGCCCGGCCGATGTGGTGATCGTCGGCGGCGAACCGCCGCGCGTGCTCTGACTCGACTCACCGCTGCCAGCTAGAGGCGCGGGGCATTCTGCGGCATGAATGCCGCAGACACGTGGATTGGGGCATGTCCCGTGCCGCTCGGCGGCAAGGGACAGCCGCCAGGCCGCAGATCAGTCATCTACTCGGCCTGGACGCCTGCGCAAGACGCGCGCGCAGCGATGCACCGGCTTGACGCGCGCCGGTGCATGACAGAAGGTGCGCCATCCCTCGCCCCGCCGGTATGCCGCATGCGCCCTGTCCGCTTCCTCGTTCTTGCATGTCTGATCCTGCTCGGCGGCTGCGCCAGCAGCGGCTCCTGGGTGGAACTGGCCGGCACGCGCTATCAGGTGGAGCTGGCGCAGAACGCTGCCGACCGCACCAAGGGGCTGATGTTCCGCGATGCCATGGACGAAGATCGCGGCATGCTGTTCATCCATGACCGCCAGGAACCGATGGCGTACTGGATGAAAAACACCAAGATCGCGCTGGACATCCTGTATTTCGACAACCAGCGCCGGCTGGTGTCCCAGCAGCGCGACGTGCCGCCGTGTTCGGCCGGCGATGCCTGCCCGCCCTACCCCAGCAGGGCGCCGGCCCGCTATGTGCTGGAGCTCAATGCCGGCCAGGCGGCCAAGCTCAACCTGCAGGACGGGACCGAGCTTGTTTTCAGCCCGGATATTCCCAAGCTGAAGTGATTCACAGCGATGCGGTGTCTCCTGTCAGGAAGTACCGGACTTGAACCCCGCGCCGCTTGCCGACACTCTGTCGGCATGGTCGACATGCTCCCACTTCCCCATTGGACCGCGCTCGCCAGCCTGGACGACGATGCGGTGCCGTTGATGTCCACCGCGCTGCTGATCGCGCGCGACGAATATCCGCAGCTGGACGCCGAGTTGTACGACACGCTCGTGCAGAGCCACGTCGAGCACCTGCGCCGCGAGGTGGATGCGATCGATCTGTGGCCATTGAAGATGGCGGCGGTCAATCGCTACCTGTTCGACGAGCTGGGCTATTCGGGCAATCACGACGAGTACTACGACCCGCGCAACAGCTATCTCAACCAGGTGTTCGAGCGCCGGCTGGGCAACCCGATCTCGCTGGCGATGGTGCAGATCGAAGTCGCCCGGCGCCTGGGCATCCCGCTGGCCGGGGTGTCGTTTCCCGGCCATTTCCTGGTCCGGCTGCCGGTGGACGACGGCGTGCTGGTGATGGACCCGTTCAATGGCGGCCGCCCGCTGGGCGTGGACGAGTTGCGCGAACGCGCGCGTCCGCACCTGGGCGGCGAAATTCCCGACGACCGTGCCCTGGCGCAGATCCTCGACCCCGCCCCGCACCGGGCGATCCTGATCCGCATCCTGCGCAATCTGCACGGCGTCTACGCCGATGCCGAACACTGGGACCGCGCCGCACGCAGCGCCGACCGCATCCTGAAGCTGGTGCCCGACCAGCCCGAAGCGCTGCGCGACCGCGGCATGGCGTATCTGCACCTGGGCCACCGCAACGGTGCCCGGCATGATCTGTCGCGTTATCTGCTGCTCAATCCCGGCGCCCAGGATGCTGCAAACCTGCACGAGCATCTGGTGGAATTGAACAGTCAGCGCGCCCGGGCGCACTGACTGTTGCTGTCAGGAAACCATTCAAGGCGCTACTGGGGTTTACCCTGAGGAGACCTTGGCACCTGATAGGAGGTTATATACTCTCCATTCGCACCATATATAACCACTATATTATAGTTAGCGTCACTGTAAACCACCTGCGCACTACAAGGACAGTTTGCCTGAGCTGTCAGCATTCCGTTCGATTGCGCCATACCACCCTGTGCACTGGTTCCTATAGGCAGTTGAGATGCTGCACCTGGCACAAGGGATAACACTGCTAACACATCGTTGTTAAGAGCGTTAATCTGAACGAATTTAAGACCCGCCTTCTCGAAAACATACACTTTAAACAGCGGCGACAGGCTTAGATTTGCCTTGCCAGCCGGCAACCGCTCACCCATGCCCTGAATCAGGGACTGCTGGCCAGTGGTGGAACCAATCGCCCCGAATGGCACTGCAAAGGCCAAGGCAAACATCGCCGCACGCATCGATACCTTCAACATAAAAAATCCTTTTAATATTGAAATGATTTCGGAGAATTGCGCATGAACAGGACTAACCGAAAAGCAATCATGGTTCTGGCAGACATTATTGGCTGCCCACGCAAGCTACTCTTCTAAAATTCGTATTTCAACCTCCCCACATGAAATTCTTAGCCAAGAAGATAATTCCATTATTCTCCAGAGATAAGATCAATAAAATTCTCTGACCGGCATCTCTTCAGTCAATCTCCACCATCTCGAAGTCGTCCTTGGTCACGCCGCAGTCCGGGCAAGTCCAGGTCTCGGGCACGTCTTGCCAGGCGGTGCCGGGGGCGATGCCTTCTTCGGGGATGCCGTCGGCCTCGTGGTAGAGAAATCCGCAGACCACGCACATCCAGGTGCGGTAGGTGGTGGTGGATGTGTCGCTCATTGGATAATCGCGGTCACGCAACGGTGGGCCTGCATTGTCCCATCCCACCCACCTCTTTCGGAAGCGCTGTCATGCCCAACCGCCTCAACGTCCGCGGCGTTTACCTGATCACTCCCGATGAGCCCAACACGCAGCGCCTGCTGCTGCGCACCGCACCGTTGCTGCCTGCGATCGCCTGGCTGCAATACCGCAACAAGCAGGCAGACACGGCCCTGCGGCTGCGCCAGGCAAGCGCGCTGCGCGAGGCCTGCGCGGTGCACGGGGTGCCGTTGATCATCAATGACGATGCGCAGCTGGCCGCGCAGGTCGGTGCGCAGGGCGTGCACCTGGGCGAGGACGATGGCGATGTGCCGGCGGCACGCGCGCTACTGGGCGAGCAGGCGATCATCGGGGTGTCGTGCTACGACGAGATCGATCGCGCCCGCGCCGCAGCTGCCGCAGGTGCCAGCTACGTGGCCTTCGGTGCGTTTTTCCCGACCACGACCAAAGTGACGACGCGTCGTGCCACGCCTGCGTTGCTACAGCAAGCTGGAGAGTTGGGAGTGCCACGGGTAGCGATTGGCGGCATCACGGCGGCGCAGGTGCCCGCGTTGGTTGCAGCAGGTGCCGAGTTGGTTGCAGTGGTCAGTGGCGTGTACGCCGCGCCGGATCCGGTTGCAGCAGTGCAGGCATATCGGGCCGGGTTTGCGCGGTAGCGTGGCTGGCAGACGACAGCGCTGCCCTCGACACGTGCTGTCCAAGACGCCAGACGCAAGACCATGAAGATTTCGAGTCGTAACGATGTTTTATGCAGTCGGAAGCTCAGGTCAAAAGCTTGGTCAGTCGAGGGCGCGGCGCCCTCACCGCTTGCGGGACACGCCGTGAATCCGTCCGTGGAGGCTCGGTGGCGGCATCCATGCCGCCACACGGTCCCGCAAGCGGTAAGGACACCGCACCAGAGAGTGAGTCGGTTGCTTTTTTTTGAAGCCTTAGGTTGATCGCCTTGCGTGGCAAAGATGATCCGCGGCGTTCTTCAAACAACGCAAGTCATGCTTTGCTCTCACTATGCATACCGACACTCTCGACTGGTCCTTGCCGCCCACCGTCGCGGGATCTTACGCGGCATGGATGCCGCGTAAGAGCCTACAGGGGCGTACTTGCGGCGTGTCCCGCGATGGCAGGCGGGCAAGGGCACTGCAGCCAAACCACAGATCAACCGCTCTGCAAGTGATCTGTCCGCATCATCCACCCCACTCAAGACAACCGAATGATCGAGTCGTCGCATCGGATAGATGCAGGCAAAGCTCGGTGGACCGAGGGCGCGCTGCCCTCGCCGCACCAGAATGTTGATCGTGACTCGGTAAAAAGATCGCGCGGGTCGCGTGTCTTATCAAGGCCGTTGAAGCTGATTGAAGTCCCATCACCGCAAAAAAAAGCAGCGACGCGTGCCATCACGCGTCGCTGCTGGTTTTGACTCCGTCGCCTGACGCGATTAGAAGTCGTAGCTCAGCGTCACCCGGCCCGAGCGCGGCGCCTGGTAGGCCACGACCTGATCCCAGAGCGGGTTGGTGGTGTTGTCGGGCAACTGCGAGAACGGGTAGATGTTGGTCGCAGTCTGCTCGTTGGTGATGTTGAACACATCCAGGCGCAGCGCCAGCTTGCCGTCGGCGAACGCCGGCTTGTAGGTCACGCCCATGTCGAGCTGGGCGATCCAGCCCAGGCGGCCCTGCGAGCCCGGAGGCGATGCACTGCCGGTGCCGGTTTCCGGGTTGTAGCAGTAGTGGTACGGCCCGCCGGTGATCGCACTGCCGCCGTAACCGGCCGGATCGCGGCCGCTGTACTCGGTGCCGTAGTAGTTACCCAGGCAGTTATGCGGTGCGCCGGAGATCAGGCTGAAGTTGGCCGAAGCGCCCCATTGCGGGTTAAACTGATAGAAACCGAACAGCTTGAGCTGATGACGGTGGTCGTTGGATTGATCGCCGTTGAAATGCTCCATCAACGCTGCATGGTCCCAGCTCTGCGTGGTCGAGACCGAGGCCTGGCCCTGGTAGCTGCCCAGCGCGCCGCCGGTGCGCCACAGGTCCGAACGTACCTGGCCTTCGGTGGTGCCGTAGCTATGCGACCAGACGTAATTGACCTTGGCGTACCACTTGCCGTCGAACGGGCGCTCCAGATTGAATTCCACCGCCGAGTAGTTGCGCTTGAACTTCGGGAAACCCGCCGCTTCGCGACTCACCGACACTTCGTGGAACTGACCGTCGGTGCCGATCACGCCCCAGGTGTTGGTCTGGCCCGGATTGATCAGCGATGCGCCGGCCACCTGCGAGAAGTCGATGGTGACACCCTGCGCGGCCGCGGCGTTGATCAACGCGGTGTTGGAGACGTCGTAGTTCTGATCGTCGATGCCGGCATTGAGCCGACGATGCGTGCCGCGTACGCCCAGCACCCAGCCGGTGTCCAGCTGTTTGGTGAAGCCGAGGATGACTTCGTCCTGGTTCTCGCCCTCGATGTCCTTGACCACCGCGGTACGCACATCGGCGATGCGACCGAAGCGCGAGTTGGCCGACACCGCCGACCCCAGCTGCTGCGCCAGGATCGGCGTGCCGTCGGCGTTGATGCCGCTATAGGTGAAGTAGGTATCGGTGGTGGTGGCCGGGGTGAACAGGCTCACTGCCGACAACGGCAGACCGAGGTAGTAACGGCCGACGTTGCCGAACACCTTCAGGCTGGAATCGCCGTTGACGTCCCAGCTGAAGCCCAGGCGCGGCGCCCAGGCATTGTCCACTTCGATGTAGGGGTCGCCGAACGGGGTGTAGTTGGTGAATTCGTCCTTGCGCAGGCCCAGGCTGAGCAGCAGGTTGTCGGTGACCTGCCACTTGTCTTCGATGTAATAAGCGCGCTGTTTGGCCTCATACGAATACAGGCTGGTGTTGATGTTGCGTACCACGTAGTAGCCGCTGGAGCCGTTGACCGGATCGACCAGGCCCGGGCTCGGTGCACCGATGCCGCCGGCTTCGTTGGCGGACTGGCTGACCAACCCGCCGGTCGCCAGCCCATTGGGATCGTTGGTCTGCCCGTAGGTCCACGCAAAGCCCGGACCTGACAGCACCGAGCCGACATCGATACCTTCGGACTTCTGGTTGTCGATACCGAAGTTGAGCGTGTGATGGCCGATGCGCCATTCCAGATTGAGGCGCTGATTGTCCTTCTTGTACTCGCGGTCAGGCGAACTGACTGAAGTCACTAGTTGGTTGCCGATACGCGGCGTACCGCCGGTGTACGCCGGATTCTGCAGCGCGGCGCTATTGATGACGGGCCCGCCAGCCGCGTTGTAGTTGAACGGGGTCAGCTCGTCGGGCGTGGTCATCTTGCCGTACAGCGCAGTCACGGTGAGGTTGTCGCCGAGGTAGCCGGTGTACTTGCCGGTGAACAGGGTCGGGCCAGTTTTCCAGGTGGATTCATCGGTGAAATAACTGCCGCGCTGGCGATTGACATAGTCGTAGCGGTAGATCGACCCGTTGGTTTCGGCCTCGTCGCTGGCGCCGGTCACCTCGATCAGGTGATTGTCGGTGATGTTCCAGTCCACCTTGGCGTACCAGCGCTTCTGCTTGTAGTCGTAATCGGTGAGGCCGCCGGTGCGGCCGTTGTCGGTGTCGCGATTGGTGCCCACGCGTACGCCGTCCGAATCGACCTGCTCGGCGGCCAGGAAGAAGAACAGCTTGTCCTGGATGATCGGCCCGCCGACATAGGCGCTGTAGGTGGTCTGGTTGGCTTCGGCCTCGCTGGCCGGCTGATACAGACCGTTGGCCGCGCGCGCATAACGGTAGGCGGCGTTGTTGACGGTGCTGCCCTGGCTGTCCGGGCGCCAGTAGATATCGCGCTGGTTGGCGCGCAGGCCGTTGGGCTCCCAGATGACGGCGGCGCCGAACTTCCACTCGTTGGTGCCGCGCTTGCCGATCTGGTTGATGACACCGCCATTGGAGCGGCCGAACTGCGCGCCGTAGCCGCCGGTGAAGATTTCCTGCTGGTCGATGGCGCCGTACGGCAGGGTCAGGCCGCCCAGGTTGTTGCTGATGGTGGTGGTGTTGAAGCCGTTGAGGTAGTAAGCGTTTTCGCTGGCGGCCGAGCCACCGAAGCTGGGCAGCGAGCCGCCGAGCGGTCCGTTGTCGAAGCCGCCGCTGTTGACCACCACGCCCGGCGCCAGCAACGCGATCGCCTCGGCGGTACGCCCCAGCGGCAGCTGCGCCAACTGTTCGGAGGTGACCACGGTGCGGGTGTCCACGCTGCTGACGTCGATGGTGGCCAGGCTGGCGGCACTGACGGTGACGCTGTCCAGGGTCTGCAAGCCGCTCCCCGCGGCGCTGGCGGCAGCAAACGACACATCGGTGTTGGCGCCGACGGTGATGCTGACGTTTTCGCGGGTTTCCACCACCGCGCCGTCGCGCTTGACCGTCACCTTGTAGGTGCCCAGCGGCAGATTGCCGGCGGTGTAACGGCCGCGCGCATCCACCGGCACTTCGCGACTGAAACCGCTGTTGTTTTCCACCAGCACGCTGGTGCCGCTGCTCTGTCCCACGCTGCCGACGATGCTGCCGCTGGTGGACTGCGCGTGGACGCTCCCCATGGCCACGACCAGCGCCAACGCCAAGGCACGCTTCTGGATACTACGGTTCATGCTTTCTCCCCAAGATGGACACTGCCGGCAACGCGGCTAACTGAACGGGGCCAACGGCCACCGGAATCACACTTTCTGAACATCGGCAGCCGGGCGCCAATGACCGCACGCCATCAGCTCATACCCAAACTGTCGATACCGTCGCGTTCGATCATAGGCAGCCAAGTTCCCCTACCCGGCGGCTCCGACGGGTAGGCGGGCCACTGTCGGGTAGGCGCGCGAGCCCGCAGGCCTGACAATGGCGGACGCGATGCCCGCTACCGGGCATCGCTGCCCCCATCGATATTCCTCAAGGATCTGCGCGCATGAATCACACCCGCTCCCACGCCCTGTTCGCCCAGGCGCAGACCCTGTTGCCCGGGGGCGTCAATTCCCCCGTGCGGGCGTTCAAGTCGGTCGGCGGCGAGCCGTTCTTCGTGGCGCGCGCCGACGGCCCGTATCTGTACGACGTCGACGACAACCGCTACATCGACTACGTGGGCTCGTGGGGCCCGATGATCGCCGGCCACAACCACCCCGCCGTGCGCGAGGCGGTGGAACGCGCCATCCGCGATGGACTGTCGTTCGGTGCGCCATGCGCCGCCGAGGTCACCATGGCCGACACCATCACCCGGCTGGTGCCCTCGTGCGAGATGGTGCGCATGGTCAACTCCGGTACCGAGGCCACGCTGTCGGCAGTGCGCCTGGCGCGCGGCGCCACCGGGCGCAATCGCATCGTCAAGTTCGAAGGCTGCTATCACGGCCACGGCGACTCGTTCCTGGTCAAGGCCGGCAGCGGCATGCTGACGCTGGGCGTGCCTACGTCGCCGGGTGTGCCGGCGGGCCTGAGCGAGCTGACCGCCACGCTCAGCTTCAACGACTTCGAAGGCGCCACCGCGCTGTTCGACGAGATCGGCGCCGACGTGGCGGCGGTGATCATCGAGCCGGTGGTGGGCAACGCCAACTGCATACCGCCGCTGGCCGGCTACCTGCAGCATCTGCGCACGCTGTGCACGCGGCATGGCGCGCTGCTGATCTTCGACGAGGTGATGACCGGGTTCCGCGTCGCGCTGGGTGGCGCGCAGGTGCTGTACGGGGTGACGCCGGACCTGACCACCTTCGGCAAGATCATCGGCGGCGGCATGCCGGTGGGCGCGTATGGCGGGCGGCGCGAGCTGATGGAGCAGATCGCGCCCTCCGGGCCGATCTACCAGGCCGGTACCTTGTCGGGCAATCCGGTGGCGATGGCGGCCGGCCTGGCGATGCTGGAGCTGGTGCAGGAACCAGGCTTCCACGCCCGCCTCAGCGAGGCCACCGGCGTGTTGTGCCAGGGACTGGAAGATGCGGCGCGCGCCGCCGGCATCGCCGTCACCACCAATCGGGTCGGCGGCATGTTCGGGCTGTTCTTCACCGACGAAATCGTGGACAGCTACGCGCAGGCCACCGCCTGCGACACCACCAGTTTCAATCGCTTCTTCCACGCGATGCTGCAGCGGGGCGTGTACCTGGCACCGTCGGCGTACGAAGCCGGCTTCATGTCCAGCGCGCACGACGCTGCGGTGATCGACGCCACGCTCGCGGCCGCACGCGAGGCGTTTGCGGACGTGGCACGCTGAGGTTTGGGTCGAAACCTGCAGCAATGCAGAGCGTCTGGCGCGCATTGGCAGCGCGCGGTCGCGCGCCTGGCGCGCTTGCTGCCTGGCCTGGGTTTGCATCCACCGGCGAGGCGGCAGTGCCCGGGCGAGCGGGTATCTGCCGGCGCGCCGCCGTTGCCGACGGCGCGTGGTTGCAGGGCAGAACATCAGCGAGGTTGCCTGGCAGCGGGAATTCCCGCTTGCGGGACGTGCATCCTGCATTGGGTGAATACGCAGGCAGGCCCGCGCGTTCCTTGACCCCGCGCACAACGCGCAGCATTTCTCGCTGCGATGGCGCTCACTGAGGGCCACGCGCTTTGCTTTTGTCTTGCGGCTGTCATACCTTTCTGAAAGGTGCTCACGGATGGGCATGGGTGGGGACCCTCGAAGCAGCCGATCCGTCGTTGTCGCCATCGCGGTGACATGCCGGCCGTCGCCGCTGTTTCACTTCCGTTGTGCAGCGTGTCGAGCCGACGCGCCGCTGACGCCTGCCACGGCCGCCCTCGCCTCATGCTCAAGCCTGTTGCGTTGCTCACCCCGCGCCCGTCACCGTCGCGCGACCATGCTCTTCCCGATTGGCTGCTTGCCAGCAAGCTGGAGCCGCCACTGCCGCGCCCGGGTGCGGTAGTGCGCGAGGCATTGCTCACGGCGCTGGATCAGGCGCAGCTGCGCCCGCTCACCCTGCTGCTGGCCCCGCCGGGGTTTGGCAAGACCACCCTGCTTGCGCAATGGCATGCGCGTCGACGCGCGCACGACGATGCGGTGGCGTGGCTGTCGCTGGACGAAGAAGACGCCGATCCGGCGCGTTTTCTCGGCCATCTCGCATTGGCGCTGCAGGGTGCCGGCGCCGATCCGGCGCTGTGCGCCGGGGTGATGCACAACCGCGACCAGGACCCACGCGATGCGGCCACCGTGTTGATCCGCGCCTTGCGCGGCGCGCCGCGTCGTATCAGCGTGATCCTCGACGACTACGACCGGCCCGGCAATGGCCTGGTCGATGAGCTGGTGTTGCGCCTGGTCGAACACAGCGGCGGGCGCCTGCATCTGTTGCTGGCCACGCGCCGCGTGCCGGCATTGCCGCTGGCGCGGCTGGATCTACAGGCGCAACTCGGCCGCCTTGGCAGCGCGCAACTGGCGCTGGACAACGACGAGGCGCGCGCGCTGCTGGGGCCGCACATCCCCGCACCGGTGGTGGACGAACTGCTGCGCTACACCGAAGGCTGGCCGGTCGCGCTGCATCTGGCGCGACTGTGGCTGGAAGGCGATGCACAACGTCAGCAGGAAGTGACCGCACGTTTTTCCGGGCGCAGTGCGCAGATTGCCGCATACCTGGCCGAACAGGTGGTCAACGATCTGGATGCCGACACGCGCGATCTGCTGTTGCGCACCAGCCTGCTGGAGCGCGTCAACGCCGCGCTGGCCGACGCCGTGCGCCAACGCGACGACAGCGGCCGGCTGCTGGCGCGGCTGGAACACTTCCACGGCCTGCTGGTACCGCTGGATGGCGAGCGCGAATGGTTCCGCTATCACCCGTTGTTTGCCGACTTCCTGCAGCAATTGCTCGATCGCGACCACCCGGGCCAGGCCGTGCACCTGCATCAGCGCGCAGCGCGCTGGTTCGGCGAGCACCAGCATCTGGCCGACGCGGTGCGCCATGCCGCGCGTGGCGACTGCGGCGACCTGGCCGCCAGCTACATCGCGCGCGCCGGCACCTGGCAGTTACTGCTGACCCACGGCATGCATGCGGTACGCGCGTTGCTGCGCCATTTCGATCATCGCAGCATCCGCGACACGCCGGCACTGAATCTCACCCAGGCGTACCTGCACCTGAAACTGGGTGAGTTCAGTCATGCACGCCTGTTGCTGGAACGCTTTCGCGATTTCCCGGCCGCCGTGCGCGAGCCGCTGCAGCGCGACTACACCGTGGTGGTGGCGTTGTTGCGCGACCGCCTGGACGAAATCTGCGGCAATCCGCACGGCCTGACCCAGATTGCCGCGCAAGCGAACGCATTGGACGAAGACGATCATCTGGGCCGCGGCACCTTGCTGTGCATTTGTGCAACGACCGCGCTGGCACAGGGCGGGTTTGCGGTGGCCGAGCGCTATGCGTTGGCTGCGCGCGATGCGATGCACCGCGGCGGCAGCGATCTGGGCGCCAGCCAGGCGTTGCTCTGGCTTGGCCAGAGCTTTTTCTACCGCGGGCGGCTCGGCGACGCCGAAACCTGTTACCGGCAAGCGCTGCACTGGTGCACACGCACGCCGCAACTGGACCGCGTGCTGGAAGCTGCCGGCAGCTGCCTGCTCGCGCAGGTGCACTACGAGCGCGGTCGCCACGACGATGCCGCCGACCTGCTGCATCCGGCGCTGGAACTGCTCGAGCAACACGATGGCAGCGCGGACGTGCTGGCGGCCGCGTACGACACCGCGCTGGGCCTGGAACGCGTGCGTGATCACAGCGGCCGCAGCGCGCTGGTGTTGCTTGAGCATGTCGAGCAGATCGCGCATGGGCGCAAGCTGACGCGGCTGTCGGAGCTGGCGTCGGCCTGGCGACTGATGTTGCTGCTGGAGCATCCCGGCAACGCCGCCATCGACGTGGTGATCGCGCGCACCGGTGGGGAATCCGGGTTGGCGCATACCCTGCGCTCGGCGCATCGTTGGCGCGATCGCGCGGCGATGGGCTTTGCATTGGCGCGGTGGCATCGTCTGGCCGGGCGCAGCAATGCGGCGCTGACCATTCTCGGCCAGATCGAGCAGGCCTGTCTGAGCAACGACAATGCCTGCCATCTCGCGCGCACCCGCGCGCGCATCGCGCTGGTCCTGCAGCAACGCGGCGAGCTGCTCGCCGCCCTGCCGCATTTGTACAGCGCGCTGGACCATGTGGCGCTGACGCAGAGCTGGCAGGCGATCGTCGAACTCGGCTTGCCCGCCAAGGCGATGCTGCGTTCGCTGCGTCAGCACGACCCGCATACCGTCGGCGGCACCACGCGCGCATTGACCATCCAGGCGCTGCTTGAACGCCTCAGTGGCGATGAGGATCCCGCCAGCGATGTGTTCAGCGAGCGCGAGCTGGAGGTGCTGGCGCAACTGGCGCGCGGTTACTCCAACAAACAGATCGCCCGCCACCTGCACCTGTCGGAAAACACGGTCAAATTCCATCTCAAGAATCTGTATCGCAAGCTCGACGCGCGCAGCCGCGAAAGTGCCCTGGCGCAGGCGCTGCAGCGCGGGGTCTTGCGCGGCGAGGACATGCAACACGCCGCGGATGCGCCGCCGCATTGAGCGGCGTGCGCATCATGCGCGGCCGATGCGCACGCCGCTCAATGCGAAGAACAACACGCTGGTGCGTGGCGATGCGCTGGCCATCATCGGATCGATGCAGATGCGGCAGCGCCGCAGAGGGCACTAGAACCAGGCTCCCAGTGCTCCACCATCAGCCAAAATTCAACGTACCCTTCATCATCGCCCAGTGCCCGGGGAACGAGCAGAAGAACGTGTAGGCGCCGCCCTTGGCGAGCTTGCTGGTTGCGAAGCTGACCGTGGTGCTTTCCCCGCCACCGACCACCTTGGTATGCGCGATCACCCGCGCATCGGCCTTGGGCAGATAGCTGTCGGCAATGGTCGAGCGCATACCGGCGTTGGCCACCGCCTGGAAATCGGCGGATTTGGTCAACACCCAGTTATGTCCCATCACCGTGGCCGCCATCTTGCCCGCATGCTTGAGCGTCACATCCACCTGGGTGCAGTCGGGCGCAATGGTGATGGTGCTCTGGTCGAACTTCATCTGGTCGTTGCCGGTGATGGTCACCGCGCAGGTCCGCGCCCAGGCCGAGGGCGCCATCGCCATCACGCCGAGCACGGCAATCGTCGAAAACAGCTTCAAGGCAGTCCTCCTGCAATAAGTAAAGCGCGGTGCGTGAAAGCGACCGACGCTCGCGCCTGCGTCGGTGCCGTCAGAGTACCCCTTGCCATCGCCAATGCAGTGCTGCGCCGCCGCACGATCAACCGCACGCGGTGATTTAGATGCGCCGACGACTGACCGCCAGCGCATCAGGCGATAGCCACGCCGGCACGATCACCGCGCGGCAGTGGCACCCACGACGCTACGCATAGCGGAAGAAGTCCCGCATTGGATCGTGCACATCGGCGGTGGCCTGCGGCACAGGCAACGGGCCACGCTTGCCGGCCATCACCTGCACGAATGCCTGCTTGAAGCGTGCCATCTCCGCCTCGGTCCCTACCGTGATCCGCGACCAGGTTGGCCACACCGGCCAACTGCGCCCGATGAACACGCCAAAGGTGGCCATGTCGTCCTTGAAGCCGGCAGCAGGTCGCTTCACGTCGACCATGAAGCAGTTGCTCTCCGATGCGGTACACGCGTAACCCTGCTTGATGAGGAAATCGATGACGTCCTGCCGCGTGGCTGCGGTGCGTGCACGGCGCTGCGGCACCAGATCCGGGTCGCGCAAGCTGGCAAGACCCGCAGCGGCCGCCGTCACCGGCAGGCTGTTGACGCTGTAGAACATCAGCTTGGCAAGCAACTCCGGGCGCGCGGCCGCGTAGCCAAGCCGGATCCCGGCCATGCCGTAGAGCTTGGAGAAGGTGCGCAGCACCACCACGTCCTCGCCGGCAGCAACCATGTCCACCACGCTGCTGGTGCTGCGCGCGAAGTGGATATAGGCCTCGTCCACCACCAGCACGCTGCCCTTGGGCTTGTGCGCCAGTGCGTAGTCCAGATCCTTGCGGGCAGTGACCGAGCCGGTGGGATTGTTGGGGTTGCAGATATAGATCACGCCGGCATTGGCGTCGGCTGCGCACATCGCCTGCACGTCGTGCGAAAAATCCTTGCGCAACGGCACCTTGATCAGCTTGGCGCCATTGCGCGCGGCAGCGCGCCACCCCGATTCGTAGGTCGGGTCGGCCGTCACCAGCGCGGCGCCTGGCGAGGTGAAGGCCAGCATCGTGTAGTCCAGCGGCTCGGTGGAGCCGGCATAGGCCATCAGGTGATCGACCGGCAGCTTGAGCTCGGCCGCCAGCGTGGTCATCAATTCCATCTGGACCTGCCGCAGATAGCGCCCGCCTTGCGGTGCGATCTGCGCAATGGCCCTGACCGCGGCCGCAGACGGGCCATCCGGGAACTCGTTGGAGCCGATCATCACCGGCGCCAGCGCGCCTGCGGTTGTTGGTTCAATGGCCGCAGTGCGTTCGGCGGCGCTGGCAAGCAGCGGCAATGCACCGGTCCCGGCGGCACCGGCAAACAGGGCGGAATCACGCAGGAATCTGCGACGCGATACGGCGGTGTTCATGGCACTCTCCAGCAAGGCAACGACGCGACTTCAGGGACGCACGGCAACCACTTCGATCTCGACGCGATACAGCGGATTGCCCAGCGCAGCGATCTGGAAGGCCGAGCGCGCCGGCAGATTGGGCTGTTCCTTGGTGCCGAAGAACTGGCGGTAGCCTTCCATGAACCCGTTGAAATCCATCTTGCCGCCCATCGCCGGGTCGCCGACCAGAAACACCTGCATCTTCACCACATCGCCCATGCCCAGGCCCAGCGATTTCAGCTGGTCCTGGATCTGTTTCAGCACGCTCACCGTCTGCGCCTTGGTGTCGCCGTACGCGGCTGCAGAGTCCTTCGGCGCGCTGGTGTCCACCACCGCAGGCACTTTGCCGCTGACATACACGGTGGCCTTGCCGGCAGGGATTTCGACCGCCGCGGCAATGGGGAAATCGCTGTTGGGAATCTTGTGGCGAATCACCTCGGCAGCAGTTGCGGCGCTCAGGCCTGCAGACAACACGACGGTGGCAACGAGGGCGGTGGCGATGGGACGGAACATGGCAACTCCTTGGAAGAAAGAATTCAGTGGCGCAGCAGCTTGACGTCGTCGGCGGTGACGCGCTCGGCATGGTCGTTGCCGAAATGGGTGCGTACATAGCTCACCACCTCGGCCACCTGGCGATCTGTGAGCATGTCGCCAAATCCCGGCATGCCGGCGTGACCGTCGAGCACCATCATGGTGACGTAGGGCGCAGCCGCCAGCTTGGGATTGCCCGCAAGCGCCGGGTATTCGCCGGCGCCCTGCGCACCGCTGCCGGCGGGCATGTGGCAGCCCTGACAGACCGCACGATAGACATGCTCGCCGGATGCGGTGGCGAACCCCTTTTGCGGATACAGCGCCGTGGCGTCGGAACTTTGCGCCTGCGCATCGCGCAGGCCGGGAGGGAGCAGCGCCGCGCCGATGACCAGCGCAACGGCCGCAGCAAACACGCGTGGCAACAGATTCATGCGCGACCTCCCCCGGCAATGACCTTGCGATGCAGGCGGCCGACGACATCGTGCGCCGACAGGATCGCGCCCTCCTGCCAGGCCGGGATATAGGACACATGCTCGCCCGCCAGCGCCAGGCGGCCATCGATCTGGCAGAGCGGCTCATAGTGCTCGGCACGCGCCTGTTCGCTCCACATGCCGAAGCAGCCATGCGTGAACGGCACGCGATGCCAACCCACCGCGATACCGTTGTCGAATTCGCGCGGATATTGCGGGTGCAGTTGCGTTCCGTATTCGACCGCCTTGCGCACCCGCTGCTCCGGAGACATGGAGGTGAATTGGTAGGCATCCAGCCCCCACACATACGCCCCCAGCAGCACGCCCTTGCCGGAGCTGTGGTAACCGGTGCTGGGATAGCTGATCAGGGTAATCGGCAGATCGGTGTAGCTGATGCCGCCGTAGATGGCCTCGTCCTCTTCCCAGAAGCGCCGTTTGAATTGCAGGCCCACCTTGACCGACGCGGCATACGGCACGCTGCCGATCGCGGTGGTCATCGCGTCGCTGGCGGTGGTGGGAATCCGGCTGAGCACCGACAACGGAATCGTGCAGATGCACCAATCGGCACTGGCCACGCGTTCCTCGCCGCCGCGCGTGGCGTCCTGCCAGGACACACGCACGCCGCTGCCGTCCTGATCGATCCTGGTGACCTTGGCGTTGTAGGTGATGGCATCGCCGAGCTGGCGCGCGAACGCCTTGCCGATCTGGTCCATGCCACCCACCGGCTGAAACATGGTGGTCTGCATTTCGTAGTTATTGCCTGCCGCCAGCGTGGTCCATAGCCGCGAACGCAGCACATCCTGCACGCTGAAGGGTTCGGAGAATTCCGGCTTGCCCGACAAGCCGCCACCGGGGTAGCGCGCAAAGCCGCGCCGCTCGCTGCTGTCCTTGCCTTTGACGTAGCCGAACTTTTGATCCAGCGCGCCCCAGGTGCGCAGCGATTCGAGCAGCACCTCCTGGTCTTCGCGGCTCACAGCCGTATCCAGTGCGTGCTGCTGCGTGCACTTGGCCAGCAGCTCGGAGACATGGCCCTTGTAATCGGCATCGATCGCGCGGAATCGCTGCGGCTTGCCATCGAAGCCGTTCTGGCTATGCAGCAACGCGTTGTAGTTGACCTGGTTGAAGGCTTCCAACGCCACGCCGAACTGCTTGCAGTAACTCAACACCGCCTTGTGGTGGTGCGGAATACGCCACGGCCCGGGGTTGAGATACAGCCCATCGTCGAACTGGCAGTGCTGCGTGGCGCCGCCCAGTTCCGTATAGCGATCGCCGCCGCGCAGCGTCCAGTTACGGCCGCCGGGGCGGCCGTTGTATTCCAGCACCTGCACGCGATATCCAGCCTTGCGTAATTCGAAGGCAGCGGTCATCCCGGCCAGCCCCGCGCCCAGAATCAGCACGGACGCGCCCTTCGGGTCGCCATCCAGCTGCAGTGGCCCGGTGAAGCGCGATTCGGCCGCCATGCCCAGGCTGCTCATCGCCTGATACATCATCGCGCCGCCAGCGGTCATGCCGATGCGCGCCAGCAATTGCCGCCGCGTCATCGCCCCAGAGTGATTGCCTTGCATCAACGCGTAGTCCTTGCATGTCATGGATCAAGTGCGACCGACGAAAACGCATGACGCGGCCGGCAATGACGCCGGCCGCATCACCACCTCAGAACTTGTAGGACAGACTGGCGAACAACTGGCGCGGTGCGATCAACTGGTACGAGCCGGAACTTTCGTTCGGGAACACCGCACCGATCGCATCGTCCTTGTCGAACAGGTTGTAGACCGACAATTGCAACCGGCCACCGGCAAGAAAGCCGGCATCGCCGCCTTGATAACCGACGCTGCCGTTGACGATGAAGGTGGCATCCACCTGGTCGGTATTGAGCGTGTCGCCATAGCGCTTGCCGGTGTATTTGGTGTCGAGGTTGGCGAAGAAGTGCTCGCCTTCCCAACCGCCGTTGACGCTGAACATCACCTTGGGCGAGTCCGGCACTTCGTTGCCTTCCACCTGCACAAGGTTGCCGCTGACCGGGCCGAAATAGTTGTCCTGGAATTCGGATTTGTTCCAGGTCAACGAGGCACCCAGCCGCCAGCCCGGCGCCGGTTTCCACATGCCGGACACCTCCGCCCCATAGGTCTGTACGTCGCCGACGTTGGCGTAGACGGTGGGCGCAACCACCAGCGGGTCCGGATCGGTCAGTGCGATGATGCGGTTCTCGTAGTCGATCTTGTAGGCGGCGATATAGCCGCTCCACTGGCTGGATTCGGCGCGGATGCCGATATCGATGTTGGTGGATTCCTCCGGCGCGATATCCGGATTGAAGGCACCGGAGGTCAGCGCCAGCCGCGGTGCCGAGCTGAAGTTTTCCGCGTAGTTGGCGAACACCTGCACGCCCTCGGCAAGCTGGAAGCTGGCGCCGACCTGGGGCTGGAACCAGTCGCTGTTCTTGATGGTGACATCGCGGCGCACGCCGACGTTGAAATCATCGAGATTGGCGATGCCGTTGTAATCGCGTTTGACATCCAGCCCCTTGGCGCCGAACTCCATGGTGAGCCGGTCATCGAGCAGGCGCAGCGTGTCCTTGATGTAGAGCTGCTTCACCTCGGTGGAGAAGTGATTGTCGTAGTAGATAACGATCGGCAGCGAGCCCTTTAGCAGTGCGCCAGTGGCTGGGTCCAGGTTGTACAGCGGCCGCACCTGGTCGAAGTCGTAATTCTCGTACCACGCACCGACTTCGAGCTTGTTGTGCTCGGTCTCCCACGACACTGCAGTGGTCATGCCGTAGCGATCGCCGCCCATGATTTCCTCGCGCCGCGTCATCGCACCGACGCGGGTGACATTGCCATCGGCATCGACGATCTGCGGGTCGTTGATGGCGATATCGGTGCGCCCGGGCGTGCCGGCGATGGCGTCGTTGTACAGGCCGGTGGCCGTGCTCGGCGGCGTGCCGCCGACGCCATAACCATGCTTGTTCTCGTAGTAGCCGGTGAAGGTGACACCGATCGCATCGTTGAACAGGAAATCGCCATGCAGGCTCAGCAACGAGTCGCGGCGGCCGTTCTGCCATTCGCTGTAATGCTCGGCATCCACTTCCGGATTGCCGGTGATACGTTCGTGCAGATCCCACGCCACCGAACCGTCGGAGTTGTACGACTGCACGTCGTAGTCCTTGCGGTTGTTGTAGATCCAGCCCAGGGTCAGGCTGCCCACGTCCCAGGCCTGGCGGATCTTGGCTTCGAAGTGATCGCTCTTCTGCGTGGCCGGCTCCATGTCCCATACCGCGCCCTGCGTGCGCGATGCGGAGATGTATGCACTCGGCCCGCCGTCCCACCAATTCGGCGTATCCAGGCGGACAAAGCTGCGTACCAGATCGTCCGAGCCGATGGTCTGGGTGAGATTGCCGCTCCAGGTATCGCCGCCCTTGGGCGGAAGACTGGTGTAGCGGATCGCACCGCCGAGTGCGTGATAGGAGGGCTGGGTGACATCGCCGGAGCCGGCCGACACGGTGACGTCTAGCAGGTTCTCGCTGGACACGTAACGGGTGATCGGGCCGCCTTCGCGGGTGTCGAAGGTTTCGATCGGGATGCCGTCCAGGGTCACGCCGATCTGGTTGGCGGAAAATCCGCGGATGGTCATCGAATCGCCGAACTCGTACAGCCCGAACGGGTCGGTGGTCTGCACATTGACGCCGGGCAGGCTGGCCAGCAGCTGTTGCGGTGCCACGCCCGGCACCTGGGCCTGGATCTCGTCCATCGAAATGGAGGCGGTGGTGCGCGTGGAGCCGGTGCCGACCACGCTGACCGCGTCCAGGGTGCGCGCCTCCTGCGCCAGTACCGGCAGGCTGTATGCGCCAGACATCAGCAAGGTCATCGAAGCGAGCGTGTGGCGACGCGTGGCGGCGGTGAGAATGGCGGCCATTGCGGCCGCCAATTGATCGGTGTTCAAGCGCTTAGGCATGCAATCGACCCCTGGAAGATGGTGCGTGCTGAGTGACCGGACCCGCTCCCCAAGACCGGCTGACACCGCGACTGCGGCATGGATCGACCATACCCAGCGCGGTTGCGCCGCAGATGCGGTGCGGAGGGTAGGGTCTGCGCGTGCGGGTAGGTTGTTTCCGTACTGGAAAATTTGAATACGCAGCGCAACTGCCCGTGTGGCGTGCTCGTGCAGGCGCCGGGCGTTGGCGATCGGGCGTTCGCACATGCCGTGCGCGGGCGTATGAGCTCGCGCATCACGCGCCTACCCGTTTGCGCCTTTGCGGGCATAGCAGATCCCGTACGCTTGCGATGCAGCGGCAGATCGACAACGCTGCGATGCCCGCCTCGCGAGCATGCCCATGCCGTCTGCCCCTCCGTCCTTGCTGCTGCTGGATTTCGACGGCGTCTTGGCCAGCTATTCGCGCCCACGCCGGCTGGCCGCATTGGCGAGTGCTGCGGCATGCCCGCCGCAGCGGGTGCAGCAGGTGCTGTTCGAGCAGGGACTGGAGCGCGCCTACGATGCCGGCGCCCTCGACACGCAGGCCTACCTGACCCAGTTGAGCGACGGGCTGGGGCATCCGATCGACTGCGCCACCTGGATTGCGGCGCGCGTGGCAGCCTGCCGAGCGGACCCCGCAGTGGTGGCGCAGGTGCTGGCGGTGTCGACGACCGCCGCGGTGGCGGTACTTACCAACAACGGCCCGCTGATGACGGAGGCGATCGCGCGGATCGTGCCAGCGCTGTTTCCGCTATTGCAGGGCCGCGTGTTGTGCAGCGGTGCGCTGGGCGGCAGAAAACCGCAGCAGGAGGTCTATCAACGCGCGCTTGCGCAGCTGGATGCGGACCCGGCACGCACCTTGTTCGTCGATGACCTGTTCGTCAACGTCCGCGGCGCCCGTGCCGCCGGATTGCATGCCGATACCGTGCGCGATGCGCGCGCCTTGCGGCGGGTGTTGAAGCGGTATGGGTTGGGGTGAGATTGGGGATTGGGGATTGGGGATTGGGGGCGGCTTCGTGCGCCCCCTCATCCGGCGCTGCACGCCGCCTTCTCCCGCCGTGCGGGAGAAGGACAGGCAGTCGAACTGCCGCTCAGGCCCCTCCCCTGGGGGCGAGAAGGCGCGGTTTGCGCGCCACTGGCGCGCGTGCCCTGGAGCGCCCGCGTCGCAAACGCGGGCTGGGGCGCGGAGCGGGGGTTGGGGTGAGGGAAAGGGTTGCGACGCAGGGCGCGTCCCCTGCTACTGCCTTACGCGCTCCACAAACAACAAGCGCACACACGCCTTCCCTACCCTCACCAATCAGCGCCCTACCAGCCACCACCACGCAACAGACCCAGCAACCACTCACCGCTGCGCGGCGTACTCGGCAATCGCCAGACGCAGGCGGGCCAGGCCGTCGGCCAGCTCGGCGTCGGTTAGATTGAGTGCCGGTACGAAGCGCAGCACATCCGGGCCGGCCTGCAGCACAAGCAACCCATGCTTGGCCGCCAGATCCAGCAGCGCACCGGCCTGCCCGGCATGCGCCGGTGCCAGCACCGCACCAAGCATCAACCCGCGCCCGCGCACCTGTGCGAACAGGCCGAACTCGGCATTGAGCGTCTCCAGGCCGGCACGCAATGCCGCCGACTGCCGCTCCACGTTCTCGGCAATCTGCGGCGACGCCAGCTTGCGCAACGCCACGCGCGCCACGGCGGCAGCCAGCGGATTGCCGCCGAAGGTGGTGCCGTGCGCGCCGAACTGCATGGTCTGCGCCACCTTGGGGCCGGCCAGCATTGCACCGATCGGGAAACCGCCGCCCAGCGCCTTGGCCAGCGTCACGATGTCCGGCGTCACCTGCTCCTGCCAATGCGCGAACAAGGTACCCGTGCGCCCCATGCCGCATTGAATCTCGTCCAGCACCAGCAAGGCATCGTGCCGATCGCACAGCGCGCGCACCTGCGCCAGGAAGCCCGGCGCAGCCGGCATCACCCCACCCTCGCCCTGGATCGGCTCCACCATCACCGCGGCCACGTCGCCGCTGGCCATCGCCGCTTCCAGCGCCGCCACATCGTTGAAATCCACATAGCGGAATCCGCCTGGCAGCGGCTCATAGCCTTCCTGGTACTTCGGCTGCGCGGTGGCGGTGACCGAAGCCAGCGTGCGGCCGTGGAAGCTGCCACGGAACGTCACGATGACGCGCTTGTCGGCCGGGCGGCCCTGAGTGCTGGCCCACTTGCGCACCAGCTTGATGGCCGCCTCGTTGGCCTCGGTGCCGGAGTTGCACAAAAAGACGTTCTCGGCAAACCGCGACGCGCCGACCAGCTCCTCGGCCAGCCGCAGTGGCGGCTCGCTGTAGAAGATGTTGCTGGTATGCCACAGCTTGCCCGCCTGCTCGGTGAGCGCGGCGACCAGATCCGCATCGTTATGGCCCAGCCCGCTCACCGCGATGCCGGAGGACAGATCCAGATACTCGCGCCCCGCATCGTCCCATACACGACTGCCCTGCCCGCGCTCCAGCACCACCTGGCGCGGGCGATACACCGGCAGGTAGTAGTGCGCAAGGGACAGGGGCGAATCGGCAGCGGTGCTCATGATGGTGGGTCGCAGAAGCGGAGGGAGAACCCGCATTCTCGCGCATTCGCCGGCCTGCGGCACAATGCGCGCATGCGCCCTTTCTCCGATCCCCAGCTCACTCCCGCCACCGACGACGGCTGGCGCCGGCAATGGTTCGACATCATCTACCGCCACGACACCCGTCCATCGCGCAATTTCGATCTGATGCTGGTGGTGGCGATCCTCACCAGCGTGGTGGTGATCATGATCGACAGCGTGCCGCGCATCCATTCGCATTCGGCGCACTGGCTGGTGCCGCTGGAATGGGCGTTCACGGTGCTGTTCACCATCGAATACGCGTTGCGCCTGGCGGTGGTGCGGCGCCCGCTGCATTACGCGCTCAGCGTGTGGGGCGTGATCGATCTGCTGTCGATCCTGCCCAGTTACCTATCGTTTTTCGTGCCCGGCGCGCAGACCCTGCTGGTGGTGCGCGTACTGCGCATCCTGCGCCTGTTCCGCATCCTCAAGCTCACCCGCTACATCCAGGAAAGCGGGCAACTGGTGGACGCGTTATGGCGCAGCCGCCGCAAGGTGCTGGTGTTCCTGTTCACCGTGCTCACCATCACCGTGATCGCCGGTGCCACCATGTACGTCATCGAAGGCCCGCAACACGGCTTCACCAGCATCCCGACCAGCATGTACTGGGCCATCGTCACCATGGCCACGGTGGGCTTCGGCGATCTGGTGCCACAGACCACCCTGGGCCGCTTCGTCACCTCGGCACTGATCCTGATCGGCTACAGCATCATCGCCGTACCCACCGGCATTTACACCGCCGAACTGGCCACCACGCTGCGCGAAGGCGGCCACACCGGCCGGCGCGACGTTCGCAACTGCGCGCGCTGCGGGCTGGAAGGCCACGCCACCGACGCGCGCTATTGCCGGCAATGCGCCGAGCCGCTGCCGGAGATCGCCAACGGCTGACGCGGTACTGCGGACTTAATGCGACGACTGCGGCCACCGATTGATGCCCCAGTCGACGTTGCGATTCCCATCGGCACACCACCAAGCTGGCAGGTGTGGTGTCGTTACCGATTGCCGGACCCTTGGCGGCATGGATGCCGCCGTGGGGCCTCCGTGCACGGATTCACGGCATGTCTCGCAAGTGGTGAGGGCATCGCGCCTCCGACGATCTGAGCTTCCGCCTGACTCCAAAGACCGCAGCGATCAGAAAACCCGGTGTTTTGTTTAGGAGTGGTCGGATCATGCGGATAGACCAGTCGCAGAGCGGACGATCTGTCGCTTGGCTGCAGGGCCCTTGCCCGCCCACCACGCGGGACACGCCGCAAGTACGTCCTTGTGAGCTCTTACGCGGCATCCATGCCGCTCAAGGTCCCGCGACGGTGAGCGGACAAGGACCAGTCGAGACGATCGGTGTTCGGGTGCAAGCAGAGCATGACGTGCGCGTTTTTATAAGAGCACGCCTCATTAGTCATCCAAGACAAGCCGAGCAATGAGCAGGCTTTCAATGAAGCAACCTTGAAACTTCCAGGTGCGGTGTCCTCGCCGGTTGCGGGACCGTGTGGCGGCATGGATGCCGCCACCGAGCCTGTAGGGACGTACTTGCGGCGTGTCCCGCGAGCGGCGAGGGCACCGCGCCCTCGACCAACCCTGCCTGGAAACATACAACGGCGCTGAAGTTCCAGATCGTAGCGTCGTTGAAGCCTGCGCAATCACCCGCGCGATGCGCTGACACAACGCGACAGGAATGCATGCACAGCATCAATGCGACATGCGATTACTCATGTCGATCAGATCGTTGTAGCTGGCCAGCACGGCCTGGCGCGTGCCGCCCGGTGGAAGCGAGCCACTTTCCAGCAGCATCTGCTCGCTCTTGTTCAATGGTGTCTTGGTGCGGATACGCTCGACCAGTCGTCCCGACTCGCGCGCCAGCTTGTCGGCAGAACGTTCCATGTGGCCCCACATGGCATCGCCCTGGCCGACCTTGGCCTTCTGCGCCTCTTCCAGAATGCCCTGGTAGCGTGCGAGCTGGGATTGCGCTGCGGCAAGATCCGGCGCGTCGCTGTCGAGCACCTGCGCCAGCTGCTTGCCTTCGCCGATGATCTTCAGGTGATACCAGGAGGCACTGCGACCCTCTTCCTTTTCGATCGCATCGATCTGCGCCTGGCGACGCATGTCTTCGTTGCGATCCAGCGCCGCATTCATCGCTTCGCCCGCCTCGAAGAACGCTGCATAAGCCTGCATCAACGGCGCATGCAATGCACGCATGCCCTTGCCTTCGTCGCGCAGATAATCCTCGCGCTCGTAGTACCGCGCCGTTTCTTCGATGCGCTCGTTGAGCGTGGCAAACCGTTGCTGATACGTCTTGGCCACCGGGTCGAGTTCGGCGTTGGCCGGTTGCTGCGCCAATGCGGCCGTCATCGGTGCGCCGCAGGCCTCGACCCGATGCGACAGCACCGTGCCCGGCCCACGGATCGTGTCTTCCTTGCCGGTGGGCCCGGCCTGCGGATCCTTCATCCAGCCGGTGTAGGTCTGGTAACTCTCGTGCAGCGGCTGCTCGACACCGTTGAAGCAGGCGATGTAGGCATTGACCTTGTCGGCATCGGGCGCAGCGGCGACCGGCGCCTCTTTCTGGCAGCCGGCAAGCAGCACGGCAAGTGCGACAGCTGCGCTGAGCAGTGCGTAACGACGTGGATGAGGCATGCGATGTTTCCTGTGCAGTGGTGAAGAAGTGAGCTGACCCGAGCGATGGCCGATCGCGCGCGTCGCCGTCAGCGCGGTGCGGATGGCCGCACGCGCTGTATCGTGCAATGACGCTGGCAGTTACTGGCGATTGCTCTCGGACACCAGCGCGTTGTAGGTATTGAGCAACTTGCGCGGCGATCCTTCCGGGGCCAGCGAGGGACTATCGAGCCATCCCTCTTCGATGCGGCTGTAGGGGGTCTTGTCGACCACGCGCTTCACGCGCGACTTGGCCTGCTTGCGGAAGTCTTCCGCAGCGGTTTCGAAGCTGTTCCATTTGAGTTTGTCCGGCTCCTGGTCGGCCACCTTGGCATGCGCCTCGTCCGAGAGCCGGTTGAAGCCCTCCAGCAGCGTGTTTGCACGCGCGATGTCGAACCGATCTTCCTGCAGCACGTCGGTCAGTTGTTTGGCATCGAGCATCATCGACAGCCGGTAATACTCGCGCGTGCGTCCCTGCTCGCGCTCCAGTGTCTTGAGCATTTCGCGATGCGCTGCATCGTTTTGCGCTTCCAGCTCGGCACCGAATGCGCTGCTGGCCTGCGCATAACGCTCCAGCGCCGCCATCAACGGCGCGTGCAGTTGCTTGCCCTTGGCGAACTGGTCGTCTTCGTAATCCTGACGCGCGTAGTAATCGGCCACCTGGTGGCTGATCGGCCGCAGCGCCTGCAGGGCCGCGTGATATTGCCGGGCCGCCGTGTCCAGTGCCGGTAGCGACGGTTGCGCGGCAGCCGCCGCACTGACCGGCGCATCGCACTGCTTCATGTCGAAGTCGCTGATGTCGTACGGGCCGGCAACGCGCGTTTCGCGCCCACTCGGGCCGGCGTCCGCATCGTCGATCGAACCGATGTAATGCTTGGCGCCGGCATGCAGCGGCAGATCGACCCGGTTGAAGCAATCGATATACGCACCGAGTTTGGCGTTGAGTGCGTGCTGCGCATCGTGCGGCACATCGGCGCCCTTGCTGGCCGCCGCGTTGCCGGTTGGCGTGGTCTGTTTGCTGCAGCCGGCGCCAAGCGCAAGCACGAACAGGGCGGGCGCAAACGCACGCGGCATCGGGAACACAGGCAAACGTCCTTGTTGGAAACGGTTTCAGCCGCGCACGATAGCAAACTGTGGTGTGAAATCAGCGTGCCCGGGATCGTGGTGGACGCCGGCACTCGTCTGCACTGCATGCGGCGATGCGCGCAGGGGAAATCGGTTTTGTGTTGAAGAGTGGCTTACGTGTGTGCATCGATGCATCTGCGCACGACGCCTGCATCGCGCTCGGAGCGACAAAGACCACAGCGCGCAATCGCCAGACGGGTACGGACGGCGCACCGCAGCACCGCACCGTAGAAGCGGCACAGGCTGCACCGAGCACCGGCCGTGCCCGCCTATCGGTGGGCACAGGCGTTGTGTGAGCCGCTCAGTCGAGAAACAGATCCGGCAACAGGCTCCGCGACGGATCGACCGCATAGCCGCTGAAATCGGTGACGCCGGCCTGCGTCAACACCTCATCATCGATCAGGAATTGCCCGTGGAAGTCGGCCGCGGCGCGCGTCAGCACCGCATGCGCGGCGTCGGCCACGATTTCCGGGCGACGACAGGCAGCGGCGTCCACACCCGGCAGCATGTTGATCGCATCGGTGGCAATCACCGTGCGCGGCCACAACGCATTGATCGCCACGCCCTGAGGGCCGAATTCGGCGGCCAGCCCCAGTGTCACCAGGCTCATCCCCATCTTGGCCAGCGTGTAGCCGGTATGCGCGCACCACCATGCCGGGTTCAAGGACGGCGGCGGCGCCAGGGTGAGAATGTGCGGATTGGGCGCCTTCAACAGATGCGGCAGGCAAGCCTGCGCGCACAGGAAACTGCCGCGCGCATTGACCTGCTGCATCAGGTCGAAGCGCTTCATCGGCGTGTCCAGCGTGCCACGCAACCAGATCGCGCTGGCGTTGTTGACCAGGATATCGACACCGCCGAAGGTCTCGACCGTGGCGGCCACGGCCGCACGCACCTGCTCCTCGTCGCGGATGTCGCACTTGAGCGCCAGCGCCTGACCACCTGCCGCCGTCACCGCCTCGGCCGCGCTGTGGATGGTGCCTGGTAGCTTGGGATTGGCCACCGCCGATTTCGCGGCAATGACCACATTGGCTCCGTCGCGTGCAGCCCGCAGCGCGATCGCAAGACCGATCCCGCGCGAGGCACCGGTGATGAAGAGGGTCTTGCCTGATAACGTCATGGGATTAGGGAGTCGGGATTGGAGATTCGTAAGAGCTTATTCTTTCATTGCTCCTACCGACCAACCCACCGCTCAAGCCATACGCTCTTGCGAATCCCCAATCCCGAATCCCCAATCCCTGCCACTCAGGGCTTCGGCCCCTGCCCTTCGTTGTCTTCCCAGTGCAGCACGCGGCGGGTCACGAAGCGGTAGACCGGTTTGCCGGTGGCGAACCACAGCTCGCGCACCCATGACCTGCGCTTGAGCACGCGGCGTTCCACCGGGGTGATCGCGGCCGGGCAATACATGCGCTTGTGCTTGAGCAGGTGACGCAGGTCCTCGCGTGCAAGCAGACGCATCCAGCGCGCGCGTGGGTGGCCGCGCACCGCCAGCTGGAAATCGATCACTGCCGGGCTGCCATCGTCCTGCACCAGCCAGTTGGCTTCCTTGGCCAGATCGTTGTGCGCCACGCCGCACCGATGCAGCTGCTGCAACAGCCGGCGCGCCTGCCTGAAATACGCCAGGTCGCCGCGCGGCGGGCGCTGGTACATCGCATCGCCGGCCAGATAGCTGCGGTCCAGATGGCGCCCATCCCAATGCAGCAAACGTGGCGTGTGCGGCAGGCCATCCAGCTGGCGCAGCGCCAGCGCTTCGCGCCGCGCCAGCCACCAGGCCACACCCCGCAGGCCCCAGGGCGCCACGCTCAGGTCGCGCCGCACGAACACCCGGCCGGCGTCGCGGATCAACAAAATGCGCCCGAACGTATCGGACTTCAGCGGCAGATTGCCTGCGGGCTCGTGACTCATCCCCCATTGTAGGCGGGCGGCCGGCATCGCCATACCGCCATTGATGTGCACGCCGATGCCATCGGCGCGCGCAGCCGCCTGGTTGCAACCGCAGGTGAAGCCAACCGCCCGATGTGAGCGTGGCGCAAGTCAGTCGTCGCCATGCCCACCTATAATTCGGGAATGAACTCATGGATCGACGCCACGCTGGAGTGGATCGGACACCACCCCACCTTGGCTGGCGTGGTGATCTTTGCCATCGCATTCTGTGATGCGGTGATCGTGCTCGGCGCCATCGTGCCCGCGCTACCGCTGCTGTTCGCCATCGGCGTGCTGATCGGGCTCGGCCAGATCAACGGGCCGTATGCGGTGGTTTGCGCCACGCTGGGCGCGTTCGTCGGCGATGCGCTGAGTTTCTGGGTGGGCCATCGCTGGGGTCACCAGTTGCACACGTATTGGCCGTTCCGCCGCTATCCCCAGTTGCTGGAACGCGGCGAGCTGCTGTTCCGGCGCAATGCCTTCAAGAGCATCCTGATCGCACGCTATGTCGGCGCGGTGCGGCCGTTCGTGCCGGCCATCGCCGGCATGTCGCACATGCCGTTCAAGCGCTACCTGGTTGCCAGCGGGCTGGCCTGCGTGTCGTGGGCGCTGCTGTTTCTGGTGCCGGGCTGGGTACTGGGCACCGCCTACGACGCCGTGGCCGCAGTGGCCGGGCGCCTGTTCGTGGTGGTCGCCTTGCTGGCTGCGGTGATCGGCCTGGCCTGGGCCATGGTGCTGTATTCGTACCGCTGGTCGGCAGGCCATCTGGATGCCCTGCTGGCGCGGCTGCTGGAGTGGTCGCATCGGCACCCGGTGCTGGGCAACTGGTCGGTCAGCGTGTTCGACCCACGCCGACGCGAGTCGGTCCCGTTGGCGATGATGGCGCTGATGCTGTTGCTGCTGGGCTGGGGCTGGTTCGTGTTGCTGATGGTGGTGCTGGCGCATGGCGAGCCGCTGCGCGTGGACCTGGCCGTGCACGACCTGATGCTGGCCTTGCGCAACCCGCTGGCCGATTACCCGATGGTCGCGCTGGCCTCGCTGGGCGATTGGCAGGTGTTGTTGCCGGCGATCGCCGCAGCGATGGGCTACCTGGCCTGGCGGCGCCGCTGGATGGCGGTGACGCACTGGGTGATCGCACTGGCGTTTGGCCTGGCGCTGACGCAACTGCTGGGCGCCACTGTCCAGGTGGTGCGCCCGCCGGCCGCCAGCAGCGGCTTCGGGTTTCCGTCGGTGGCGGTCACCATGGCCACGATCGGTTTTGGCTTCTTCGCGCTGCTGATCGCGCGCGAACTGCCCGGCCGGCGCCGGGTGTGGCCATATCTGGTCAGTGGCGCGATCGTCTCCCTGATCGGCTTCGCACGCCTGTACCTGGGCGCGCATTGGCTCAGCGACGTGGTCGGCGGCATGTTGTTCGGCATCTTCTGGCTGCTGGTGCTGGGCATTGCATATCGGCGCCGCGCCACCCGCGCGTTCTGGGTCAAGCCGGTGTCGTGGACCTTCTACGGCGTGTTCGTGGGCTGCGCGATCTTCTTTGCGCCGCGCAATCTCGACACCAAGCTGGCCAAGTTCGAGCCGCCACCGCCGCTGCTGATGGATCTGCCCGCCAGCGACTGGTGGGAGGGGCAATGGCGGCTGCTGCCGGCACGCCGCAATGAATTCGACGACGACCAACGTTGGCCGCTGGACGTACAGGTTGCCGGCCCGCTCGCGCCGCTGCAACGCCAGCTCGAAGCGCGCGGCTGGCGGGCACAACCGCAGGCGGGCTGGGAGCAGGCGCTGCATCTGCTGGATGTGAGTGGCCGCCCGGACGAAGTTCCGATCCTGCCGGCCACGCTGGACACCCAGGTTGAAGCCTTGCTGATGGTGCGTCATGCCGCGCCAGGGCACGTGCATGTGTTGCGCCTGTGGCCTGCAGCCGCGCGCTTGCAACCCAATGCGCAGCCATTGTGGGTAGGCAGCACGCAGACGCTGCGCTACAGCCGCCACTTCAGCCTGATCGGCCTGTGGTACCCGCTACGCGGTGTGGACCCTGCACTGAGCGCGTTGCGCCAGGCACTGGACCCCTTGCCGCATCGCCTGGAACAGCGTCGACGCTCGCAGGTGCCCGTGATACTGATCGACAGTAGCTCGGAAAATGCGTTGCGGCCAGAAGGCAAAGACAATGCTGCACCGCAGCCGGAAACCACCGCATCCGACCCGGCGGCATCGGCTCCGTCACAACAGCGCCGTTGATCGATCGGGCTACAGCGGCGATCGGCCAGCAACCACGGGCGCAGCACTGTAGATCAGAGCTGCTGGCAAAACCCTTGAACGCTGTAGCGATGGCGGCAACGCGTTCGCGTCGTTTGGATGCGGCCGAATGTTTAGGTCAGAAGCCCTGGTGAGTCGAGGGCGCGGCGCCCTTACCGCTCGCGGGACACGCCGTGAGTCCGTCCATGGAGGCTCGGTGGCGGAATCCATGCCGCCACACGGTCCCGCAATCGGCAAGGACACCGCCCCAGGACGTTGGTCGGTAGCTGCGTAAATCGCTGGCCGTCTCGCGAGTTGCATTGGCCTGCTGATGCGGGTTGCAGAATTACATGTGAGCTAGCGAAGTAGAAGCATTGCTTGCACCATGCCCACCGACCATCTCGACCGGCCCTTGCCCTGCAGAAAACTCGCAGGTTGGTCGCTCTACAACTCTTCGCACCGTTCAATCGCCTCTCAAGGCGAACGGGAGATTGCAAATCAGTGCCGTTCGGCACTACAAAGCCCGCATTGGCCCAACACGCGATGCCTCACCACAACACGCCATCCACCGGCTGCATCGGCTCCGGCGCTTGCTCACCGATGGCCTGAAGCGCATCGATCTCCACCGTGCGGCACATGGTGTCCAGCGGCAGGTCATGGATAGTGTTGGCGAACGGGTCGACCAGCTCATCGCCGATCTTCAGCACCGCCAGGAACATCAAGCCGGCCACCGTCGATCCCACCGGGGTGGCGTACTGCAGCGTTTCCACCAGGCCGATCGGCAACAGCACGCAGAACAGCCGCGTAAACAGGTTCGGATAGAAGCGGTACTGATACGGCAACGGCGTGTTTTTCAGCCGCTCCATGCCGCCTTGCGCGTTGGCGATATCCACCAGGATGCGCTCGACGCTGGCCTGCTGGATGCTATCGATCCAGCCAGCGCGACGCGCCTGTTCCACTGCGCGGCCTGTCGTGTCGAGCAAGCCATTGGCCACGTTCGTGCGGGTGATCACCGCTGCTACTTCGTCGGCCTCCAGCCGCGGCTCCAGTGCCATCGCCACCGGCAGCCGCCGCAACTGGCAACGCAATGCGTTGACGTAGGCGACCTGACGCAGCGCGATCGTGCGCCCCAACGCTGCAGCTTCCGGCGCAGACAGGATGCTGACGCTCAAACGCACCAGGTTGCGCGATGCATTGATCATCTGCCCCCACAGCACCCGCCCTTCCCACCAGCGCTGATAGGTGGAATTGGCGCGGAAGCCCAGGAACAACGCCAGTGCCGAACCGAAGATGGTCAACGGCAATGCCGGCGCGCGGAACGGCAGCACGTAATAGATGATCGTGATCAACACGTCCCAGACAAACAACACCGCCAGGGTCCGCCAGACCTGACTGACTACATCCGCCACACGCGGTTTGACATCGATGATCAAAGGCTCACTCCCTCACTGAAACGAGTTTCGCCATGGCGCGCACCCAGCGCATGGATGCCATCGATAGCGCACTCAAGCGTGGCGAGTGTGCCGTTGCGGCGGTGCAAGCACGGTGACGGGGCGGCCGAACGCCTTCCCTCGCCGCAGCGAAACACGCTGCGCGATCATCAGTCGGTCGTGGACGATACCCGGAATCGACCTACATCGCCCTTCCAGGTCCGACGCCTTCGCACCGCATGCGCAACTGCCCGGCCATCGCTCGCGATACGGTGTTGGCTTCGCTCAGGGCATCCAGGCCAGCAACTGATCCAGGCGCCGATGCGGGTCGTCCTGTTGCAACAGCGACAGGCGTTGCTGTTCGGTCAGCGGCAGCAATTCGGCCAGCCGCCAGCCCACCCACGCGGACTGATCCAGCAGCCCTGGACCGACCGATGCGAATTCGCCGCCCACCTGTTCGAGCATGCGCTCGAGCACGGTTGCCAACAAACTGTGCTCGGGCCGTAATTCGTCGTCGGTGTCGGGCTCGCACCAGCTCACCTCGCCCACTACCAGCCCGTTGTCGCGGATGCGCGAGCGCTGCACATGAAAGCGACGCGTGCCGCGCAAGCGCAGCACCAGCACGCCATCGGCGCCCACATCGAAATCCTCGATGCGCACCTCGGTGCCGAACGCCGCCGGCGTTGCCGGCACGCCAACCTCGTTGCCATCCAGGATCAGGCACACACCGAAGCTGGTGCCGCTGCGTCCGCACTCGCGCACCAGATCCAGATAGCGGCGCTCGAACACGCGCAGCCCCATCGCCGCGCCGGGCAACAACACGCTGTGCAACGGAAACAGCGGCAAGGCGCTGGTGTCGGCCATGGCGGGGGGCGATGCCATCACGACAGCTGCGCCAGGAAACGACGCGGCGCGCCGTCGAACCCGCCATTGGACATGAACACCACATGGTCGCCCGGCTGCGCGATGTCGCCCAGCGTCTGCAGTAGCGCCTCCACGTCATGCGCCACGTGCGCCTGCCCGCGCACCTGCGCGATGATCGGCGCCGCATCCCATGGCAATTCGGGGCGATGCAGAAACACCACCGCATCGGCATCGTGCAGCGACGGCGCCAGCGCCTGCGCATGCGCACCCAACCGCATCGAGTTGCTGCGCGGCTCCATCGCCACCAGCACGCGCGCCGCACCCACCTTCGCACGCAGCCCCTGCAACGTGGTCGCAATGGCGGTGGGGTGATGGGCGAAGTCGTCGTAGACGGTAATATCGCGCGCCTGCCCCAACACTTCCAGGCGGCGTTTGACGCTGTGAAAGTGCGCCAGCGCCGGCATCACCGTTGCCGGGTCCACCCCCACCGCATGCACCGCCGCCAGCGCGGCCAGTCCGTTGAGCACGTTGTGCCGCCCGACCAGCGGCCACTGCACCTGGCCGATCTCCACGCCGCGATGGGACACCGCAAACACGCTGCCATCGGCTGCAATCAGGCGCGCGCTCCACTCCAGCGCCGCATCGAAGCCGAAGCGCTCCACCGGCGTCCAGCAGCCCATGGCCAAGACCTCGGCAAGCCGCGCGTCTTCGCCATTGACGATCAGGCGCCCACGCGCCGGCACGGTACGGACCAGATGATGGAATTGGCGCTGGATGGCGCCCACGTCAGGAAAAATATCCGCGTGGTCGTACTCCAGGTTATTGAGGATCGCCACCAGCGGCCGGTAGTGCACGAACTTGCTGCGCTTGTCGAAGAATGCGGTGTCGTATTCGTCGGCTTCCACCACGAACTCGCGCCCCTGCCCCAGCCGCGCCGACACGTCGAAGTCCTCGGCCACGCCGCCGATCAAAAATCCCGGCGCGCGGCCGGCCGCCTCGAGCAGATAGCTCAGGATGGTGGTGGTGGTGGTCTTGCCATGGGTGCCGGCAACCGCCAGGGTGTCGCGGCCCGGCAGCACCTGCTCGGCCAGCCATTGGGCACCGGAGGTATAACGGCGGCCAGCATCGAGTACCGCTTCCACTGCCGGGTTGCCGCGCGACAAGGCATTGCCGATGACCACCTCGGTGGCGTCTGCCGAGATATTGGACGGCGCGTAGCCCTGGGCCAGCGCGATGCCGAGCGTTTCCAGCTGGGTGGACATCGGCGGATAGATGGCCTGGTCGCTGCCTTCTACCTGCCAGCCCAGTTCGCGCGCCAGGGCGGCCACACCGCCCATGAAAGTCCCGGCGATGCCGAGGATGTGGAGTTTGCTCATGCCGCATATTGTCGCCGATCACTGCAGTTGCAGGACATTCCGATCGGCACCGGGTGCAGCTGTCGGGAAACTCCTACCGTACTGTCGGGAATTTCCCGATATGCGAACTGCGTCACATCCCTCACTATGCTGAACGCCAGTCGCAGCACCCTTTGGTTCTACTCCCCAAGAGACCAAATCCCCAGGGAGCTCATGCTGTCGGGGCTCTGAGCAAGCTCACTACTGGCGTTATTCTGCCCCGGTCATCTCGTATGGCCGGGGTTTTTCTTTGCTGGGATCTGGATCTGCAGACGACGCGGCCAACGGGCGCGCGGTGAACAGGACCGGGCATTGCGCCCGGCCCGGGTGACTCAGCGGCCGAGCGCCTTGCTGATACGCTCCAGCACCTCGTCCAGCGACCCAACGCCATCGACGCGCGCCAACTTGCCGCGCTGCTCGTAGAAGCCGATCACCGGCGCGGTGGAATCGGTATAGACCTGCAGACGCTTGCGCACCGATTCCGGGTTGTCGTCCTCGCGGCCTTCGGCCTTGGCACGCCCGGCGATGCGCTCGACCAGCAATTCGCTGGCGACGTCCAGCTGCACCACTGCATCCAGTGGCTGACCGATCTTGCTGAGCAGGCTGTCCAGCGCATTGGCCTGGGCCACATTGCGCGGATAGCCATCGAGGATGAACCCCTTGGCGACATCGGCCTGACCGAGCCGCGCCTCCAGCATGCCGAGCAGGATGTCGTCGGACACCAGGTCGCCCCGCGCCATGACTTCCTTGGCCTTCAGGCCGAGCGGCGAACCGGCGGCCACTTCGGCACGCAGCAGGTCGCCGGTGGAAATGTGCGGGATTTCAAACGTGTCTTTGAGACGTGTCGCCTGGGTGCCCTTGCCCGAACCGGGCGGTCCCAACAGAACCAATCGCATCAGTGGACTCCACTTTCGAATAAAAACGCGTTGCGGTTGGCGGCGTTAGACTCAAGCCTTCGCCGGCGCTGACCGTATGGTCGTGCAGCTTACCCCATCCGGGGAATGTCCCGGCACTGTCCCCTGCGCCATGTTTCCATGTGAGGAGCCCGTCCCCCTATGTCCACTGGCAACTTGTTGTATGCCCAATCAGGCGGCGTCACCGCCGTCATCAACGCGACCGCCGCCGGCGTCATCACCGAAGCGCGCGCGCGCAAGATCAAGGTCCTGGCTGCCCGCAACGGCATCCTGGGCGCGCTGCGCGAGGAGCTGATCGACACCTCCAAGGAATCCTCTGCGGCGATCGCCGCCCTGGCGCAGACACCCGGCGGTGCGTTCGGCTCGTGCCGCTACAAGCTCAAGTCGCTGGAACAGGACAGCGCCAAGTACGAACGCCTGCTCGACGTGTTGCGCGCGCACGACGTGCGCTGGTTCCTCTACAACGGCGGCAACGATTCGGCCGACACCGCATGGAAGGTATCGCAGCTGGCCAAGGCCTACGGCTACCCGCTGCACTGTATCGGCGTGCCCAAGACCATCGACAACGATCTGGCGGTGACCGACACCTGCCCCGGCTTCGGTTCGGCGGCCAAGTACACCGCGGTGTCCGTGCGCGAGGCTGCGCTGGATGTCGCCGCGATGGCCGATACCTCCACCAAGGTCTTCATCTACGAAGCGATGGGCCGTCACGCCGGCTGGCTGGCCGCCGCCGCCGGCCTGGCCGGCCAGGGTCCGGACGAGGCACCGCAGATCATCCTGCTGCCCGAGCGCGCCTTCGATCAGGCCGCGTTCCTGGCCAAGGTCAAGCAAGTGGTGGAGAAGGTGGGTTGGTGCGTGGTGGTCGCCAGCGAAGGCATCCATGACGCACATGGCCGTTTCGTCGCCGATGCCGGCGGGGCGACCGACTCGTTCGGCCACGCGCAACTCGGCGGCGTGGCCTCCTTCCTGGCTGCGCAGGTCAAGCAGGAGCTCGGCTACAAGGTGCACTGGACGCTACCCGATTACCTGCAACGCTCCGCACGCCACCTCGCCTCCAAGACCGACTGGGAACAGGCCCAGGCCGTCGGCAAGGCCGCCGTGCAATACGCCCTGAAGGGCATGAACGCGGTGATCCCGGTGATCGAACGCGTCAGCGACGCTCCCTATCGCTGGAAGATCGTGCCGGCCCCGCTGCACAAGGTGGCCAATCACGAAAAGAAGATGCCGCCCAGCTTCCTGCGCAAGGACGGCCTTGGCATCACCGAGCGCGCCCGCCGCTACTTCGCCCCGTTGATCAAGGGCGAAGCTCCGCTGGCCTACGGCAACGACGGCCTGCCCAAGTATGTGACCTTGAAGAATGTGGCGGTGGCGAAGAAATTGCCGGTGTGGGAAGGCTGAGCGACTCTGCCGCGCGCCCTCGCTAGCGCATCTGTGTGAGGACGCTCATGCCGGCCGACCCTGGGCAGTCTGCGGAATCTCCAACGGCAGTGCTCCATGAAGCAGGCAACCGCCGCCGCCAGGAGGCGGTTGCCGTTGGAGCCACTTTATATAGGGAATCTCCTGATTGCCGTGCAGGAGGTCGCTGACTGACACGTGCGCACATGCCTTTCGCTGTCGCAATGCGCGGCATGGTTCGGAGTGCAGACCACCGCGTTCGAAACACGACAGGACCTGGCTTCAATGAGCCGGCAGAGCGCGTACACATGGAAGCCAAGCGCTGCCGCCTTGCGCTGAGGCAAGAAAGATCACGGCGACATTGCCAGATTGACCCCCAATGTGATCCATCCGCGTGGTGCCGCTACGTGATCACGCCCGACCATCAGGTCGACGCTGGACGCCCTGCCCATCGGCCGGCGCATGCCAATTTGTGCACCCCACCCGTTGCGATCGTCTCCGGATGCTTCGGCCAATACTGTCCATTTGGGTGTGAGTACCTGCTCCAGACCGGCCCCTGCAGTGGTGGCATCGGACCCGGCATGCAGTGCGACCAGACCAAGATTGACGTGCATCCGCGTGGCCCCATCGGCGCCAAACGACCACGTCAGCGGAACGGTGAGATAACTCGCGCGTTGCTGCGGGTCCTGCCAGTCGCGCTGCAGCCCGACCGCGACTGCCAGCCCCCAGACATGCTGCTCTGGATCACGCAGCATGTGCTTGGCTCCGATATCGAGCGCAGCAGATCCATGCCGGACATCGGTGATTCCTACGGAAAATTCCGTGCCCAGGACATTGCAGGCAGGTACCGCCGTGGCCGATGCACCACCCGGCGTTGCACGCCACCAGGCTTCCAGCTGGCATTGCCCACGTGGCGTGACGCCGGCATCGTCGACCACCATGCTCGCCGCTGCGCGCACCGGCACCGGGTGCCACAGTGCGAAGAAGGCGAGCAGGCCCGGGGAATAACGCAATACCTTCATAGACGTTCTCAAAAAAATCAGCGCAGCTGCTACGCGACTGGGTACAGCACTGAGCGCAGCGACAAATCGTCGTCGGCATGCATCGGATGCAGGTGACTGGCGTGCCGGATCGGGAGTGTACGCATGGCGCATGGCAAAGCCGATTACTGCCGCAGGAAACCGGGCCACGCACAGCTGCTTGGCAGCGCCCGGGATCGCTCCAAATGCGTAGCACAGGCACCATGCGCATGTGCACGCCGGCGCGACCGCCCCTTCCACGAATTTGGGGCGATTCTTGCTCAAAATTCGAGCGATTCTTGGATCGCTGTGTCTAACGCGGATGCGCAAACAAGGCCGCCGGCATCGGTAGCAACACCGGCGAGCGCGCTCTATCGATACGTCAACTGCATGGCATGCCGCTGGCGGGCGTCATGCCATGCGAAGGTCCGTACCCCTCATACAGCCGTAGCGTCCCGGCATCGATGCCGCATGTGTCACTGGCAGGCCTTGCCTTCCATCGTCTGCTGCGCGGCGAACATTGGCACCTGCGGGATCTTGCCGGCAGCGGCCTGTTGCTTGGCATCTTCCAGGTAGATGCGTGACTGGCCTTGCCCGTCGAGCTGCGGCTTGGCATCCACCGGCTTGCGCCACACGCGCACGACCGCCTGTTGACTTGGGCAGGCTGCGCTTGGGACGCGGATCACGTCGTTGAAGATCCAGCCCGACGCGACACTGGGCGCCGCCTTGGCGTAGTCCACAACGCGCGCGCGCGGCTGACAGGTGGGGCTGCTGCGCACTACCGAAAACGTATAGGGCTGTGCAGCATTGCCGGTGAACACACCTTCCAGGCGTGCACAGGCTTCTGGAATCTGCCGCAAGGTGTGCACCGCACCAACGGCTTGCGCGGTACCAGCCGGGCGGGCCTTCAACTCTGGCGTTGGCTCTGCAGCGCACGCGCTGCCGGTGAGCAGCATGGCCAGCACAGCGGCGTACCTGGACGCGGCATCGTTCGACATAAGTTACTCCTGGATCGGCTCGATCACGTTGGCCGCAGGCTGTCATGTCGCGACTGAACGACGCGCCAAAGCCGCGGTGGTGGCACCCCTGCAAGCCGCGGCGCATACTCGGCCGCGATCCGGCCATCATGAACATCGCGACGCGCATTACGGCCCTTGGGCCGTCGAGACCGTATTCGCACCCCACTCGTTGCGTGCGCCGCCCTTGGTTCATCCCGACCGGATGGACATCCATTCTCTTGGGAGGGGTCATGCTGGAACACTACGGGTTAGGGCTTGCGTTGGGCTGCGCGGTATTGGCAATTTTGTACGGGATCGTCTCGGCGCGCTGGGTGGTCGCGCAACCGAGCGGCAACGCACGCATGCAGGAGATCGCAGCGGCGATCCAGGAAGGGGCGCGCGCATATCTCAATCGGCAGTACCTCACGATTTCGATCGCTGGCGGCGTGCTGTTCGTCTTGGTCGGACTATTCCTGAGCTGGTACACGGCGATCGGCTTCGCGCTCGGCGCGGTCCTGTCGGGCCTGGCTGGCTATATCGGCATGAACGTCTCGGTGCGCGCCAATGTGCGCACCGCGGAGGCCGCACGGCACGGCATCGGCCGCGCGATGGATGTCGCGTTCCGCGGTGGCGCGATCACCGGCATGCTGGTGGTGGGCCTGGGGTTGCTGGGGGTGGCCGGCTACTACGCAGTGCTGCAGGCCTTGGGGCTGCCGCTGGAGCAGAACCTGCACGCACTGGTCGGCCTGGCGTTCGGCTCCTCGCTGATCTCGATCTTCGCGCGCCTGGGTGGCGGCATTTTCACCAAGGGGGCGGATGTAGGGGCAGACCTGGTCGGCAAGGTAGAGGCCGGCATTCCCGAAGACGACCCGCGCAATCCTGCAGTGATTGCCGACAATGTAGGCGACAACGTGGGCGACTGCGCCGGCATGGCAGCGGATCTGTTCGAGACCTATGCGGTGACCGTGATCGCCACGATGCTGCTCGGCAGCCTGACCCTGGCCGAGACCGGGCCGCATGCCGTGCTGTATCCGCTGGTGTTGGGCGGCGTGTCGATCATCGCCTCGATCGTGGGCGCGGCTTTCGTCAAGGTCAAAGCAGGCGGCTCGATCATGGGGGCGCTCTACAAGGGCGTGATCGTTTCCGGCGTGCTGGCTGCGCTGGCCTATTGGCCGATTACCCAGAGCCTGATGCGCGACAACAGCCATGGCGCCGCCTCGCTTTATGCCTGCGCCTTGATCGGCCTGGTGCTCACCGGCCTGATCGTGTGGATCACCGAGTACTACACCGGCACCCGATACGCGCCGGTGCAGCATGTTGCCTCTGCCAGCACGACCGGACACGGCACCAACATCATTGCCGGCCTGGGCATCTCGATGAAGTCCACGGCGCTGCCGGTGATTGCGGTCTGTGCAGCGATCTGGGGCGCGTTCCATTTCGGCGGCCTGTACGGCATCGCGATCGCTGCCACGGCAATGCTGTCGATGGCCGGCATGATCGTGGCGCTGGACGCCTATGGCCCGATCACCGACAACGCCGGTGGCATCGCCGAGATGGCCGAACTGCCACCGGAAGTCCGCGCGATCACCGACCCGCTGGATGCGGTCGGCAACACCACCAAGGCGGTCACCAAAGGCTACGCGATCGGCTCGGCCGCACTGGCGGCATTGGTGCTGTTCGCCGACTACACCCACAACCTGCAGGCGGCCCATCCCACCGAGGTCTTCGCCTTCGATCTGTCCGACCACACGGTGATCATCGGTCTATTGATCGGCGGCCTGATCCCTTACCTGTTCGGCGCAATGGCGATGGAGGCGGTGGGCCGCGCGGCCGGCGCGGTGGTCGAAGAGGTCCGCCGTCAGTTCCACGAGATCCCCGGCATCATGGCCGGTACCGCCAAGCCGCAATACGACCGCGCGGTGGACATGCTGACCCGCTCGGCGATTCGCGAAATGATCGTGCCCTCCTTGTTGCCGGTCGTGGTCCCGATCGTGGTCGGGCTGCTGCTGGGGCCACGCGCCCTGGGCGGCTTGCTGATCGGCACCATTGTCACCGGACTGTTCCTGGCCATTTCGATGACCACCGGTGGCGGGGCCTGGGACAACGCCAAGAAGTACATCGAAGACGGGCACTTCGGCGGCAAGGGCAGCGAAGCGCACAAGGCGGCAATCACCGGCGACACCGTAGGCGACCCGTACAAGGACACCGCCGGGCCGGCGATCAATCCGTTGATCAAGATCATCAACATCGTGGCGCTGCTGCTGGTACCGCTGTTGTAGCCAGGCATGGCCGCATGGATCTGGCACCTGCGGCCGTGCGGCCGCAGGTACTGGAGGCGGGACTGCCTAAGGCGTCGGGCGAGGCGACCGCCAGTGCCTTCTCAGCGACCGGCATCACCGGCGATCGGGCGCTCCCGCGACGCTGCCAAGGCGCACAACGGTGACGACGGGGCAGGCAACTGCCCCGGCCCGGCATCACTCAAAGACAGCCGATCAAGCCGTCGTAGATCGGCGGCGCGCCGCCCGGCAGCGGTTCGAACAAAGGGTTGGTCACTGCCAGTACGCGGTACATCTCGTCCAGGCGGGTACCGGCTTTCAGCGGTGCGGTGCAGCGCCAGACGCGGCTGTCCGAGCGCAGGTAACCGCTGCGGGGATCCACGCTCACCTCGCTGGCACCGAAGGTCCAGATGCAGCTGCGCACTACGCCGGTGACGCGGTGGACCGAGCAGCGAAAGCGCAGCGGCTGGTAATCGCTGAATTCGCCTCCGCAGAATGTATCGCCGCAGATGTTGTCGAAATCGCGGTCCAGCCGCTGCTCCAGATCGATGAAGGCCTCCCAGCCCTCGGCATTGGCCGGCCAGTCGACCGCGTCCACGTAGGTCGGCGGTGGCGTTGCGGCAGCGGCCGCCTGGGTGGTGAGGGAGAGCAGCAGTACGACGAGCAAGCGTGCGAGTCTGGACATGACCTTTCCCGAGCAGTGGATGAGTCTGCAGCGTGCGCCGCGTCCCTGCCCACCACGATCAGCCGGCCGCCCGTTATGAATGCAGGCTATGCCGCATCCGGCCCTCAGAAGATTGCCCATTCAGTGTCGCTGCAGCGCAACAGCCGAACGCGTAGAATCGCGCTCCACACACTGCTGACGCCTCGGAGCTACCCGCATGGGCCTTGAACTGGTCACCTCTGGCAAGAATCTGCCGGAAGAAATCAACGTCGTCATCGAAATCCCCAAGGATTCCGAGCCGGTCAAGTACGAAGTGGACAAGGCCAGCGGTGCGATCTTCGTCGACCGCATCCTGTCGACCCCGATGCGTTACCCCTGCAACTACGGCTACGTGCCCAACACCCTGTGCGGCGATGGCGACCCGGCCGACGTGCTGGTGGTCCTGCCGCTGCCGCTGGTCCCGGGCTCGGTGGTGCGCTGCCGTCCGGTCGGCGTGCTGCGCATGAGCGACGAGGCAGGCAGCGACGAAAAGATCCTGGCGGTGCCGATCGAGAAGATCTTCTCCGGCTACGCGCACATCGAGGATATCAACCAGGTGTCCAGCCACTGGATGGAGCGCATCGGTCACTTCTTCGAGCATTACAAGGACCTGGAGAAGGGCAAGTGGGTCAAGCTCGACGGCTGGGGCGGCGCGGCCGAGGCCAAGCGCATTCTGGTCGAGTCGGTGGAACGCTATAATTCCGACGCGCCCTGAGCCGTTGGCCGTAACACTGCTTCGCAGGTGCGGAGCGACCGGGATCACGCTTTTGCCGTGATCCCGGTGACCGCCGTCGGTAGATTGGGTACATTGCCGAGCTGCGTTTGGCCGGCGCCCGCCGTCGGTGACTTCTGGGGAAGTGTCTTGCGTATTCTGTTTGTTGGGGACGAAGCCAGTCTTCCGTCCGACCTTGTCGAGTACGTCGCCGATCTCGGCGACCAGTGGCAGGCGCAGCAGGTGGCCGATGGAAATTCGGCGATCGAAGCTGCCGCGCTGTCGCCCTTCGACGCGGTCATCGTTGCCCCGGTGTTGCCGGACCTGACTGCCGCCACGTTGCTGGGGCAGATCCGCACGCTGCGCCCGGACACCATTCGCATCGCGCTGATCGATGCCCAGGACGGCCAGCGCACGCCGCCGGCCCGCATCATCGGCGTGGCGCACCGTTTCCTGCCGATGCCGCTGGCGCCGGAAGTATTGCTCGAAGCCGTCACCAGCCTGGAAGAACTGCGCGACCTGCTCAGCAATCCACGCCTGCGCGCGGCCATCGGACGCATCGAAAAACTGCCCTCGCCACCGCATCTGTATCTGAGCCTGATGCACGCCCTGGAAGAAGACGATGGCGCCGATGCGGCCGACATCGCCAAGCTCATCGCCGGCGACCCGGCGATCGCGGCCAAGGTGCTGCAGCTGTGCAATTCGGCGTTCTTTTCCGGCGGACGCAGCATCACCGACCTGCGCACGGCGGTAACCCGCCTGGGCGTGGCGACGCTGCGCGACCTGGTACTGGCCAGCGAAGTCTTCTCGGTGCAGACCCTGACCCCGGCCGAGCGTAGCGCGATGCAGCGCCGCGCCCTGCTGTCGTCGCGGCTGGCGGCGAAAGTGTTGCCGCCCACCAGCGCCGAACTCGGCTCCACCGCCGCCTTGCTGGCCGATATCGGGCTGCTGTTGCCGGGCGTACGCGACGAGCGCGAGCCGCCTGCCGAAGGCGGCGACGAGCGGCTGGGCCACACCGAAGCCGGCGCGTATCTGCTTGGTCTGTGGGGCCTGCCGATGCCGATCATCGAGGCGGTGGCGTTCCATCGCCATCCGCAGCGCTCCAGCCTGCGCAGCTTCTGGGTGACCGGCGCGGTGCATGTCGCCACGGCACTGGCCAGCGGCGAAACCGTGGACGAAGAGTACCTGTCCAAGGTCGGCGTGATCTCCCGCCTGCCGACCTGGCGCGAGCAGGCCGACACCTTGCTCGGCCTTGCCGAGGCTTGAGCGGCGGCCGTCAGGGGCAACGATTGCGGTAGCAAAAAAGGCGCGATGGACTCGCGCCTTTTTCTTTGGCCCTTTGTAGCCGCGTCATGACGCGCGTGGGATGCGTGATAGGCGTTATTGGCGACCTGCAACGCGCAACGGGTTATCCGCAGCGGACGATCCGGACCTGGAGACATCTGCGATCCGAGCCAGACCAAGGTTACGGCGATCGGACTCAAGACCCCGTAGCTGGGCAGTCGTAGACCACACACGCGTGTAAGGAGTCGTTTTTGTGGCATGCGCCTGCAGCTAGGCTCCGGCTCCAGTGCGTGCAGGTCGTTGTGGAGCGCGCCAGCTTTCCGGCGCTACACGGCCAACTTTGGCGACATGCACACACCGCGCATTGAACGCAGTCGACGACAGGCATAAAAAAAGCGGGCCTTTCGGCCCGCTTCTTCTTTCACGACGCTTCGATGATCAGAAGCGCTGGTTGTACTGCACGAACAGGAAGCGGTCGTAGTCCAGCATCGGATCGATTGCCGCAGTGCTGCTGTTGGTGATCGAGTAGGTCACCGGCGGCTGCTTGTTCCAGATGTTGCGGGCACCAACGGTCACGCTGCCATCCCACGGAGCCTGCCAGGTGACGGAGACGTCCTGATAGGAGATCGAGCCCTTCTTGTTGGAGCCGGTACCGCCGCCCCAGCCCGGATTCGGGGTCTGGTAGTTCGGGTTGTTGCACTCGATGCCTGCCGCTGCATCCCAGCAGTAATCACGGAAACCGCCGTAGTAGCGCAGGTTCCAGTTGGCCGACAGCGAACCCAGCGACCAGTCCAGGCCCAAGGTGGCACGCACGCGCGGGAAGTTCCAGTAGCCGGCAGAGTTTGCCCACTCGGCGCCAGCTTCTGCCTGCGACTTGTAGGTCGCCAGGTAGTTGGTGTCCAGGTTGACAGCGAACTTGCCGTACGCGGTTTCCGGCATGCGGTAACGCACACCGAAGTTGTAGCCTTCGGTTTCCAGACGACCCAGGTTGACGTTGCCGCGGCTCAGCGTGGTGACCTGGCCGGTGACCGCGTCGCGACTGTAGTCGGCGCAGTAGCTGGCCAGATTGTTGAGGTAGCAGTTGTTCAACACATCATTGGCCGTCAGCGCGGTGATGATGTTGGAGATCGAAATGCGGTACCAGTCCAGCGAGAAGTCCAGGCCCTGCACCCAATGCGGGCTGTACACCATGCCCACGGTGCGGGTGATGCTGTACTCCGGCTCCAGCTCTGCATTGCCCACGCCCGAATTGAACGGCGCGTTGCCCTGCACGTCACGACGCGTGACCGGATTGCCGGCGCTGTCGGTCTGACGGAAACCCGCCGGCAGGCCTTCACCGGCGCAACGTGCCGCCACGCCTGCGTTGCCCAGCGAACCGAAGGTCGCATCGCACGGATCGGTGAAGGTATCGAACGTCTGCGAGCCGCCACCGAAGGTATCCGACAGCGTCGGCGCACGGAAACCGGTGCCGTAGGTGCCGCGCACCAGCAGGTCGTCGATCGGCTTCCAGGTGAAGCTGAACTTGCTGTTGGTGGTGTCGCCGAAGCGGCTGTAGTTGCTGTAACGCGCGGCCACGTCGAACGACAATTCCTTGGCGCCCGGCAGATCCTTCAGCACCGGAATCAACAGCTCCAGGTAGGCTTCGTTGGTCTGGTAGCGACCTTCGGTGGCCTGTGCAGCCAGGTCGGTGGTGTAACCGGCGCTGGACAGCTGATCGGGGTAGTCGTAGCCGCTGATTTCGCGGTGCTCGACGCCTGCGGCGAAGCCCAGCTCACCGGCCGGCAGATCGAACAGGCCACCGGTGATGTTGGCGGTCCACTGCTTGCTCAGGCTCTGCTGCGTGGATTGACCCAGCGCGTTGATGTACTGCAGCGCGTTCGGCGTGGAGGCCGACGGGCCACCCAGGATGTTGAACGGGGTGCACTGGCCCAGCGCATTGCTGGTACCCAACGCGATCGGAGCCGCTGCGGTACCGCACTGCACCTGACCCTGTGCATTGAGGAACGACGGACCCAGTGCCTTCTGCAACGCCAGCAGGTTGATGTTGCCGCGCGAAACCTGGGTCACATCGTACTTGTTGTAGTTGAAGCCCACGTCCCAGTTCCAGCCGTGGCTGCCAACGTCGAACACGCCTTCCAGCGCCGCATCGAAGTGCAGGGTCTTGACGTTGCTTTCGGTGGTGCGCGGCAGTTCAACCGTACGACGGAACCAGCTGTCGATGTCCTGGCCGATCGGGTTGTAGTAGCTGCTGCCACTGATGGCCACCGGGAACTGCGGCTGCGACGAGGCCTGCAGCGGGTAGCCGGCGATCTGACGATTCGAGTCGCGCTCGGAGTACATCGCGGTCGACTTGAAGGTCAGGCTGTCGGTCAGGTTGTAGCTGCCGGTGGTGAAGATCGACTTGTTGCGGCTGGACTGCTGCAACATCATCTGGTCGACGGAATTGAAGTAGTCGTCGGTGGTGATGTCGTTGTGGTAGTTGGCGATGTTGCGCGAATCCGCACCCACGCCACGGCCGTCGAACGAACCGGTGTGGTTGAGGATGTAGGTCTGGTCGTTTGCGGTGAAGCGGCCCCACGGGCCGGTTGCACTCAGACCATCTTCGATGTGGTTCGGGCCGGCCGAGTAACGGGTCAGCGTGCGATCCTTGGCCCACACCGGATCTTCGTTGGTGTAGTTGACGCCAAACACCAGCGAGGCCCGGTCGGTGGTGGTGCCGGCGGTAAAGGAGTACTGCTCCTTGGAACCGTCGCCACGACCGTTCTGGCCGAAGTACGCCGAGGCTTCTGCGCCGTCGTAGTTCTGGCGCAGGATGATGTTGACCACACCGGCCACGGCGTCGGAGCCGTAGATCGCCGAGGCACCGTCCTTCAGGACTTCGATGCGCTCGATCAGCGAGCTCGGGATGGTGGACATGTCGGTCAGGCCGTTCAGGCTGCTGGTCCAACGCTTGCCGTTCACCAACACCAGGGTACGGTTCTCATTGAGGTTGTACAGGTTGACGTACTGGCCGCCCTGTTCCGGATCGGAGGTCAGCACGGCAGCCTTGCTGTAGGTCTGCGTACCGGCGATCGACAGGTTCTGGAGGATGTCGCCAACGCTGACCAGGCCGGACTTCTGGATGTCCTGCTGCGAGACGGTGAACACCGGCTGTGCGGTTTCGACGTCGACCGAGCGGATGCGCGAGCCGGTGATTTCGATGCGGTCCAGCGTCGTGGTCGACGGGGCGGACTGCTCTTGTGCATTGGCGGCGAAAGCCGGCGTCAACGCGATCGCAATACCGGCGGGCAACAGGCCCAGCCGCACTGCGGAGGTGCGAAGGTTCATCAATCTCTCCAGGGTTCGTTAGTGGCGCGTTAAGCGCCCCCATGCAAATTACGTTTGCGTGAACGCCATCGCTTTGCGCGTCACGTTCCGTGGCTTTGCCGAATCTGGCGGATTGGTCGTCTGGTCGCGATAACGCGATGCGGAGACGCCGAAACGCGCACGAAATGCGCGTGCGAAGCTGCAGCAGTTGTCGAATCCGCTGGCGGCCGCAACCTCACCGATCATCATGGAGGTATCGCGCAGCAGATCCGAGGCCCGCTCCAGGCGCAAGCGTGCCGACAGCGCCTGCGGGCTTTCGTCGTACAGACTCTGGAATGTCTTGGACACATACCAGCTGGAGAAGTTGGTCAGCTGTGCCAGTTCGCTGATGCGCACCACACGGTCGCTGTTGCCTTCCAGATAGAGCCGGGCACGCTGCATGCGGCCGAATACCTGACGCCGGCGGCTGCGCGAGCGACCTGGACAGCGCTGCTCCTGCTCGACGAAGTCGCGCTGCATCGCGGCCAGATGCAGCAACAGCGGGCGCGCCGACGCGCTGCCGCTCTGCAACGCCGCACGGCGCCACAGCCGCAGCGCAATACGCAGGTCGCTGCGCGACAATTGGCTACGTCCCGGGTACAGCGTGGCGTCGGTCAACTCGGCCAACGACTGCAGGCTCCCGCCATCCAGGCTGACGCCAACACACAACGCGCTGCGATCCGCCTGCACGGTGGGATGCGAATCCTTGTCGAAGGCGATCCAGTCGCCGGCACGCAGCCGGAAGCGGCCCTCCTTGGACTCCACCCAGGCACGGCCACGCAACTGCACCCATAAGGTGAATGTCGCAGCGGTGGTGCGAATGCTGCCCAGACGCGAGACCGCCAGACAGGTGGTCGATGTCGAATCGCTGGCACCGTCCAGGCACAGTGCGAGCCCGCGATCGGCAGTGATGACCTGTTGCATGTTGGCAGCCCCCTGTACAAAAGAGGGCGTAGTGTTTTGCCGAATCTGGCGTGAGTCAGGAGGTTTCGACGAAAGTCTGCCGAAATTGCCACGAAACCTTTCCGAAGGAGTTACGAAGCCACTTTTCTCAACATCATCAACACGTTGGAAATGAATCCGACCGGCATCGATGAATGCTCCGGCAGCGGCATGTAGGCGATTGCGCTGCCATCTTCTTCGGCCAGCGCCAGATACATCGCGTCGCTGCGCTGATCCAGGCTGAAACCGTTGATGGTGGTGAACTTGGCCGCATCCAGGCACTGCGCCCGGCCGCCGCCAAGGGTGCTGTCGTGTGTCGCGCAACTGTCAGTGGACGACAGGTAATGCACCTGACCCTGGGCTCCCGGCGCCCAACTGCGATAACGCCAGCGCGATGGTTGCTGCGCGTCGACCGGTTGTACGGTGTCGGCGGCCAGGGTCGGCGCAATCTGCCATAGCCCTGCCCCGCTCAGATGCGTAAACAGCACTTTCCCGCTGACGCGGTCCAGGCGCACTTGCGAAACATCCTGCAGCGTAGCCAGCGCACGCCAAGGACTGGCGCTGCGGTCGTACAGCGTGGCAAAGCTATGTCCATCGTCGGCCGCAGCAACGACCAGCACGCGATTGGGATCGGGAAGATGGATGGCCTGCAAGGGCCGCACCTGCGGCACCGGCAGACGCACCGCCTTGCCGGTGCCTGGCGTCACTTCGAACAATGCAGCGTGCCCATCGGCATCGCTGCCGCTGACCAGCACCTGCCGCGAGTCGGCCGACCAGTCGGCAGCCTGTCGCGCGTCCGGGCGAATCCCTTCGATCAACCGCATCGAGCCAGGTTTGCCGACATCGCCCCACCACAATCCGTACGCACCGGAACGATTGGACGCGAAGATGAGCTGACGCCCGTCGGGCGCGATCATCGGCTGGTCGTCGCGCCCACTGGAAGGAAACAGTCGACGCCGGATGTAACCACCGTTCATGGGATCGTGGATGACCTGATACACGCCGAATTGCGGCTTGCGCTGCACGAACACCAGATGCCCGCGTGCCACGTCCGGCGCCTGGGCGTCGTCCAGACCCAGATCGTGCAGGCTGCGATCGACCAGATCGAGGCGATACAGCCGCGCTTCGCTATCCACGCGGCGCCCGAAGATCAGGCCGCTGCTGTCCGGCAGCCAGCTCCAGCCTCGGATATCGGCGTTGTCATGCGTCAATCGTTCCGCACTGCCGCCTTGGGCGGATATCCGCCAGAGATCGCCCAACTGCGGATTGCGCAGGAACACGATCCATTGTCCGTCTGGGGAATAGCGCGGTGCGTAGTCGAAGTCGGTCGGTTGCGCGCTGTAGGTCAATACCTGCCAGTGCCCGGTTTCGAGGTCCAGGCGCCGGATTCGCGGCGCGCCTTGCGCACCGGTCATGCTACCGAACAACAACGCACGGCCGTCGGGAGACCAGCTGAAACTGAGCATGTCCGCGCCATCGCAACGCACCACCTCACGCGCTGCGGACTGACCTGCCGCAGCGGCGATCATGATCCTGCAGCTGCCATCCGGCGCTTGCCGGGAGAACGCAATTTCGCGTCCATCCGGCGACCAGGCGGGCAGTCGGTCGGAGACGCCTGGTGCAGGCGTTTCCAGCACGCGCGGATATGCGTTGTCGGTCGTCTTGACCAGGATCGAGGTCCCTGGTCGATCGCTGGTCAGCGAGGCGTAGGCCACCATGCTGCCGTCGGGCGACAGGCTGGGCGTGAGATCGAATCCGCCGCCCGCAGTGATGACCTGGTACGGCCGCTTGGGGCTGCCCGGAACAGCGGTGGACGTTGCGACATCGGTTGCCGGTGCTCGCAGCCACAGCGTGCGTGCCGCCAGGCCGAGCACCACCACCAGCGCCAGGCCCGCGAAGGCCAGAGCCATCCAGCGACGCCGGTGCGGCGTCACTGCCGCAGCAGGCGATGGCGTTGCCGCCTGGTGTGGCAGGAAGTCATCGGTCTCAGCCGCAGCGCTGAGCTCATCTGTCGCCAGCGGTGCTTCCTGCGCGGACTGCTGCACGCCAGGCGGCTCCAGCGAGGACGGCGTCTGCGACAGCGTCGCCGCGGCATCGGTGCGCGCCTCCCACCCCACCGGCGCCATCAGGCGATACCCGGTCTTGGCGATCGTCTCGATGTACTCGGACCGCTGGCTGCCGCTGCTGGCAAACGCCTTGCGCAGCTGCGTCACTGCCTGGGTCACCACATCGTTGCTGGGCAAGGTGTCCGGCCATACCTCGGCGAGCAACTGCTCGCGCGTCACCACCTGCCCCGGCTGTCGCGCCAGGGTCAGCAGCACCGCCAACGACTTGGGAGGCAAGCGCAACGCGCGCCTTGCGCCCGGTGCGTGCACTTCGCGCGAGGCAACGTCGACCACACACTGCCCGACACGCAGCCGGCCAGTTGGCATTGCAGTAGCAGAAGGAACACTCATCGGCAAAGACACGCGTCGGCATGCAAGGACTACAAGAACGCCTCGCACTGAATGCGAAACGCCAAATTCAGCAAAGGACCACGACCAACTGTGTCATGCATCCATTTGGTGCAAATTTTACTCTATGCCCCGTTGCTTCCTATAACAGGCGGCGACGTCAGGCTCTCTCTCTCTCGCCGACGAATTCAAATAATTACGATGTTTCCTTCGCGCCTTCTGGCGCGATTTTTTTATCTGCGATTCAGCTAGAACGCTGCAAACCCTTATCCGCTGTAACCGCTTGCAGCACGATCGCATCGCGGCACTTGCGCGCAGCGATGCGATCTGTACAGCCGAAGCTGAATTTTCGATAAGCGGGCCACGTGTTCCGGGCAACCTTAAGCGGGCTTGTGGCGCTATGAGGCGCGATAAATCTGCGCCCCCTGCGCCAGAAACTGCGACGCCTTTTCTTCCATGCCAGCCGCCACGGCATGCGCTTCGCCCATGCCGTGTTCGGCCGCGTAGTCGCGCACGTCCTGGGTGATCTTCATCGAACAGAAGTGCGGCCCGCACATCGAACAGAAATGCGCCAGCTTGTGCGCGTCCTTGGGCAAGGTCTCGTCATGGAACTCCCTGGCCTTTTCCGGATCCAGCCCGAGATGGAACTGGTCGTCCCAACGGAACTCGAAGCGCGCCTTGCTCAAGGCGTTGTCGCGCACCTGCGCACCCGGATGCCCCTTGGCCAGGTCGGCCGCATGCGCGGCGATCTTGTAGGCCATGATGCCGTCGCGTACGTCCTGTCGGTTGGGCAATCCAAGATGCTCCTTCGGGGTGACATAGCAGAGCATCGCGGTGCCGAACCAGCCGATCATCGCCGCACCGATCGCGCTGGTGATGTGGTCGTAGCCGGGCGCGATATCGGTGGTGAGCGGCCCCAGGGTATAGAACGGCGCCTCGCCGCATTCGCGCAGCTGCTTGTCCATGTTCTCCTTGATCAGCTGCATCGGCACATGCCCCGGCCCTTCGACCATGGTCTGCACATCGTGCTTCCAGGCAAGCTTGGTCAACTCGCCCAGCGTTTCCAGCTCGCCGAACTGCGCAGCATCGTTGGCATCGGCAATGCAGCCTGGGCGCAAGCCATCGCCCAGCGAAAACGCCACATCGTAGGCCTTCATGATCTGGCAGATGTCTTCGAAGTGGGTATAGAGAAAATTTTCCTTGTGGTGCGCCAGGCACCACTTGGCCAGGATCGAACCGCCGCGCGAGACGATGCCGGTGACGCGCTTTGCAGTCAGTGGCACGTAACGCAGCAGCACGCCGGCGTGGATGGTGAAATAGTCCACGCCCTGCTCGGCCTGCTCGATCAAGGTGTCGCGAAAGATCTCCCAGGTGAGTTCTTCGGCGCGCCCGTCGACTTTCTCCAGTGCCTGGTAGATCGGCACCGTGCCGATCGGCACCGGCGAGTTGCGGATGATCCACTCGCGCGTTTCGTGGATGTGCTTGCCGGTGGACAGGTCCATCACCGTGTCGCCGCCCCAGCGGATCGACCAAACCAGTTTTTCCACTTCTTCGGCAATGCCCGACGACACCGCGCTATTGCCGATGTTGGCGTTGATCTTGGTCAGGAAATTGCGACCGATGATCATCGGTTCGCTTTCCGGATGATTGATGTTGTTGGGCAGGATCGCGCGACCGCGCGCGATCTCCTCGCGCACGAAGTCCGGCGTGATGCGCTGCTGGATCGACGCACCAAACGATTCACCTGGATGCTGCTTGCGCAGCATCGCGTCGCTCACCGCCTCCAGACGCTGGTTTTCGCGAATCGCCACGAACTCCATTTCCGGCGTGACGATGCCGCGACGTGCGTAATGCATCTGGGTGACATTGGCGCCGGCGCGCGCCACCCGCGGCAGGCGCCGTGCAGGAAAACGCACGGCGTCCAGGCGCGCATCGTGTTCGCGGCCGCGCCCGAAGTGCGAACTCAAGGTCTCCAGCGCCACCGTATCGCCACGTTCGGCGATCCAGTCGGCACGCAACGGCGCAAGGCCGGCAGCGAGATCGATTGCCGCCTTCGGGTCGGTGTAGGGCCCGGAGGTGTCGTAGACGCTGAGCGGCGCATTGTCTTCGCCGCCGAACAACGTCGGCGTGCGCGTCAACACGATCTCGCGCATCGGCACCTGCAGGTCGGCGCGTGAGCCGGGTACGAAGATCTTGCGGGAACCGGGAATCGGCTGGGTCACAGCCTCGGATAACGACTGGGCTTGTTGCTGCAAAACGGTAGGCGCGGCATTCATGGCGTTCGTCCTGTGTGCTGGTGACCAGCACCAATGGCGCTGGCTCTGCGAAGAAGTCGCAGTGCGGACGAAGCGGCGGCGCTCAACAGGACGACCGGTGCAGGCACCGGCCATCGCATCTTACGAAGCTTCCCTACGCCGGTATCAGCCGGATCAGGTTCGAAGGGACTATCTCAACCGCAGCGCATTGCGGTACCCCCACTTCGGCGGTGATTAAACCACATCGCCGCGAGCGGGCGCATGCGCGGTTGGCTGCACGGCGCACTGACCCGCCAAACGGACGCTGCGCGATGAACGCAGCCGTGCAGCTGACATGCCCAGACATTTTCGCGGCACATCGGCTGGCTAGCGTGGCCGCACAACAACCAGAAACCTGCTCTCTCTCCTTGCCGCCGCATTCCGGCGGCATTTTTTACGCCCTCTTGCAGCCGATGGCTGCGATTCGTTATCGTCGCGTGAAACAGGGGATGGACAACGCGAATGCAATGGATGCAACGGTGTGCGTGGATGGCAGCAGTGTTGATCGGAGCGGCCGGACCTGGTGCAGCGGCTGAGCCACTCCCGGCAGAAGCCTTTGTCGAGTCCGGCCCGATTTCCTCGCCCGCGATGTCGCCGGATGGCAAGCATCTGGCGGTCAGCGCCGATCTTGGGGACGGCAGCTACGCGCTGGTGGTGTACCGCATCGCCGACATGCAATCCACCACCATGCTGCGCCTGCCCCGCTACGAATTGCCGGTCCGCATCGCCTGGGTCAGCGATCGGCGCCTGGTGATCGGCAAGGGTCGCAAGCTCGGCTCGTTGGAAGAACCGGTGCCGATGGGCGAGATCATCGCCACCGATCTGGACGGCGGCAATCAGCGCTACGTCTACGGCTACCAGCAGAGCACGCGCAATGCCGGGCTGGAGCGCGGCTTCGGCTACATCGAAGGGCTGCCGAGCCGGCGCAACGGGCACTTCTACATGCGGCGGCTGTCGCTGGATTCGCGCCATTCGATGCTGTACGACGTGGATGCGAGTACCACCGCCCACCGGCTGATGGCCGACATCGACGTGCCGCGCCTGAGGTTTGTGCTCGACAACGCCGATGTGGCGCAGTACGCATACGGCACCGACGACAACGACAATTCGCTGCTGTTCCGCCGCAGCGGCAACGGCTGGACACCGCTGACGCAGGTCCAGGCCAACTGGCGTCCGATCGCCTTTGCCGAACAGCCCAATCGTGTCTATGGCTGGCACAGCGTCTCCGGCGGTCCGGCGGCACTGGTGTCCAGCGACCCGGACGGCCAGCAGCGCAGCGTGCTGGCATCCGACCCGTTCTACGACGTGGACGATCTGCAATGGGGACCTGCACCATTTGCGCCGTTCGCGGCACGACTGGGACCGGGCCAGCCGGCGCTGCGCTATGTCGCGCCCGACAGCGCACAGGCGCAGTTGCATCGCAGCCTCAGCCAGACCCTGGCCGGTCAGTACGTGGATTTCATCAACTTCACCGAAGATGGCAACGCCGTGCTGCTGAAGGCCTATAGCGACCGCGATGCCGGCGCCTGGTACATCTTCAATCGCCCGACCAATACGCTCAAGCTGGTCATCAAGGCCCGCAGCGCCCTGCCCGCGGCACGGATGAGCGAGCGGCGCATGGTGCGGTTCCAGGCCCGCGACGGGCTGACGCTGGACGGCGTGCTGACCGTTCCGGCAACGGCCGCCCAGGGTGCGCCACTGCCGATGATCCTGCTGCCGCATGGCGGCCCGCATACCGACGGCGATGGTTGGGCGTTCGACACCGATGCGCAATTTCTCGCCAGCCGCGGCTATCTGGTGCTGCAGGTCAACTACCGCGGCGGGCAGGGACGCGGCCATGACTTCGAACGTGCGGGTTATCGCCAGTGGGGCGAACGGATCCAGGACGATCTGGTGGATGGCGTGCGTTGGGCGATCGACCAGGGCCTGGCCGATCGGTCGCGCATCTGCAGCTACGGTGCCAGTTTTGGTGCGTACGCGGCGATGATGGTGCAGGTGAAGGCACCGGAGCTGTTCCGCTGCGCGGTCGGTGTAGCCGGTATCTACGACCTGCAGATGATGTACACCAGGGGCGATATCAATCAGAGCGCGTACGGCACCAATTACCTGGAGCGCGTGATCGGCCGCGACGCCGCCGAGCTTGCCGCGCACTCGCCGGTTTCGCTGGCCCAACGCATCAAGGCGCCCGTGCTGTTGGTCCACGGCGAAGAGGACGAGCGTGCGCCATTTGCCCAGGCCAAGAGCCTGCGGGCTGCGCTGACCCGTAGCGGCAACGCGCCCGAATGGATGGCCGTGCCCAAGGAAGGCCACGGGTTCTACAAGGACGCCAACCAGATCGCCTTCTATCGCACCCTCGAACACTTCCTGGCCAAGCAGCTGGGCAACCCGACAACCGCATCGGCGGGCAACCCGACGCCGGCCACACCGCAGTAAGAGCGGCGAACAACACCTAGCGAGCAGTCGTCAGCTGGGTGTGGGCGGCGCGGAGGAACCGGAGCGTACGGGTGGCACATGCCACGCCGAGCGCCGGCCGCGACCGCCTGGCGGCCGTGCAGCAATTTCATCGGCGGCCCTGACGCCAGCCGGCGTCACTCCAGCGTATACCCGACCCGCAGGCCGCCCCAGTGCTTGCGGCCGACGAAGATCGGTGCAGACAGGTCGAACATGATCTGGCCGGTATCGCGGCGATAGACCTGCAAACGATAAGGGTCGGTGTGCGCGCCCACGCTGCGGCCGACGCGGTCGGTGAACTTGCGCTTGGTGCGGTTGCCGACCAGATCGCGCTTGGCATCGCCGGTCAGCGGCTGGGTGAAACGCAGATTGTGGGTAGGCACATAGCCGTCGGGATTGGCGCAGATGGCGAACACGATCCACGCATGCGCCTCCAGCAGCGGCTCCTGCAGCGGGGGCAGCACCTGATCGCAGACCGCGTCGAAGTCGGTACTGAACTTGGGCGGCTCCACCCCGGCAATCGGCGTGTAGGTGCGCGCGAACAACGCCGCTTCGTCGATCTGCCCGCGCGCGATGGCCTGCGCCAGTGCGGTGCCGATCTTGCCCGCCGTGGCGACGGCAAGTTCCTTGACGCGCGCGTGCCTGGGCACCTGCAATGGATCGGGCGGGAGGCGGAACAGGCCCACGCAGTCGCGCAGGGTTTCGGTGCCGCGCTCCAGCGCCTCGCTGCGTTCGGCCACGTGCGCGGCATGCTGCAGGTTGCTGCGCCCCAGCGCCACCACACCATCCACCGCACGCTCGATCCCGCGAATTTCGCCATCCTGCGCCTGGATGCGCCCGGCTACCGTGGTCATCGCGCTACTGGCCTGCCCAAGCACGCGGGTGATGCCATCGAGCACTGCCTCGGTGCCACGCGCGGAGGCCGCGCCCTCGCCCACCGCAGCACTGGTCTCGGCCAGGATCGCGCGCACATCGCGCGCCGCCGCCGCCGCACGTTCGGCCAGACGGCGGATCTCGGTGGCGACCACCGCAAAGCCGCGCCCGGCGTCGCCGGCATGCGCCGCTTCGATGCTGGCGTTGATCGACAGGATATTGGTCTGAAACGCCACCGAGTCGATGACTTCGATGACCTCGCCGGCACGTGCGGCGCGACGCTCTACCTCGTGCATGGCCTGGCCCAGGGCGTGTGCCGCGGCCACACCCTGGCGCGCGCTGTCATCGGCGCTGGCGGCCAGCGCGATCACCTGTGCCAGTTCGGCATTGACGTCCTGCAGGCTCGCAGCAAGGCGCTCCACCGCCGTGCGGGCGCCGTCCAGCGCTTCGGTCTGCGCCTGCGATTGACGCACCATCTCGTCGTTTTCGGCCACCAATGGCGGCACTTCGGCGGCGATCTGCACCGACAGCGCGACCGCCTGGCGGATCGCTTCGGCCAGATTGCCGAAGCCGGCCTGCAGCCGGCGGCCCATCTCGTTGTCCGCCAGGCCCGGCGGGAGCAGCAGTTCCAGCTCGCAGCCGGCCAGCGCCTGCGCAGTGCGCTCCAGCACGGTGCGGTCTTCGTGCTCGGCCTGTAGCCGTGCCACCAGAGGCTGCAGCAGCGGCGAGATCGGCACCGGGCGACTACCGTCGGCCAGCCGTGTGGCTTCGCGCAACAGGATTGCGGTTTCGACGTGCGGCAACGACAGCATCCAGCCTCCGTGCTCGCGGTCGCGGATGTAACGCACGCGCCGGGCCGGGTCGTCGCCCGGTGCGGCCCACACCCCTTCGTCGCCGACCAGGTCGGTGACGCTCAATCCCCACAGCACGGAGGCCGGCAAGCCTTCCAGTTCGCTGGCGGTCTTGCCCAGCACGTCCAGGCCGGCGCGATTGCAGGCCACCACATGCGCCTCGACCGAGAGCCGCAACAAGGCGACCGGCGCGTCGGGGAGCAGGGCCGCACGCGTGTGCGACGGCAGGTCAGGCGAGTGCATCGAGCTCATGGGGATTCCTAATCCATCGGTGTGGTTAGCGGCGCGCGGCAGGCAGAGTTGAGCCGCACTCATCCGTGGCGGTTGGCTCAGTAACCGGCCGCCTGCCCGTCCTTGCGGCTTTCCGACGCGCCGTAATACACGCCATTGCCCGGGTCGCGGGCGATCGCCTGATAGCCGCCATACGGGCCGTCGGCAAAGATCACCCGATGGCCTTTGCGCATCAGTGCGCGAATGGTGTCGTAGGAGAACCCGGTCTCCAGATTGAGCTCGCCGCCGTCACTCATGGCGGTGGCCTGGCCGGTCGGCTCGGTGGAGCCCTCGTGCTGGATGCGTGGCGCGTCGCCGGCCTCCTGCAGATTCATATGGAAATCCACCAGGTTCATCACGATCTGCACATGTCCCTGCGGCTGCATCGCCCCGCCCATCACCCCGAAGCTCAGCCACGGCTTGCCGTCCTTGGTGACGAAGGCCGGGATGATGGTCTGGAACGGCCGCTTGCCCGGCGCGTAGCCGTTGGGGTGGTCCTTCTTCAGCACGAACATCTCGCCACGGTCCTGCAGGATGAAGCCCAGCCCCGGCGGCGCCATACCGCTGCCCATGCCGCGGTAGTTGGACTGGATCAACGACACCATCATGCCGTCGGCATCGGCCACGGTCATGTAGATGGTGTCGCCTTCTTCCAGCTGCTTGGGCGTGCCCGGCTGCACCTCCTTGAGCGCCTTGTCCATGGAGATCAGCGCGCGACGCTGGGCGGCGTAGTCCTTGGAGACCAGCCTGGCCAGCGGCGCGCGCTGGAAGGCCGGGTCGGCATAGAAATGCGCGCGGTCGGCGAAGGCCAGCTTCTTGGCCTCGGTGAACAGGTGCACGTGCTCGGCCGAGCCGAACGGGATCTTGGAGAAGTCGTAGCCTTCCAGGATGTTGAGCATCTGCAGCGCGGCAATGCCCTGGCTGTTGGGCGGCAACTCCCACACGTCGTAACCGCGGTAATTCGTGCTGACCGGCTCCACCCATTCGCCCTGATGGCTGGCCATGTCCGCATAGCTCAGGTAGCCGCCATTGGCCTTGAAGTAGGCGCCGATGGTGCGGGCGATATCGCCCTTGTAGAACGCATCGCGGCCGCCGTCGGCGATCTGCTGCAAGGTGTTGGCCAGGTTCGGGTTCTTCCACAGCTCGCCCTTGCGCGGGGCATGGCCGTCGATGGTGAACTGCTCCTTGAAGCCGGGGTACTGCGACAGCCGCGGCACCGAGCGGTCCCAGTAGTAGGCGATGGTTTCGGCCACCGGATGGCCTTCGCGCGCGTAGCGGATCGCCGGGGCCAGGTTCTGCGCCATCGGCTTGCGGCCAAAGCGCTCGTGCAGCGCGAACCAGCCATCCACCGCGCCCGGCACCGACACCGGCAACGGGCCGGTCGGCGGAATGTCCTTCAGCCCGCGGCGCTGGAACTCGGCCAGGGTCAGCGACCTGGGCGAACGGCCTGAGCCGTTGTACCCATAGAGTTTGTTGGTCTTGGGATCCCAGACGATGGCGAACAGATCCCCGCCCACCCCATTGCCGGTCGGCTCCATCAGGCCCAGCGCGGCATTGGCGGCAATCGCCGCATCCACCGCCGAGCCGCCGTTCTTCATCACATCCAGCGCGATCTGGGTGGCCAGCGGTTGCGACGTCGCCGCCATCGCATGCGGGGCGATCACTTCGGAGCGGGTGGCGAAGCCCTGCCCGGTAATCCGGTCGGCGGCAACGAGAGACGGCGCCAGCAGCGTCAGAGCAGACACAAGTAAGACGGGTACGCGACGCATGATCCAGAGCTCCCCACGACACAACGAATGAAGGACCAACCATACCAGCGGCCTTAGTCGCAGCGCTCGATCCCAGCCGCACTGCAGCGATAAAATCGCGCAGTTGGTGACGCACATCGGCGATGTCGGCAAGTCGTCGATCCGGTTTCATGGGAAACCATGCTGCTGTCATGAGGCTTCGCGCTCGGTAAACGGCACCGATCCAGCTGTTTCACCCGCAAGGGTTGACACCCTACCGGCAGCGATGGTTATCTCAATACATGCCGCAACGCACCGCCACCACGAACGCCCTCCTGACCGCGCCCTTCGGCGCGACGGCAGCGTCGCTTCTCGTGCTCGTACTTATTACCTCGCCAACCGGTGCGGGACGCGGCTTCGTGTAGGTAACAGACACACAAGGCTTCGATCAGACCCCGCACCGGCAACGGCGCGGGGTTTCGCGTTTCAGGGACCCCCAAAAGTTTCGAATGACATGAACGACACCACCGACATCGCCGCAGCCCCTTCCATCAGTGCCAGCAACTGCGCTGCCGCAAGCCTCCGCGTGCACGGTGTTCTCGCTCATCCCCGCTTTGTTCGGCCAACCAGCCTCTGCGCTGCCAGCTGATCCCTTTCCCACTGCCAACCCCGCAAGGACTACTTCATGAGCAACGACACCCAACCGAAAATCGCGATCATCGGCTACGGCAGCCAGGGCCGCGCGCATGCGCTGAACCTGCGCGATTCCGGCTTCGACGTCACCGTCGGCCTGCGTCCCGGCGGCCCCACCGAATCCAAGGCCCAGGCCGACGGCTTCACCGTCGTGGCGCCCGCCGAGGCGGTGAAGAGTGCCGATCTGGTCGCGATCCTGACCCCGGACATGGTGCAGAAGAAGCTCTACGAAGAGGTCATTGCCCCGAACATGAAGCAAGGCGCCTGCCTGCTGTTCGCGCATGGCCTGAACGTGCATTTCGACATGATCACCCCGCGTGCCGATCTGGACGTGGTGCTGGTCGCGCCGAAGGGCCCGGGCGCACTGGTGCGTCGCGAATACGAGATCGGCCGCGGCGTGCCGTGCATCTATGCGGTCTACCAGGACACCAGCGGCAAGGCCGAGCAGTTCGCGCTGACCTATGCCGGCGGCCTGGGCGGCGCGCGCGCCAACATCATCAAGACCACCTTCAAGGAAGAAACCGAAACCGATCTGTTCGGCGAGCAGGCCGTGCTGTGCGGTGGCGCCTCGTCGCTGGTGCAGGCCGGGTTCGAAGTTTTGGTGGAAGCCGGCTATCAGCCGGAGATCGCGTACTACGAAGTGCTGCACGAACTGAAGTTGATCGTGGACCTGTTTTACGAAGGCGGCATCACCCGCATGCTGGAATTCGTGTCCGAAACCGCGCAATACGGCGACTATGTCAGCGGCCCGCGCGTGATCGACGCCAGCACCAAGGCACGCATGAAGGACGTGCTGACCGACATCCAGAACGGCACCTTCACCAAGAACTGGGTGGCCGAATACGAAGCCGGCCTGCCGAACTACACCAAGTTCAAGCAGGCCGACCTGGAACACCCGATCGAAGAAGTGGGCAAGAAACTGCGCGCCAAGATGGTGTGGCTCAACGGCGAACAGCAAGCCGCTGCCGCACCAGCAAATCAGCAAGCGGCATAACGCCGCCGCATCCCCCACCGTTTAACACCGAAGGTCCGCAACGCATGAACACCTCCGCACACAGCACGCCCCGCAACGGCGCGCGCTGGCTGACGCAGGCCCTGGAAGCCGAGGGCGTGGAAACGCTGTTCGGTTATCCGGGCGGCACCATCATGCCGTTCTACGACGCCCTGGTGGATTCCAGGCTCAAGCACATCCTGGTCCGTCACGAACAGGGCGCCGCCCTTGCCGCCAACGGCTATGCCCGTGCCAGCGGCAAGGTCGGCGTGTGCGTGGCCACCTCCGGCCCGGGCGCGTCCAATCTGGTGACCGGCATTGCGGACGCAATGCTCGATTCGGTGCCGATGGTGTGCCTGACCGGTCAGGTCGCCACGCCGCTGCTGGGCACCGATGCCTTCCAGGAACTGGACGTATTCGGCATGACCATGCCGATCGTCAAGCACAGCTTTCTGGTGCGCAGCGTGGACCAGTTCCCGGAGATCGTGCGCGAGGCGTTTCGCATCGCGCGCGAAGGCCGCCCGGGCCCGGTGTTGATCGACTTGCCCAAGGACGTGCAGATTGCCGATGCCTCGCATCTGCCAGCGCATGTGCCGGCGGCGGTGCTGCCGCCACCGGCACCGGCGGACGCGAAGCTGGCCGAAGCGTTGGCCGCCATCGCCAGCGCCGAGCGCCCGGTGGTGTATGGCGGAGGCGGGATTGCACTGGCCGGTGCGGTGGAGGCGTTCCGGCGCTTTGTCGAAGCCACCGGCATCCCGACCGCGCTGACCTTGCGCGGCCTGGGTGCATTGCCGCATGCGCATCCGGATTATCTGGGCATGCTGGGCATGCACGGCACCCGTGCGGCCAACATGGCGATCCAGGAATGCGATCTGCTGGTGGTGGTCGGCGCGCGCTTCGACGATCGCGCGACCGGCAAGTTGAGCGAATTTGCACCGTTCGCACGCGTCATCCATCTGGATGCCGATGCGTATGAAATTTCCAAGCTGCGTACCGCCGACATCGCCGTGCCCGGCGATGTGGCGACTAGCCTCAAGGCCTTGAGCGCAGCACGCGGCAACTGCCAGGCATGGCGTACGCGCTGCTTTGCCAATCGCGAAAAATTCGCTGCGCGCTACGACGCGCCCGGTACCGATATCTACGCACCGGCGCTGCTGAAGCGACTGAGCGAAGTGGCTCCGGCCGACACCATCATCGCCTGCGATGTGGGCCAGCATCAGATGTGGGTGGCCCAGCATTGCCGCTTCAACGATCCACGCAATCACCTCACCAGCGGCGCACTCGGCACCATGGGCTTCGGCCTGCCGGCGGCGATGGGCGCGCAGTTCGCCTGCCCGGACCGCACCGTGGTGCTGGTCTCCGGCGACGGCAGCTTCATGATGAACGTGCAGGAGCTGGTGACCATCGCGCGCTGCAAGCTGCCGGTGAAGATCGTGCTGCTGGACAACAGCTCGCTGGGCATGGTGCGGCAGTGGCAGGAGCTGTTCTTTGCCGAGCGCTACAGCGAAATCGATCTGTCCGACAACCCGGATTTTGCCGCGCTGGCGCAGGTGTTCGGCATCCCGGCCAAGCGCATCATCGCGCGCGGCGATGTGGATGCGGCACTGGCGGAATTGCTGTCCCAACCCGGCCCCGGCCTGCTGCACGTTGCCATCGACGCACGCGCCAACGTATGGCCGCTGGTGCCGCCCAACAACGCCAACAGCACCATGCTGGACAGCAATCCTGCACACGCGGCCAAGGAGACGACACATGCGTTACCGGCTTGACCTGGTGCTGAAGCCGGCCGAAGGCGCATTGGTGCGGGTGATCGGCATGACCGAGCGCCGCGGGTTCCGCCCGTGTGCCATCCAGGGCGCCGCCGCGCCGGACGATGCCGGGCGCTGGCACCTGCAGTTGGACGTGGACAGCAGCCGGCCGCCGGAAACACTGCGGCTGCAGCTCGAAAAGGTGTACGACTGCGAGTCGGTGGTGATCACGGCACTGGAATCGATCGAGGCCGCCGCATGACCACGCAGACCTGGGCCACGCAAACCTCGCGCGACCACCAGACCACCGTCCGGAGGTGTCTTCTTCCGGATCGGCCGCGCGCGTGCCGCAATGCCTGATTCCGGCCGCCCCGCTTCGCAGGAACCAGACGTAGGCGACGTGGCCGTCAGCGTGGCCGACGTGCTGGCCGCGCAGGCCCGCCTGCGCAAGTACCTGTCGCCCACGCCGCTGCATTATGCCGAGCGCTTCGGCGTGTGGTTGAAACTGGAAAACCTGCAGCGCACCGGCTCCTACAAGGTGCGCGGCGCATTGAACGCGTTGCTGGCGGGGCTGGAACGCGGCGACGAGCGTCCGGTGATCTGCGCATCGGCCGGCAACCATGCGCAAGGCGTGGCATGGTCGGCATACAGGCTGGGCGTGCAGGCGATTACGGTGATGCCATACGGCGCGCCGCAGACCAAGATCGCCGGTGTTGCGCACTGGGGCGCCACCGTCCGCCAGCATGGCAACAGTTACGACGAAGCGTTTGCGTTCGCACGCGAGCTGGCCGACCAGAACGGCTACCGTTTCCTATCCGCCTTCGACGATCCGGATGTGATCGCCGGGCAAGGCACGGTCGGCATCGAACTGGCTGCGCATGCGCCGGACGTGGTGATCGTGCCGATCGGCGGCGGCGGCCTGGCCTCCGGGGTGGCGCTTGCGCTGAAATCGCAAGGCGTGCGCATCGTCGGCGCGCAGGTGGAAGGTGTCGATTCGATGGCCCGCGCCGTACGCGGCGATCTGCGTGAAATCGCTCCCGTCCCCACCCTGGCCGACGGCGTGAAGGTCAAGATTCCCGGCTTTCTGACCCGCCGTTTATGCGCGAGCCTGCTCGACGATGTGGTGATCGTGCGCGAAGCCGAATTGCGTGAAACCCTGGTACGCCTGGCGCTGGAAGAGCACGTCATCGCCGAGGGCGCCGGTGCGCTGGCACTGGCCGCCGGTCGCCGTGTTGCAGGCAAACGCAAATGTGCGGTGGTCTCTGGCGGTAATATCGACGCAACGGTTCTGGCCGCACTCTTGTCCGAGGTGCGGCCGCGTCCGCCACGCAAACCGCGGCGTCGCAATACCGAACGACTCCGCAACGAACGCAGCGTCAAGCCTTCACCCCAAACACCCGCTCTTTCCCGCCCATCCGCAGTCGCTTCAACGCCTGTCACCGCCATCGCCGTAGAGGAGTCTTCCTGGTGAACACGACCGTATCCAACCAGACCCCGCGTATCCGAATTTTCGACACCACCCTGCGCGACGGCGAGCAATCCCCCGGCTGCAGCATGACGCCCCAGCAGAAGCTGGTCATGGCGCGCGCGCTGGACGAACTCGGCGTGGACATCATCGAAACCGGCTTTCCGGCCAGTTCGCATTCGGACCGCGAAGCTGTGGCGATGATCGGCCGCGAGCTGCGTCGTCCCACCCTTGCGGTGCTGTCGCGCTGCCTGCAGGCGGATATTGAAACCTCGGCAAAGGCGCTGGAAGCTGCAGCCAACCCGCGCCTGCATGTGTTCCTGTCCACCAGCCCGCTGCACCGCGAGCACAAGTTGCGCATGAGCCGCGAACAGGTGCTGGAATCGGTGCACAAGCACGTGACGCTGGCGCGCGGCTATATCGATGACGTGGAGTTTTCTGCCGAAGACGCGACCCGCACCGAAGAAGATTTCCTGGCCGAAGTCACCCGTGTGGCGATTGCGGCCGGTGCCACCACGATCAACCTGCCCGACACGGTGGGCTTCACCACGCCGGAAGAGATCCGCGGCATGTTCGCGCGGCTGATCGCCAGCGTGGAAGGCGCCGACAAGGTGATCTTCAGCGCGCATTGCCATAACGATCTGGGCCTGGCGGTGGCCAATTCGCTGGCAGCGATCGAAGGCGGCGCACGTCAGGTGGAATGCACCATCAACGGCATCGGAGAGCGTGCGGGCAACTGCGCACTGGAAGAAATCACCATGGCGCTGAAGGTGCGTGGTGCGTTCTACAACATCGATTCGTCGATCAATACTCCACGCATCGTCTCCACCTCGCAGTTGCTGCAGCGCCTGGTCGGCATGCCGGTACAGCGCAACAAGGCGGTAGTCGGTGGCAATGCGTTTGCGCACGAATCGGGCATCCACCAGCACGGCATGCTGCGCCATCGCGGCACCTACGAAATCATGCGTCCGGAAGATGTGGGCTGGGAATCGTCGCAAATGGTGCTGGGCCGCCACAGCGGCCGTGCAGCGGTCGAGCAGCGCCTGCGTGCCCTTGGATATCTGCTGGAGGAAGAAGAGGTCAAACTGGTCTTCGAGCAGTTCAAGGCATTGTGCGAAAAGCAGCGCGTGGTCACCGACGCGGACCTGCAGGCATTGATGCAGGACGCCACCGTGCAGGAAGGTTACCGCCTGGCCTCGATGACCATCAGCGATGTCGGCAGCCGTGCCAATGCGCTGGTGGAATTGTCCGACCCGGAAGGCAATCGCGTCGCCGAGACTGCGCAGGGCAACGGCCCGGTCGATGCCTTGTTCGGTGCGCTGGCCTCGGCCACCGGCGTGAAGCTCGAGCTGGACAGCTACCAGGTGCACAGCGTGGGCATCGGCGCAGATGCGCGCGGTGAAGCCAGCCTGAGCGTACGCCACGACGGCGTGGAATACGAAGGCACCGGCACCAGCAAGGACATCATCGAAGCCAGCGCACTGGCGTGGCTGGATGTGGCCAACCGCCTGTTGCGTCAGCGCGAGCGCGGCGTGGTCGCCGGCAAGACGGCTGCGGTGGCGTAGCGCTGTCATCTGCTAAACGATGTAAATCTGACGGCCGGCGGAGTGATCTGCTGGCCGTCTTGGTTTTTGGTGGTTGGTCATTTGAACGTTTTCTAAGAATGCATTGCTTGCCGATCAGCAGCCGCGAAGAGTGGGAGCGCGGCGCCACATCGACCAATCCCACGCACGACGTCTGCCGGTTTCGCGCAAACGCCTCGATCACTGAGGGCGCTTGCACGCGTACCGGCGTGGGACACGCCGCAAGTACGTCCCTGTAGGCTCTTACGCGGCATCCATGCCGCGTAAGGTCCCACGCCGGTACGCGCGCAAGCACCTCCGAATATTGTTGGTGGCTGAAGGAGAAGAGTTACTTGATTGATTGATCATGCTTTGGAGCGCGACCTTCGCTGGCGGAATCATGGCAAAGCAATAGACGAAAAACTGCATCGACTACCGACTACCGACTGCGGAATCTGCAAGCATCATGCCTACCAAAAGGCATTGCTTGCCGATCAGCAGCCGCGAAGAGTGGGAGCGCGGTGTCGCGTCCGGGGGCGGGACCGTGTGGCGGCGTGGATGCCGCCACCGAGCCTCCACGGACGGATTCACGGCGTGTCCCGACACCGGATGCGGCACCGCGCTGCCGACCACCCCCCATGCCTACAAGTCCTGCGCACGACATCCGTAGGTTCATGCAGATGCTTTGGTTGACTGATGTGATCACGGATGAGGCAGACGCCAAACGAAAGTGGCCATCGTCTGAAGAACGATAGCCACCGGTAAAGCCACGACGCCTCGGGGAAGCGAGCGCTTTTACAGCGCGGCCACCACTGCATCACCCATTGCCACCGTACCGACCTTGGTCGTGCCTTCCGACCAGATGTCGGCGGTGCGCAGGCCTTGGTCGAGTACCTTGCCGACCGCTTGCTCGATCGCATCTGCTGCAGCAGATTGCGCAAACGTATAGCGCAGCATCATTGCCACCGACAGGATGGTGGCCAGCGGATTGGCGATGCCCTTGCCTGCGATATCCGGCGCCGAGCCATGACATGGCTCGTACATGCCCTTATTGTTGGCATCCAGCGAGGCCGACGGCAGCATGCCGATCGAGCCGGTGAGCATCGACGCCTGGTCGGACAGGATGTCGCCAAACATGTTGTCGGTCACGATCACATCGAACTGCTTGGGCGCGCGTACCAACTGCATCGCCGCGTTGTCCACGTACATATGCGACAACGCAATGTCCGGATAGTCCTTTGACACCTCTTCGACGACTGCGCGCCACAGCTGGCTCGATGCCAGTACGTTGGCCTTGTCGACCGAGCACAGCTTCTTGCCGCGCAGGCGTGCCATCTCGAAGCCGGCCTTGGCGATGCGGCGGATCTCGCTTTCACTGTATGGCAGCGTGTCGTAGGCCTGACGCTCGCCATTGTCCAGCGTGCGCGTGCCCCGCGGCTGACCGAAATAAATACCGCCGGTGAGCTCGCGCAGGATCAGCAGATCCAGCCCGGACACCACCTCCGGCTTGAGCGTGGAGGCCTCGGCCAGCTGCGGATACAGCAGTGCCGGACGCAGGTTGGCGAACAACCCAAGCTGCGAGCGGATCTTGAGCAGGCCCCGCTCCGGGCGCAGCGATGGGTCGATGGTGTCCCATTGCGGCCCACCGACAGCGCCCAGCAGCACCGCGTCGGCAGCGCGCGCGCGCTCCAGCGTTTCGTCGGCCAGCGGGCTGCCGTACTTGTCGTAGGCCGCGCCACCCAGTTCGTCGTACACCAGGCTGAAACCCAAACCATGCTGCGCATCGATACGCGCCAGCACCTTGACCGCTTCGGCCATGATCTCCGGGCCAATCCCGTCGCCGGGAAGAATCAGAATCTGCTTGCTCATGCAATCCTCGTGGAATGACGCAACAGCGCCAGTTAGTTCAATGTGCCGCGGCGATCACCGCGCAAACGTCACTGCACAACTCACTGCAGCGCGCCGAACAGCCACGGCTGGCGAGCGCGATGGTCTTGCTCGAAGCGGCCGATCGCATCGGCCTCCTGCAAGGTCAGGCCGATGTCGTCCAGCCCGTTGAGCAGGCAGTGCTTGCGGAATGCATCGATGTCGAATGCGTACTCCGCGCCATCGGGGCGGCGCACGCGCTGTGCGGCCAGATCCACGGTGAGTTGATAGCCCTCGTTGGCCAGGCATTGCTCGAACAATGCGTCCACTTCCGCTTCGGCCAGCACGATCGGCAGCAGGCCGTTCTTGAAGCTGTTGTTGAAGAAGATGTCGGCAAAGCTCGGCGCGATCACGGTGCGGAAGCCGTATTCGTCCAGCGCCCACGGCGCGTGCTCGCGCGAGGAACCGCAGCCGAAGTTCTCGCGTGCCAGCAGCACGCTGGCGCCCTGATAGCGCGGAAAATTGAGCACGAACTCCGGATTGAGCGGGCGCTGGCTGTTGTCGCGGCCGGGCTCGCCGATGTCCAGATAGCGCCATTCGTCGAACAGGTTCGGCCCGAAACCGGTGCGCTTGATCGACTTGAGGAATTGCTTGGGAATGATCTGGTCGGTATCGACATTGGCGCGATCCAGCGGCGCCACCAGTCCGGTGTGTTGGGTGAAAGGGGTCATTGAGAGAGGCCGGGATTGGGGAATGGGGAGTAGGGAATGGGCAGAGCGGGAAGCAGGACTTTGCGATTCCCTATTCCCGATTCTCGATTCCCTGGAGGTCACGCACGTCGACGAAGTGCCCACTCACCGCCGCCGCTGCGGCCATCGCCGGGCTGACCAGATGGGTGCGGCCACCGGCGCCCTGGCGGCCTTCGAAGTTGCGGTTGGAGGTGGAGGCACAATGTTCGCCGCTGCCCAGCTTGTCCGGGTTCATCGCCAGGCACATCGAGCACCCCGGCTCGCGCCATTCGAAGCCGGCGTCCAGAAACACCTTGTCCAGGCCTTCGGCCTCGGCCTGCGCTTTCACCAGACCGGAGCCCGGCACTACCAGCGCCTGCTTGATGGTGGAGGCGACCTTGCGGCCCTTCGCAACCGCAGCGGCCGCGCGCAGATCCTCGATGCGCGAGTTGGTGCACGAGCCGATGAACACGCGGTCCAGGCGGATCTCGGTGATCGGCTGATTGGCCTTCAGCCCCATGTACTTCAGCGCGCGCTCGATCGAGTCGCGCTTGGTCGGATCCTGTTCGGTTGCCGGGTCCGGCACCTGCTGATCCACCGCCAGCACCATTTCCGGCGAGGTGCCCCAGCTCACTTGTGGCTTGATGTCCTCGGCACGCAGTTCCACCAAGGTGTCGAAGTGCGCGCCCGGGTCGGAGACCAGCGTCTTCCACAGCGCCACGGCAGCGTCCCAATCCGCCCCCTTGGGCGCGAACGGGCGGCCTTGGACGTACGCGATGGTCTTGTCGTCCACTGCCACCATGCCCACGCGCGCACCGGCTTCGATGGACATGTTGCAGATGGTCATGCGCCCTTCCATCGACAGCGCGGCAATCGCGCTGCCGGCAAATTCCAGCGCATGTCCGTTGCCGCCAGCGGTGCCGATCCTGCCGATTACCGCCAGCACGATGTCCTTGGCAGTCACGCCAAACGGCAACGTGCCTTCGACACGCACCTGCATGTTCTTCATCTTTTTGGCGATCAGGCATTGCGTGGCCAGCACGTGCTCGACCTCGGAGGTGCCGATGCCGTGCGCCAGCGCGCCGAATGCGCCATGCGTGGAGGTGTGCGAATCGCCGCAGACCACGGTCATGCCCGGCAGGGTGGCGCCCTGCTCCGGGCCGACCACATGCACGATGCCCTGGCGAGCGTCGTTCATCTTGAACTCGAGGATGCCGAAGTCGTCGCAGTTCTCGTCCAGGGTCTGCACCTGCAGGCGCGAGACTTCGTCGGCGATCGACTCCAGGCCGCCCTGCCGCTCGGCACGCGTGGTCGGCACGTTGTGGTCGGGCGTGGCGATGTTGGCATCGATGCGCCACGGCTTGCGCCCGGCCAGGCGCAGGCCTTCGAACGCCTGCGGCGAGGTCACTTCATGCAGGATGTGGCGGTCGATGTAGATCAGCGACGAACCATCGTCGCGGCGCGTGACCTCGTGCAGGTCCCACAGCTTGTCGTACAGCGTCTTGGCAGTCATTGCGGCGATCCGGTTGGCGGATGGTAGGAGCCCCACCTGGCTGCATTCGATGCTAGGAGCTTGAATTGGATAACGCAAATTCATATTGTTTATTCAACAAATGAATTTCAGGAATGGCATGGATCTGGCGAGCCTCAGCGCCTTCGTGGCGATCGCCGACAGCGGCAGCTTTTCGGCGGCCGGTGAGGCGCTGCATCTGACCCAACCGGCGGTAAGCAAGCGTATTGCCTTGCTGGAGGGGCAACTATCCGCGCGGCTGTTCGATCGCCTGGGCCGCCAGGTGGTGCTGACCGAGGCCGGCCAGGCCTTGTTGCCGCGCGCCCAACGCATCCTTGCCGAGCTGGAAGACACGCGCCGCGTGCTGGAACACCTGGGCGCTTCGGTCGGCGGGCGCCTGAGCCTGGCCACCAGCCACCACGTTGGGCTGCATCGGCTGCCGGCGTTGCTGCGCCGCTTTGCCGCGCAACATCCGCAGGCCGCGCTGGATATCCAGTTTCTGGACTCGGAACTGGCCTATGCGGCGGTGCTGCGTGGCGAGGTGGAACTGGCGGTGACCACCCTGGCACCGGAGACGCGTGCGCCGCTGCGCGCGCAGCCGATCTGGCACGACCGCCTGCAGTTCGTGGTGGCGCCGGATCATCCATTGGCCGCCCTGCGTGAGGTGGCGCTGGACGATGTGGTGGCGCATCCGGCGGTGCTGCCGGATCCGGGCACCTTCACCCACCGCATCGTGGCCGGGCTGTTCGCCGAGCGTGGCCTGGTGCCGCATCTGCGCATGACCACCAACTACCTGGAGACGATCAAGATGCTGGTGTCGGTGGGGCTGGCCTGGAGCGTGCTGCCGGAGCGCATGATCGACCATCAGATCGTGGCGCTGCCGCTGGCCGATGTAGCGCTATCGCGCGAGTTGGGATGCGTGACGCATGGCGGGCGCACCTTGTCGCGTGCCGCGCAAGCGTTCGTTGCGTTGTTGCATGCGCAACAAGAACAGCCCTAGGGAGCCTGCGAACAACTCAAGGCCCCCTGAGAGAACCTGCCATCTGGCCTAATCGCGACAATCGTCATTGATGAAAAAATTGAACACTTGCGAGCGACCCGGCCTGTCTTGGACGTCGATCGGCAGGCTATGAACGGCTTGTTCAGAGCTTCCCTGGAGCGTCCAAGACAACCTCACGTACGTTTTTTGCAGCTCAGTCGTTGCGCGGCAATAGCCCGGCCTTTTGGTACCACCGCACACAAGCACTTTGCAAGGCGGCAAGAGCAATGCATACCACAACACCTAGCGCGCCATGCCAGAAAAGCATGCCAACGCAGAGCGGAATCACGCCGAACCAGCAACAGAGCTTGTAAGGCAGTGGCAACAACCTGTAACGCTCGCCCTTGTCCGGGCTACGGCGAAAATCCATCTCGTTGATCGCTGCGTCTAGCCCAAGCAGTGCAAGGTAAGCAAGCAACACCCATATCAGCAACATAAGCACCTGCGCCCCACGATTCGATACAACACCACGTGCTTGAAACACGCCACCTGGGTCACTTATCGCGTCTGCACGGCACCAGCGCGTCGTTGCACCCCTTACGGCCCCACCAGCCGATCGCGCCCATGCCGCTTGGCCTGATACAGGCGGCGATCTGCCAATGCGAGCAGTTCGCGCCGGGTTGGCGCCTCATCGCTCATCGCCATGCCCATGCTGGCGGTGCACCGCACCGTAATGCCGTGCGCATCGACGTCGATCGTCGCCAGCCGTTGTCGCATGCATTCGAACAGCGCGCGCGCCTGTTCGGCATCCAGTCCGGTGGCGGCCAGCAGAAACTCTTCGCCGCCATGGCGCGCAGCGAAACACTGCGCCCGATCCTGGTCGCTCAATGCCTCGCCCAGTGCGCTCAATACCGCATCGCCGACGTCGTGACCGTATTGGTCGTTGATGTGTTTGAAGTGGTCGATATCCATCAATGCCAGCGCCAGCGCGGGACCACCGCCACGCGCCGCGTCGAACCACTGTTGCAGCACGCGCTCGGCTTCGCGCCGGTTGGGCAATGCGGTCAGCACATCGTGGCTGGCGCGGTATTCCAGCTGACGCATCAACGCTTCGCGCTCCTGGCTGGCCTGCTGCAGGGCGAGGTTCTTGTCGCTGAGTTCGCGGGTGCGCCGGTCGATCACGGTATTGAGTTGGCGCTGACGGCGCCGGTAGCTGGCCGTGCGCCACAGGTAAAACCCGTAAATCAGGCTGGCCAGCGCAAGGATGCCCAATGCGATCACTTCGCTACGGCGCCACCAGGGCGGCGCCAGTGCGATGACCAGACTGGATTCTCCCAGCAGCGCGGTCTGACGCCAGTCCACCGGCAGCGACATCGCCTGCACGCGGAAGCGAAAACGGCCCGGCGGCAGGTTGGTGTACACCGCTTCGGTCGCGTTGTCGGCATCCACCCACTCCGGGTCGAAACCTTCCAGGCGATAGCGGTAACGCACCTTGTCCGGCCCACGAAAATTGAGTCCGGCATAGGTGATTGCGATACGGCGGGTCTCGGCGCCGAGCTGATGCGGGCCGCTCAACGGCTGCACCATGCCGTCGACCAGCAAGCGCTCGAACACGATCGGCACGCGATGGCCTTGCAAGGTGCCGACACGCGCCGGATCTATCACGCCCAGCCCGGCCGAGGTGGGAAACAACAACTGCCCGGACTGCGTCAGCCAGCCGGCCGGCGCGCTGCTGCCATTGCCCTGATTGCTGGGCATGCCATCGCTGCGGTCCACCACTTCCACACTCAATTGTTCGCGGGTACCGGCATCGATCTGGTCGAAGTTGTTGCGCGCGATGCGGAAGACGCCGTGGTTGCTGGACAACCACAAATAGCCGCGGCCGTCGTCGATCACGCGGAACACCTTGTCGCGCGGCAGTCCAACGCGGTGGTCGTAGACGCGAAAATGGTCGCCCTGCAGGCGCAACAGGCCGCGATCGCTGGCGATCCATAGATCGCCGCCGGCGTCGCGCAAAAAGTCGAAGGCGTTCTGCCCAGGGAAGTCCTGTTCGCCCAGCCAGGCGCGCGTGCTGCCGCCCGGCGACAGCCCGGTCATGCCGCGATCGGTGCCGATCCAGAGGATGCCCTGCGTGTCGCGATACAGCGCCTGCACCGAGCCGTCGGGCACGCCATCGGCCGCGGTGTAGCGGCGGACCTTGCCTTGCCGCCAGTGCGCCAGCCCACCGGTGGTGCCGATCCACAGATCGTCGCCATCGGGCAACACCGCGCGCACCGACAGCGACGGCAGTCCATCGCCCGCGCCGATGCGCACCAGCACCTTGCCCTGCGCATCCAGCCGCAGCACGCCCTGACTGTAGGTACCGGCCCAGACCCCGCCATCGCCGGCATCGGCCAGCGACAACACCGACTGCTCCAGCACGCGACCGCCTTGGGCCGGCGACAGCGCGATGCGATCGATCTGATCGTCGCGCCAGCGGTCCAGGCCCACCGCGCTGCCCACCCACACGGTGCCATTGCCGGTCTGCAACACGGTGCGCACGTAATCGGAGGCCAGGCCGTCGTCATGGGTCACGCCGTGCGCGGCGCCTTCGGCAATCCGGAACAGGCCGTGCGTGCTGCCGACCCAGATCAGGCCTTCGGCATCTTCCAGCAACGCGGGGCTGGCGACGCCGGTGATCGAAATCTGCTCGTCCGGCACACCAGCCCCGCCATGCACCACCAAGGTCCCGCTGGGCATGCTCATCCACAGATGCCCGCTCCGATCCAGCAACAGGGCATCCACGCGCTGCCCCTGGCGAAACCGCTGCAGCCCGCCGCCGCGACTCCACCACCACACGCCGTCATCGCCGGCGACCAGCAGGCCGCCCTGGCGATCGCTGGCAAGCCGACGCACTGGCGTTGCCTGCATGCCATGCGTCCTGCCCCAGGGCTCGGCAGCGCTGCCATTGCCGGGCAGGCGATACAACCCGACCTCGGTGCCCACCCACAGATCGCCGTGGTCGTCGGCCGACAACGCAGTGATGCGCGCGCGCGGCAGGTCCGTCTGGCGCCCCACATCGACCAGGCGCCCATCGGCTTCGATCCGGTATAGCGTCTGCGGCGTCCCCACCCACAACGCTCCGTCTGCCCGGCGCAACAACGCGCTGACCGCCAGATGCCGCGCCGTCGCGTCGCCCAGCTGTTGCCAGTGGCCATCCTGATAGTGATAGACCCCGTCGAATGCGGTGCCGAACAACATGCCGCCGGTGCTGTCGCGCACCACCACGAACACGCCTCCCAGTTCGGCACCCGGTGTGTTCTGGCGGTCGTACACGGTGAAATCGCGGCCGTTGAAGCGCGCCACGCCTTCCCAGGTGCCCAGCCAGATCAGTCCGTCTTCGCCCTGGGCCACGGCGTGCACCAGGTTATGCGGCAGGCCGTCGTCCATGTTCCAGCGCGTGACCGTGTGATAAGCGGTGTGATCGAGCGCCTGCGCGCCAGCCGCGGGCATGCCGCACATCCCGCAGCACAACCCAAACCACAGCCATACCAAGGCCGCCCGCAGCACGCGCGTGCTGCGAACGCGGCTTGCATGCGTCTGCGCCCCGACCCTGTCCACGTTCCCCGCCCCTCATCCGTGCCGCTGGCCATGCGTGACGGTATGTACCGGCAGGCCTGGGGCAATCTATCACCGGGGTTTTCGGACCGCCCTAGGTGGATTCCCCACAGCTGCCGGTCGGACCATGACACCGGGAGGCATTCAATTGAAACAATGAATGCCCAGCATGATCTGCATGGCTTGGGGCATGAAGCACTGGCATTGCAGCCTGGCTGAGGCATGGTCCGGTGACTCGGCCACGCCAGGCCCGATCAGCCGAAGCGTCCCATGCCCTGATACGTTCAGGCCACCGAGTATAAATATAGAACCCGATGGTCTAGTATTGGCCGTATGTCCAGCTCGCCCTCCCTCAAGTCCAAGGCCAAGAGCAACGGCCCCGGGCGTCCCAAGGATCTTGGGAAACGTGCCGCCATCCTCGGCGCTGCCCGCGCGCTCTTTATGGAGCAAGGCTATGCCGGGGTCAGCATGGATGGCATCGCCGCCCAGGCCGGCGTCTCCAAGCTCACCGTCTACAGCCACTTCGGCGACAAGGAGAGCCTGTTTTCCGAGGCGATCCGCGCGCAGTGCCAGGAGATGATGCCGGACGACCTATTCGACCACGCGCCCAAGGGCGCACTGCGCGACCAGTTGATCGAAATCGCCCATGCGTTCTTCGCCATGGTCAGCACCGAATCGGCCATTTCCACGCACCGCATGATGATGGCGCCAGGCACCGGCGATGTGCATGTCCGCGAGATGTTCTGGGAAGCCGGCCCCAAGCGGACCCAACAGGCGTTGGCGGATTTTCTGTCGGCGCGCGTGGCCGACGGCCAGCTCGACATCGCCGATCTGGCGCGCGCGGCCTCGCAATTCTTCTGCCTGCTCAAGGGCGAGCTGTATGCCCTGATGATGTGCGGCCTGCACGGCCAGCCCACCCGCGCGCAGGTGGATGAGCACATCCAGTCCAGCGTGGACTTCTTTTTGAGGGCGTATGCGCCGCGTTGATCGCCCCCGGCCTTTGGTGGCGATGACTTCCGGCACTGCGCCAGCGGCCGGCGCGCAGCGATGCTAGATGCGCCAGTTGCCCCGTGCACCGGTAAAATGTTCGCCCCACCGCGTTGGATAACCGCACCATGACGATCGATTTCACCCAGGCCCGCGAAAAGATGGTCGAACAGCAGATCCGGCCGTGGGACGTGCTGGACCTGCGCGTGCTCGACGTGCTGGCGCGCCTGCCGCGCGAGGCCTTTGTGCCGGACGCCTACAAGACCCTGGCCTATGTCGACGTGGAAATTCCGCTGTCGGCCGGCGACAAGATGATGAAGCCGGTGGTCGAGGGCCGCATGTTGCAGGCGCTGGATCTGCAGCCGGGCGAAGACGTGCTGGAAGTCGGCACCGGCACCGGATTTTCCACCGCCTGCCTGGGCGCACTCGCGCGCGAAGTGGTCAGCCTGGAGATCGACCCGGCACTGGCCGCCGCCGCGCGCGCCAACCTGGACGCCACCGGCCTGGGCAGCAATGTCCGCATCGAAACCGCCGATGTGTTCGGCTGGCAGAGCGAGCGGCGCTTCGACGCCATCTGCGTGACCGGCGCGGTCGATACGCTGCCGGCCCAGTGGCTGCAGTGGTTGCGCCCCAACGGCCGGCTGTTTGTGGTGCGCGGTCACGCACCGGTGATGGAAGCCGTCCTGGTCCGTGGCGACGTCAACGCCCCGCGCATCGAATCGTTGTTCGAAACCGACCTCGCCTATCTCCAGGGCGCCGCACCGACGCCCCGATTCCAATTCTGATTCCCAAGGAAGCTTCCCCGATGATCCGCCGATCCCTCGCCCTGGCCCTGGCCGCCGCCCTGTCACCGATGGCCGCGCACGCCACCGATCTGCTGCAGGTGTACGAAATGGCCCGCAATGGCGACCCGCAGCTGGCCGTGGCCGAGTCCACGCGGCTGGTGAATCGGGAGGGACAGGTACAGGCGCGTGCGGCATTGTTGCCGCAGCTGGACGGCTCGGCCGGCTTCACCCAATCGCATCGCGAACTGGAAGGCGTCCCAGGTCGCTCGACCACCAAGCAGCGTCAATACGGGATCCAAGGTAGCCAGACCATCTTCAACTGGGCCCAGTTCTCCAACCTGCGTGCGCAACGCGAAGTGGCCAAGGCAGCCGACTTTACGTTGGAATCGGCCAACAACGACCTGATCACCCGCACCTCTGCAGCGTACTTCCAGGTGTTGGTCGGTATCGAGTCGTTGGCCGCAGCAGAAACCAATGAAGCAGCCGCCAAGAAGCAGTTCGACTACGCCGACAAGCGTCTGGAAGTGGGCCTGGCGCCGATCACCGACGTGCACGAAGCACGTGCCCAGTACGACCAGGCGCGTGCCGACACCATCAACGCACGCAATACGCTGAAGGATTACTACCAGGCGTTGACCGAACTCACCGGCCAGCCGGTGGTTAGCCTGCGTGCGCTGCCAGAAGATTTCCGGCCGGAAGTACCGGCGGCTTACAGCAATGTCGACCAGTTGGTGGCCAGTGCCATCGCCGACAACCCGGCACTGAAGGCGCAGCAGTTGCAGGTAAGTGCCGCCGAGGCACAGGTTAGTGCCGCGCGTGCCGGCCATCTCCCGACGCTCAACCTGTCCGGCAGCATGGGACGAACCAATAGCTGGGGCGGTGGCACCGATGTCGATACAGCTGCCGGCAACTTCACGACCAACAATCGCAACATCGATACCGATTCGATCGGCATAACGCTATCGATCCCGATCTTCGCCGGCGGTGCAACGCAGTCGGCCGTGCGCCAGGCGCTGTCGCGTCGCGATATCCAGCAGGACACCTACGAACAGCAGAAGCGCGCGCTGGACCGCAATACGCGCAATGCCTATCAGACCGTGGTGGCCGGCATCAGCGAAGTTGAAGCGCGCCGGCTTGCCGTGGTCTCTGCGCAGGCCGCCTACGATGCCTCGCAGGTCGGCCTGGAAGTCGGCACGCGGACCGTGCTGGACGTGGTGCAGAACCAGCGCACCCTGTTCCAGGCGCAGTTGAACTACGCGCAGTCGCGCTACACCTTCCTGCAGAATCGTCTGCTGCTCGGCCAGGCCATCGGCAAACTCGACATCACCGACCTGCAGGACGTGAATCGCCTGCTGTCGCAGGATGCCGAGTCCAAGCTGCAGGGCAGTGGCTCGTTGCAATAGCTGCCATTCCTCAGCACAAAAAAAAGCGGGCTATGCCCGCTTTTTTTTTGCCACCTCTTCCATCTGCAAGGTCGACAAGCTCCACAACATAGACGCATGAACCCTTCTTATTTTCCTACAACCAAATGAGAAGTCACCCACCCCTGAATTATCGAATCCACGATTTACCGAGAAAATGTCCTGCCATAACTTGGTGCAGCGCTACCCATAACCAAGGCGCGCAACCACGCAGCAATAGCACTTTATTTCAGTGAAGGAGATGGAATGAAAATCGAATTTTCGTCTATTCTTTTAATCGCAATGTCGTTTTCCGCAGTATCCACAGCCGAAGCCGCAACCTACCAGACAATCACAGAGGGATATGCACGCGACATTGGGGGGACCGTCGACGCCACCCCACAGTGCCCAGCCGGGTTCACTCCTATCTCTGGCGGATGGAATACTGGAGATCCAAATGTCGTCAGATTTTGGGGGCGGCGCGCTGAAAACAGCAATCTCCAGGAGAACATGAATTTGGGCCGTTTCTCCGTCGTTGGCAGCTATCCTTCAGGCAATGGCTGGCGCACCTATGGATATACCAACGGCCCGGTGGTGATAAACGTATACACCATCTGCGCATCAGGCTGACGCAGAGCAGCCACTCTCAACAACCATCTTATCGGACCAAAGTAGTGTGCAGCATCAGCCCCTGCAAGATAGGATTGATGCTGCACTCCGGCCACGAAGACGATACCCACAAAACGACCAACACATTAAATCTCAGAAATTTATAGTCGTTTAAATTAATTTACAATCAAGATTCAAGCCACAAAAATTCGAAAACAGATCGAACGTTAAATTAGAAACAGCTTATCCGAAGCGCTCATTTTGCTGGACAATAGGCATCATGATGATGAGATCAGTCAACATCATTTAAGACGCACTGCCCTCCCCGACCACTGCCGGCAGGTCCGGCGCGATCTGCACCAGCGTGCGGGCGACCGCACCTTTGCCATTGGCGACCAGCGCAAGGCCGGCGGCAGCCATCGCTTCGCGCTGCGCCGGGTCGCCGAGCAAACGTGCGAGATCGCGATAGACACAGTCGGCATCCTCGCAGATAGCCACTGCGTCGGCGTCGCGCATGCGCCGCGAGATTTCGGAAAAATTATGCAGATGCGGGCCGGTGACCGCCGGCGTGCCGACTGCCGCAGGTTCGAGCAGGTTGTGTCCGCCGATCGGCTGCAGGCTGCCGCCGACGAAAGCGACCTGCGCGCACGCGTAGAAGCTCATCAGCTCGCCCAGCGTATCGAGCACGAAGACCGTGTCGCGCGCTTGCGGCCATTGCTGCGCCTTGCGTGTGGCCACGCGCCAGCCGCGCTCGCGCGCCAGTGCCTCCACTTTCGGAAAGCGCTCGGGATGACGTGGCGCCCATAGCAGCAGCAGGTCCGGGAACTGCGTCAGCAACTGCGCATGGATATCGGCCACCGCCGCCTCTTCGCCTTCATGCGTGCTGGCGGCAATCCACACCGGCCGGGTTGCCGGCACATGGCTGCGGAACTGCGCGACCAGCGCCTGCAATTGGTCGGGGGCGGCGATGTCGAATTTGAGATTGCCCAGCGCCACGACCTGGTCCGGGCGAGCGCCAAGGGTGATGAAGCGCTCCGCATCGTCGTGCGACTGCGCCGCCACGCAGGTCACCGTGCGCAGCGCGCGGCTGATCAAGGGCGCCAGCACGCGGTAGCCACGCAGCGAGCGCGCCGACAGGCGTGCGTTGAGGATGTACAGCGGGATCTTGCGGTCGCGGCAACCGAACAGCATGTTCGGCCATAGCTCGGTTTCCAGGATCAACGCCAGGCGCGGGCGGAAATGCTCGAGAAACCGCCCCACGCTGCCGGGTACGTCGTAGGGCAGATACACATGGTCCACCGCATCGCCCCATACCGCGCGCACGCGCTCGGAACCGGTAGGCGTGATGGTGGTGATCACCCAGCGGATATCCGGGCGCTGCGCTCGCAGGGCGTTGACCAGCGGCGCGGCCGCATTGACCTCGCCCACCGACACCGCATGCACCCACACCCGCGGACGTCCGCAGGCATGCGTGTACGAGGCGTAGCGCTCGTTCCAGCGGTTGAAGTATTCGCGCACACGGAAACCGCGCCACACCAAGTGGTACACCGTGACCGGCAACAACAGGTAGAGCAGCGCCGAGTACAGCCCGCGCAACAGCCATTCGATCGGGTCTTTCCGCATCCGTGCAGGATACGGGAGCGCCCGCACGTGCGCATGTGCACGCTGTCCGATGCGCACGATCCCTTAGAATTGCACCATGTCCGAGCCCGCAAACGTCGCCGTCCGCCCCTCCCTGCGCAACCCCAGGCACTGGCCCATGTATCTGGGCCTTGCGGTGATGGTGCTGGCCGGGCGCCTGCCCTGGACACTGCAGCGCGCAATAGGGCGTGGCGTTGGCTGGATCGCGATGCGCGTGGCGGGCACGCGTCGGCGCGCGGCCGAGGTCAACCTCAAGCTGTGCTTTCCCGAGCAGGACGATGCCTGGCGGGCGCGACTGCTGCGCGATAGTTTCGATGCGCTGGGCGTGGGCCTGTTCGAGTTCGCGCGCGCCTGGTGGGGCAGCATCGAGGTCATTCGCCCGGGCGTGCAGGTCGAAGGGCTGGAACATCTGCAGCAGTTGCAGGAGCAAAAACGCGGCGTGCTGCTGGTGTCAGGACACTTCATGACACTGGAAATGTGTGGGCGCCTGCTCTGCGACCATGTGCCGCTGGCCGGCATGTACCGCAAGCATCGCAACCCGGTGTTTGAATGGGCGGTCAAGCGCGGGCGGCTGCGCTATGCCACGCACATGTTCGCCAACGAGGATCTGCGCGCCACCATCAAGCACCTCAAACGGGGCGGTTTCCTGTGGTACGCGCCGGACCAGGACATGCGCGGCAAGGACACCGTGTTCGTGCCGTTCTTCGGGCATCCGGCCTCCACCATCACGGCCACCCACCAGCTGGCGCGGCTGACCGGTTGCGCGGTAGTGCCGTACTTCCACCGCCGCGAAGGCGGCCGCTACATCCTCAAGATCGCACCGCCGCTGGCAGGCATTCCGTCGGAGGATGTGATCGCCGATACCACGCAGGTCAATGCGGCGATCGAGGACATGGTGCGCGAGGCGCCGGACCAATACCTGTGGATCCATCGCCGCTTCAAGCGTCAGCCGGGTGGGCGCAGCGCGTTCTATCAATGAACCGGCGCTGCGGGGATGACAGACCGCGCAGGCGACGTCGCGCACCGACACGCGCGGTTTCAATGCAGGCCAATCAGCCCGGCGGCGTCTGATCCGCATCGTCGTTGAGCAATGCGCCGGCATACAAGCCGGCCAGCATCAGGCTCAGCCCGCCCCAGAAGCTGGAGTAGAACGCCAGATGGGTATTGAGCGGGAAGACGGTGGCCACCAGCGCAATCATCGCCGGGCGCGCCTGATCGCGTGCAGCCACACTCGAATAGCGCCACGCACGCCACGCCTGCGCCGCACCGGCCAGCCATAGCAGCAAGCCGATCACACCGGTTTCGGCGAGGATTTCCAGCACGATCTGATGCGCGTGGAAAGCCGGGCCATCGCCCCAGGCCGGCGCCTGCGCGGGCGCCGGATTGCAGGCCGGGTACGCCTGTCGAAACCCGCGCGCGCCCACGCCGTTGAGCGGATGCGCGCGGATCATGCACAACGCCGCGCCCCAGATCTGGCCGCGCCCGGACAAGGCCTGATCCACGCCCTGTTCGCCATTGCCGAACGCCAGCGTCGTGCGCTGGATGCGCTCTCGCGCCTGCGGTGCCAACGCCACCACGCCACCGGCAAGCAGCACCCCGGCCACCGCAACTGCCAGCAGGCGCCGGCCGCCCAGCAGTTGCCAGCCGGACAGCAGCACGATCACGCCGTAGGTGATCCACGAGGCGCGCGACCCAGCCAACACCAGCACCACGCCGACCGCCGCCGCAGCGCCTGCCCAGGCCCAGACGTTGCGTCGTCCCAGCGCCAACAGCAGGAAGGGCGACAGGCTGGCCAGGGTCTGCCCGAACTTGAGATTGCACGGCCCCAGCACGCCACTGAGGCGGTCGACCAGTGCCAGCTCCTGCGGCGTGCACAGCCCATGGCCGCTGATCAGTTGCTTGAGTTGATCCAGCGCGAAGAACAATGGGCTGCTGCCGATGGCGGCCTGCAACAGCGCATCCAGCGTCCACACCCCGCCGATCGCCGCCAGGCCGATAAAGGTGCGGCGGCGCCGCTGCGCGTTCGCGACCGCAATCGCGCACAGCCACATGAAAGGCAGATAGCGCAGGTCGGTGGCCGACTTGCGCAGCGCGCGACCCACATCCACCGCATCGAACGCGGACAGCATCTGCGGCAGCCAGTACGCAAAGAACAGCACGCTGGTCAGCGCCCAGGCCGCACCGCTGAGCAGCCGCGTGCCGCCGCGAAAACGTGCGTGCAGCAAACGGTAGGCTGCAAACAGTGCGCCCAGCGACAGCACGGTTTCGGCCAGGCCCGGTGTAGGCCACAGCGCGACAAACAGGAGCACCCACAGCGGCGCCCAACGCCCGGCATCGGGCGTGAGTGCGGGCGCGCTTACGGGTGCGTCAACGGCGGAGTTCGTCATAGACCTTCAAGGTGGCCGATTGCATGGCCTGCAACGTATAGGGGAGCACCGCCGGCGGTGTCGGCGGATGCTGCAGAAGCCCAAGCGCCTGGGCGCGCAACGCTTCGGTATCGAAGGCCGGCACCGCGCCGCCAGGCTGCAGCTCGGCGAGTAGTTCGCCAACGCCGCCATGCGCCCAGCCCAGCACCGGCCGGCCCACCGACAAGGCCTCGACCACGGTACGGCCGAAGGCTTCGGGTTTGCGCGACAGCTGCAGCACCAGATCGCTGGCGGCATAGGCATCGGCGATGCGCGCGGTGGGCGCGGTGAAGGCGACCGCCTCGGCCACACCCAATCGCGCTGCTTCGGCTTCCAGCTCGCGCACATACGCCTCGCGCCCCGGCTCGCGTGCACCCGGCAGCCACAACCAGGCCGGCACGCCGGCAGCGCGCACATCGGACAGCAGTTGCAGGCCATCGGCATGCCCCTTCAAGCGCGTACCGCGCCCCGGCAACAGCAGCAGCGGCGCGTCGGGAGGCAGACCGGGCAGCAGGGTCTGGGCCCAGCTGCGTGCGCGCCGATCCGGTCGCAGGCGACGCGGAAACTGTGCGATGTCGACGCCGCGCGGAATCGTGCGCAAACGGTTTGGATCGGTTTGCGGGTAATGCGTGCAGACATAGTCGCGCACGGTCTGCGAGACGCAGATGACGCGTTCGCCATAGGTCATCACCGCACTGTAGCGGCTGGGCGAGTTGAGTCCGTGCACGGTGGTGACCAGGCGCGGACGCGTGGCGGCAGGCAGGCCGCGCAGCGCGTACCAGCCCAGCCAGGCCGGCAGCCGCGAACGCGCGTGCACGATGTCGGCACCGAGTTCGGCGAACAGACGGCGCAAACCGACCACATGGCGCAGTGTCAGCAGCGACTTGCGGCCGATATCCAGGGTGAGGTGCTCACCGCCGGCGTCCAGCAATTGCGGAACCAGGCGCCCCCCCGCCGACACGACCACGGCGCGATGGCCGGCGCGCACCAGCGCAGCGGTCACTTCCAGGGTGGAGCGTTCCACGCCGCCGGACTGCAGCGCCGGCAGCAGTTGCACCACGGTCAGGCGGTGCATCCGGCCAGGATCAGTCGGCGAGCACGAACAACGCGCCGCAGTACGGGCACTTGGCCTCGCTGTTGGGTTCGTCCTCGATCGGCAGGTACACACGCGGATGCGAGTTCCACAGCGCCATCTGCGGCGTCGGGCAGCTCAGCGGCAGGTCTGCCCGCTGCACGGTGTAACGCTTTTCGGCATTGGCGGGCGCGGTGGCGGTCTGGCTCATGGCGTACATCGCAAGCGGTGGGGAACGGCCAGCATTCTAGCAGCGCTGGCCGTTGCAAGAGCGGCCGCGGCACCGATCGGTGCCGCAGCACGCCGCTTGGCGCCTCACTGGTTCCGCTTGCCGAAGTTCGGCTTGATCGGGTCGGCACGCATGCCGGTGGACTCCGCTCGCCTGGCGGGATCGCAGCGCGAATCGTGCTGGCTGCGCGCACCGGTGGCGCCAGCCGGCGCCACCGGGCCATCGTCGTTGCCCACCAGGCAATCGGCAGGCGGAGACGACGCGTCCACCGTCGCCCAATCGTCACTTGCACAGCCCGACAGCAGCATGCTGGCGGCCACCACGGCGCTCCTGAGACCCATCGACCACTTCATTGTGCCTGCTCCATGTCATTTGCCTTGATCGTCGACCTCTGGATAGTCATACAAAACCCGCCCGGTGACCACTCCCGATGCATCGCACCGGGACCATGTCCGACAGCGCTGCGTGCGGACGGAATTGCTGCAGGACGCGACCTTGCTCAAGCGCACCCGAAGACAGCGATGCCGATCGCAGCCGCGCGCGCAGCGATCTGGCCGCGCTCGCTTGCCTGTCCGGGCATCTTTGACCAGCATCGGGGCGCCTTGTCGTCGGTGATGGCGCGAGCGCCGCAGTTGACCATGCATCCATCCCGCTCCCGCCGCACCCGCCCGTCGCAGCACCTTAGTTAAGGACCCGCCTAACGTGATTCGATCCGTCATTGCACACGCCAGCCTGCTTGCGTCGCTCCTCGTTTCGACGCCGCAGATGGCCCGGGCAGGCACGCCACCGGCGTTCTCCACCTCGTTCGAGCCAGGAGAGCCCGCGCCCATCACGGACGCGGCGCAGCACCTCGCTGTGGCTGTCGGCACCGGCCCCAACACCCCCTTCGCCGCCAAGCCGGAGGCGGGCTACAGCGGCGCCCACGCCTTGCGCTACAGCCTTGGCGGCGCACACCACCGCATCCGCCTGTTCAGCACCGACATCGCGGTCGGTGCGGACACAACGCTGTCGTGGATGGTGCTTCCGGAAAGCGTCGGCGCCGATCATGTTGCCTCGACCTACGTGTCGCTGGATCTGGTCTTCGACGATGGCACGCGGTTGTCCGCCACGTCGGCGCTGGACCAGCATGGCGTTGCGATGGGCGCGCGGGCGCAGGGGCAATCGAAGACCTTGTATCCGCAGCAGTGGGCGCGCAAGCAAGTACGCCTGGGCGAGGTGGCCGGGCTGCGCGGGCGCCGCGTGCGTGCGATCGAGCTCGACATCGCACAACCGCCGGGCGCATCGGCTGCCGGCTGGATCGACGACATCGCGCTGGGCGATGCGCCGCTACCGACGCCGGCGCGCCCATCGGATTGGGTGTTGACCACGCGCGGCACGCAGTCCAATGGCACGTTCTCGCGCGGCAATAATTTTCCTGCGACGGCGGTGCCGCATGGGTTCAACTTCTGGACGCCGGTAACCGATGCGGGGACGCTGACCTGGTTGTACCGCTGGAACGAGCACAACGACGCCGACAACCGGCCACGCCTGCAGGCGCTGTCGCTGAGTCACCAACCCAGTCCGTGGATGGGCGACCGGCAGACCTTTCAGGTCATGCCCTCGCTTGGCGCGGGCGTGCCGGAAGCCGATCGCAGCAAGCGTGCGCTGGCGTTTTCGCATGTCAATGAAGTAGCACGCCCCTATCGCTACGCGGTGCAGTTCGACAATGGCCTGCACGCCGACATCGCTCCGACCGATCACGCGGCGCTGTTGCGCTTTCGCTTCCCGGATCACGGCGATGCCAATCTGTTGTTCGACAATGTGGATGCGCGCGGCGGGCTACACCTGGATGCCGCGACGCAGACATTGTCCGGCTACACCGATGTGCGCAGCGGGCTGTCGACCGGTGCAACGCGCATGTACGTGTATGCACGCTTCGATCGGCCGTGGACGGCCAGTGGCCGCATCGATACCGGGCGGCCCACCGGCTGGATCAAGTTCGATGCGGGCACGACGCGCCAGGTGCAGATGCGCATCGCCACCTCGCTGATCTCGCTCGAGCAGGCCAGACACAATCTGGCGTTGGAGATCGCACCGCAGGCGTCCTTCGAGCAGATCGCCGCGCAAGCGCAGGACGCCTGGGATGCGTTGCTGGGGCGGCTCGACGTGCCCGATGCGACTGCCGACCAGAAGACCACGCTGTATTCCAATCTCTATCGGCTGCATCTGTACCCGAACTCCGCGCATGAAAACGCAGCAAGCAACGACGCGCCGGATTGGCGTTACGCAAGCCAGAACAGCTGGTCGGACGACAACATCGAGGGCAGCGCGGCGCGCAGTTTTGCACCGATCCGCGATGGCCAGGTTTACGTCAACAACGGGCTGTGGGACACCTTTCGCACCGCATGGCCGGCGTATGCGCTGTTTACGCCCGACGATGCCGGACGCCTCGTGCAGGGCTTTGTCGAACAAGCGCGTGCAGGAGGATGGATTGCGCGCTGGTCTTCGCCCGGCTATGCCGACCTGATGGTCGGCACCAGTTCCGATGTGGCGTTTGCCGATGCCTGGCTGAAGGGCGTGCAAGGCTTCGATCCGGCCGAGGCATACGCGGCTGCGCTCAAGAACGCGACCGTGGTGGCGCCGGATCGCCACGTGGGCCGCAAGGGCATGGCGCGCTCGACCTTCCGCGGCTACGTCGATACCGACACCCACGAAGGTATGTCGTGGTCGATGGAAGGCGCGCTCAACGACTTCGGCATCGCCAACATGGCCGACGCGTTGGCCAGGCAGGCGACCACGGCCAAGGTGCGCGAGCGGTATGCAACCGAGGCGCTGTATTTCCGGCAGCGGGCAGCGGGATACGCGGCATTGTTCGACCCGGCGATCGGCTTTTTCCAGGGACGCAACGTCGATGGAAGCTGGCGCGTGGATGCGGCGCACTACGATCCGCGCGTCTGGGGCAACGACTACACCGAATCCAGCGGCTGGACGTTTGCGTTCACCGCACCGCACGATGGGCAAGGCCTGGCCGCGTTGTATGGAGGACGCGCCGGTTTGGCAGCGAAGCTGGATACGTTCTTCGCCACCCCCGAAACCGCCGAGGCCAGGTTCGCCGGCTCTTACGGCGACACCATCCACGAAATGACCGAGGCGCGCGACGTGCGCATGGGCATGTATGCGCACAGCAACCAGACCGCACACCATATCCCGTGGATGTATCTGTTCGCCGGGCAACCGTGGAAAACCCAGCAACTGACGCGCGAGATCCTGTCACGCCTGTATTTGGGGAGCGAGATCGGCCAGGGCTATGCCGGCGACGAAGACAACGGCGAGATGTCGGCGTGGTATCTGTTCGCGGCACTGGGCCTGTATCCGTTGCGCATGGGCGCGCCGGAATACGTGATCGGCTCACCGCTGTTCAAGCATGCCAGCGTGCGTCTGCCCAATGGCGGCACGCTGGTGGTCAATGCGCCGCAGAATTCGCCGCAAAACGTGTACGTGCAATCGCTCAAGGTCAACGGCAAGCCTTGGCGCAAGACCTGGTTGCCGCATGCAGACATCGCCAAGGGCGCGACGCTGGACTTCGTGATGGGGCCGACGCCCTCGCGCTGGGGCACCGGGCCGGACGATTCGCCACCGTCGCTGACCCCTGCGGGCAAGCGCCCTGCCCCACTGCGCGATGTGCTCGGAGAAACGGCGCGCATCACGCTAGCCGATGGTGGCGAGGTCGCTGCCCTGCATGACGACTATGCGGGAACGGTCGCTGCAGTTGCATCGACATCGACGCTGACGCTCAGTGGCATGGCGCGCGGCACGCCGACGCTCTACACGCTGACCAACGGCAATGCGGCCATTGCGTCCAGTGGATGGACGCTGGAGGCACGCATGGCTGATGGTGCGTGGAAGGTGGTCGATCAGCGCCGTGAGGAGACATTCGAATGGCCGTTGCAGACGCGGCCGTTTCGTATTGCCACCCCTGGCGTCTATGCCGAGTATCGGCTGCGATTCAACGCGCCTGCGAAGGTGCAGCTGGCGGAGATCGAGTTGTTGGGGGCGGAGCCTGCGGTGCGTTGAGGCGGAGGTCTATCGAGAGGCAGAGGTTTATCGAATCGACGGCGCACGGCTTTTTGAGGGCACGTGGCTACCGTGCACGCGTGCGACCTAGATTCGCGTGACTGCCGCCGGAGCTAGGTCCCGCTGCAAGGTCGGCAGCTCAGGTGAACCGTACCCTCACCCCAACCCCCGCTCCGCGCCCCGGCCCGCGCTTGCGGCGCGGGCGCTTCAAGGCACGCGTGCCAGTGGCGCGCAAGCAGTGCCTTGTCGCCCCGGGGGGAGAGGGGCTTTGGAGCGGTGCGTGTAGTGCCGCTAGCGGGCAGGTATTCGGTGTTTTCCTGGTGGGCGGATCTCAGCTACCGCTCTTTTCGCTAGCGATCTTCTCGGCATCGCGCTGCCTGCGGATCTGCGCGTCTACCGCCGCGATCGCGGTCATGTTCATCACCCGGCGCGAGGTGGCGCTGGTGGTGAGGATGTGCACCGGCTTGGAGATGCCCATCAGGATCGGGCCGATCGCCACGCCGTCGGTGAACACGCGCACCAGGTTGTAGGCGATGTTGGCCGCTTCCAGGTTCGGCAGCACGAACAGGTTGGCGCGGCCCTTGAGCGTGCTGTTGGGCATGATCTGCTTGCGCAGCGCTTCGTCCCAGGCGGTGTCGCCCTGCATTTCGCCGTCGATGTTGAGCTCGGGCTTGCGCTTGAGCAGGGCCTCGCGTACCTGGCGCATCTTCAGCGCATCGCGCGAGTCGTGGCTGCCGAAGTTGGAGTGCGACAGCAGCGCGATGTTGGGCTCGATGCCGAACAGCTTCAGGCGGTATGCAGCCTGCAGCGTGGCTTCGACCACCTGCTCCACGGTCGGGTCTTCCTGCACATGCGTATCCAGGAAGAAGAACACGCCCAGCTGGTTGATCACGCCGGTCATCGCCGAGGTGGAGCTCACCCGCGGTTCCAGCGGAATCACGCTGCGGGCGTAGCCCAGCTTCTTGTGGAAGCGGCCGACCACACCCGACAGCATCGCATCGGCTTCGCCGCGCGCCACCATCACCGCGGCGATCAGGGTCGGACGCGAGCGCATCAGTTCCTTGGCGGCGGTGACGGTCACGCCACGACGCTCGGTAAGCGCGTGGTAGTACTGCCAGTAATCGTTGAAGCGGGGGTCGTCGAGGATGTTGGTGATCTCGAAATCCACCCCGGCGGTCAGGCGCAACCCCATGCGTTCGATACGCGCTTCGATCACGTCCGGGCGGCCGATCAGGATCGGGAACGCCAGGCCTTCGTCGACCACGTTCTGCACCGCGCGCAGCACCACTTCCTCTTCGCCCTCGGCATACACCACGCGCTGCTTGTCGGCGCGCGCGCGGTCGTAGACCGGCTTCATCATCAGGCTGGTGCGGTAGACGAACTGGCCGAGCTTGTCGCGGTAGGCCTCCATGTCGGTGATCGGGCGCGTGGCCACGCCCGAGTCCATCGCCGCCTGCGCAACGGCGGACGACAGCTCCACCAGCAGGCGCGGGTCCAGCGGACGCGGAATCAGGTATTCCGGGCCGAAACTCGGGGTCTCGCCGCCGTAGGCCGCGCCCAGGTCGGAGGCCTCGCGCCGCGCCATCGCCGCAATCGCCTTGACGCAGGCAATCTTCATTTCCTCGTTGATGCCGGTGGCGCCCACGTCCAGCGCGCCGCGGAACAGATACGGGAAGCACAGCACGTTGTTGATCTGGTTCGGGTAGTCCGAGCGGCCGGTGCCGATGATGCAATCCGGACGCACCGCCTTGGCCGCTTCCGGGGTGATTTCCGGATTGGGATTGGCCAGCGCGAAGATCACCGGCTGGCGCGCCATGCTGGCGACCATCTCCGGCTTGAGGATGCCGGCCGCCGACAGGCCCAGGAAGATGTCCGCGCCCTCGACGATCTCGGCCAGGGTGCGCTTGTCGGTGTCGCGCGCGTAGCGCTGCTTGTCCGGGTCCAGGTCGGTGCGGCCGGTGTGGATCACGCCGTCGCGGTCCAGCGCCAGGATGTTCTCCGGCTTCAGGCCCAGCGAGACCAGCATGTTGACGCAGGAGATGCCGGCTGCGCCCATGCCGGTGGTGGCCAGCTTGACCTCTTCGATCTTCTTGCCGGTGACCACCAGCGCGTTGAGCACGGCGGCGCCGACGATGATCGCGGTGCCGTGCTGGTCGTCATGGAACACCGGGATGTTCATGCGCTCGCGCAGCTTGCGCTCGACGATGAAGCACTCCGGCGCCTTGATGTCCTCCAGGTTGATACCGCCGAAGGTCGGCTCCAGGCTGGCGATGATGTCGACCAGCTTGTCCGGGTCGTTCTCGTTGATCTCGATGTCGAACACGTCGATGCCGGCGAACTTCTGGAACAGCACGCCCTTGCCTTCCATCACCGGCTTGGAGGCCAGCGGGCCGATGTTGCCCAGGCCCAGCACGGCGGTGCCGTTGGTGATCACCGCCACCAGATTGCCGCGCGCGGTGAGCTCGCTGGCCTGGGTGGGTTCCTCGACGATCGCCTCGCAGGCGAAGGCCACGCCCGGCGAATACGCCAGCGACAGATCGCGCTGGGTCAGCATCGGCTTGGTCGCGGTGACCTTGATCTTGCCGGCCGGCTGCTGGCGGTGGTAGTCGAGGGCGGCCTGTTTGAAGTCGTCGTTGGACATCGGCGTTGTGGGTCTCGAAGGCGCAGGAGGGCTGAATTCTACCCTCCTGCCTGAACAAGGGCCTGTCGCGCAGCTGTCGCCGCGGCAGGGAAATCGCATGTTGCAGCGCGTCGTGCACTGCGGCCAGGGTCTGGCTCAAAGCAAAAACGGCCCTGCATCCTGCCGGCAGCGCCGACAGAAAACAGGGCCGTAGGAAGCATCAGCGCGCGCTGATCGGGGCGACGACGTCGGTCGAGGCCACCGGTGCCTGCAGCGGCGGCGAGCCGCCATCCAGCACCAGCTTGAGCTGGTCGCGGTCCAGCGCATTTTCCCAGCGCGACACCACCACCGTGGCGACCGCGTTGCCGATGAAGTTGGTCAGCGAGCGGCACTCGCTCATGAAGCGGTCCACGCCCAGGATCAGCGCCATGCCGGCCACCGGCACGTCCGGCACCACCGACAGCGTGGCGGCCAGGGTGATGAAGCCGGCGCCGGTCACGCCGGCCGCGCCCTTGGAGCTGAGCATCGCCACCGCCAGCAGGGTGATCTGCTGGCCCAGGGTCAGGTCCACGTTGGTGGCCTGGGCGATGAACAAGGCGGCCAGGGTCATGTAGATGTTGGTGCCATCCAGATTGAACGAGTAGCCGGTCGGCACCACCAGGCCCACCACCGACTTCTGGCAGCCGGCCTTTTCCATCTTCTCCATCAGCGACGGCAGCGCCGACTCCGACGAGGAGGTGCCCAGCACCAGCAGCAGTTCGGCCTTGAGGTAGCGGATCAGCTTGAGCACCGAAAAGCCGCACAACCGGCAGACGATGCCCAGGATCACCAGCACGAAGAACAGCGAGGTCAGGTAAAACGAGCCCACCAGCCAGGCCAGATTGACCAGCGATTCCACCCCGTACTTGCCGATGGTGAAGGCGATCGCACCGAATGCACCGATCGGCGCGGCCTTCATCAGGATGTGCACCAGGCGGAACACCGGCGCGGTCAGCGCTTCCAGGAAGCTCAGCACCGGGCGGCCACGCTCGCCGACCAGGGCCAGCGCGATGCCGAACAGCACCGCCACAAACAGCACCTGCAGGATGTTGCCATCGACGAACGCGCTGATCAGCGTGGCCGGGATGATGTCCATCAAAAAGCCGACCAGGCTCAGCTCGTGCGACTTCTGCACGTAGGTATTGACCGCGCTCTGGTCCAGCTCGGCCGGGTTGATGTTCATGCCGGCGCCGGGCTGCACCACGTGCGCCACGATCATGCCCACGATCAACGCCAGCGTGGAGAAGAACAGGAAGTAGGTCATCGCCTTGGCGAAGACCCGGCCCACCGTCTTGAGGTGGGTCATGCCGGCGATGCCGGTGACGATGGTCAGGAAGATCACCGGGGCGATGATCATCTTCACCAGCTTGATGAAGGCATCGCCCAGCGGCTTGAGGCTTTCGGCGAAGGCCGGCTCGAAATGGCCCAGCAGGGCACCCAGGACGATCGCCACCACTACCTGGAAATACAGCTGACGGTAAAAGGGAACGGGCGCCGGCAAGGGGCCGGCAGGCTTGCTGATGTGCATGACACCACTCCGAGGGAACTGGAGGGTGCCTGAGCAGGCACCCGGTGCGGGCATTCTGGCCGTACGTCGCAGCCCGGGCCGATAGCCCATTGGTACTACGCACTGTCGGCGGGCTGAACGTCGCCTTACACTTCAGCCGCGCCGCCACCGGCCGTTAATTCCGTTTAACGCAGACACCGATTCCTGTGTTGTTGGCCGTCCGGAACCTGCGCGCTTGCTGAAGCTGTTCAGTGCGACCGCCATGGCAGGACGCCCGGCCCCTTTCATTGCCGAAGACCACTCCTATGCGCCTCAATCCGCTTGTCCTGGCGTTGGCCATTGCCATCGTCCCCGCCGCTGCCAATGCAGCCACCTCGATCGAAAACTGGCCCACCAAGTACACCTTCGGTGATGGCACCGAGCTGGGCCTGACCGGCAACTACGCCTACGACGACAACAACTTTTCCGGCGACGACCGCCTGGAGGACCGCACCGATTTCCGCCGCAAGGAATTCGGCGCCACCATCAAGAAGAAGGGCGTCTACGACGCCATGGTGTACTTCGACTTCGAAGCCAAGCTGTGGCTGGACGTGTTCTACCGCTTCGAGACCAAGGCGCTGCTGGGCCAGGACTACGGCCGCGTGCGGCTGGGCTACATGAAGGTGCCGGTGGGTCTGGAAGCGGTGCAGAGCTCGCGTGCGGGCAGCTTCATGGAGCTGGGCCTGCCGGTGCAGGCGGTGTTCCAGGGCCGGCGTACCGGCGTGGAGTGGACCCTGGAGCGTCAGCAGTACCTGTTGCAGGCCGGCGCCTACGGCGGCAAGGATCTACAGGGCGACAACCCCGGCACCACCCAGGCCGTGCATGCGGCGTGGACCCCGTTCAAGGCCGAAGGCAACGTGCTGCATCTGGGCATCGCCGGCTCGGTGGAAAACCCGCGTGGTTTCAGCGACGGCCGCGGCGTCTCGTTCAGCCCGCGCGTGCGCCTGCGCGCGCGCCCGGAAGCCGGCCTGACCGACGTGCGTCTGATCGACACCGGCACCATCCTCGATGTGGACCACGTGATCCGCACCGGCGTGGAAGCGGTCTGGATCAATGGCCCGTTCTCGTTGCAGAGCGAAGCGCTGCGTGCCGAAGTGGCGCGTAACGACAACCTGCCGCACTTCATCGCGCAGGGCCAGTACGTGTACGGCACCTGGTCGCTGACCGGCGAGTCGCGCAGCTATGCCGGCGGCGTGCCGGGCAACATCAAGCCCGCACACGACTACGGCGCAGTCGAACTGACCGCCCGCTACAGCCGCCTGAATCTGGAAGACAACAACGTCCACGGCGGCCGTCAGCACGACACCACCATCGGCGCCAACTGGTACCTCACCAGCCATTTCAAGTTCCAGGCCAACTACAGCTGGGTGGATTCCTCGCGCAATGGCGTGCATGAAACCCCGCACGTGATGGAGCTGCGCGCGCAGGTGCAGTTCTAAGCAGCGCTGCGGCATTCCAGCGCGCGGGCAATGCGGTGCCGCGCACTGGGCTGCTGTCGTTGCCAATGGCAGCAGCCGTTCCGAGACGGCCGCATCCTGTCACGGGTGCGGCCGTTGTCGTTCAGGGCAGCCAGCAAAACGACGGCGCTCACCGCCAGCCGGGCGCGGCGGGTGCGCGCTGCGGCATGGACCACGCATGCACTCCGGTCCCTCCACGCTATCCACATTCACCTCACGACTGCTCGCTACCGCGCTTGGGCGGCAGGCACACGGTCAGGCGATGGCTGCGCGTGCGGGAGCAGACCGCCATACTTGCCGGCATGTATGCCTCGCAACGCCGCCGCCTGCTGCTCACCCTGGTCATCGTGCTGGGCGGGATGGTCGTGGCCATGCTGGCAGCCGGACACTTCGTCGAACAGAACGCCTTGCGCGAGGAAAGCGCCACTGTGCGCCGGCAGCTGCGTCTGTACGCGCAGGCGCTGCAACAACGCATCGACCGCTATCGCACCCTGCCGCAGATCCTGGCGCTGGACCCGGAACTGCGCGCGGCGGTCGCCGGCCCGCTGTCGCCCGCGCACGTGCAGCAACTCAATCGCAAGCTCGAACTTGCCAACAACGTCACCCAATCGTCCACGCTGACGCTGATCGACCGCAGCGGCATTGCGCTGGCGGCCAGCAACTGGCGCGCGGTGCGCAGCAATGTCGGGGTGGATTACGCCTTCCGCCCGTATTACCAGCAGGCGCTGGCCACCGGTAGCGGCAGTTTTTACGGCATCGGCATGACCACCAGCGAACCGGGCTACTTCCTGTCACAGGCCATCGTCGACGCTGACGGCCAGGTGCAGGGCGTGGTGGTGATCAAGATCGCGCTGGCCGCACTGGAGCGCGAATGGCTGCAGACCCCGGATATCGTGCTGGCCTCCGATGCGCATGGCGTGGTGTTTCTGGCCAGCCGCGCCAGCTGGCGCTACCGCATGCTGGCGCCACTCACCCCGCGCGATCGCAGCGAGTTGCAGAGCACCCGCCAGTACGCCAATCAAGGACTGCTGCCGCTGCGTCGGCGGTTGATCGAGCAGACCGGCAACGGCGGTGTACTGGCCGAGGTGCGCGACCCGCCACTGGCCGCGCCAGTGCTGTGGCAGACGCTGGAAGTCCCCGAAAGCGGCTGGCGCCTGCATCTGCTGCACGACACCCGCGCCAGCGCCGCTGCCGGGCGCGCTGCGGCCATTGCCGCTGCCGGTGCCTGGCTGGCGTTGGCGCTGCTGTGGTTGTTCGTGCAGCAGCGTCGGCGGCTGTCGGCGCTGCGTCAGCGCAGCCGGCATGAGCTGGAAACCCTGCTGCAGCAACACGCCGAAGAACTGCGCACCGCCCAGGACGGTGTCGTCACGGCCGCGCAGCAGTCCAACGCCGGCCTGAGCCGCAGCCTGGAACATCTGCCGCAGGGCGTGGTGGTGATCGACGAGGCGCTCAATCTGGTGGCGTGGAATTCGCGCTACGTGGAGCTGTTCCGCTTCCCGCCGGAGTTGCTCAAGATCGGCCGCCCGATCGAAGACCTGTTCCGCTTCAATGCCCGCCGCGGGCTGCTGGGGCCGGGACCGATCGAGGCGGCCATCGAGCGACGGCTCAACCACCTGCGCAGCGGCAAGCCGCATATGCGCGAAAGCGAAAAGGAAGACGGCACGGTGCTGGAGATCCGTGGCAACCCGCTGCCCGATGGCGGGTTCGTCACCAGCTACGCCGACATCACCAGCTACAAGAACGCCGCGCGCGAACTGCGCTCGCTGGCCGATGCGCTGGAGCATCGCGTGGCCGAGCGCACCCGCGATCTGGCCGCCGCCAAGCGCGAGGCCGAAAGCGCCAACCGCTACAAGACCCGCTTTGTCGCCTCGGCAGTCCACGACCTGCTGCAGCCGCTCAATGCCGCGCGCATGTTCGTGTCGGTATTGCGCGGGCAGGTGCGCGAGACCGGCAGTGCACGCGTGGTCGACAACATCGACGGCGCCCTCGCCGCGCAGGACGCCATCCTCAACAGCCTGCTGGACATCTCGCGCCTGGAAGCCGGCAGCCTGAAGACGCAGGTGCGCGACTTCGCACTGGCTCCCCTGGTGGAAACGCTGGCGCGCGAGTTCGGCATCCTGGCCGAAGACCGCGGCCTGGTGCTGGAGTGGGTGCCGACATCGGCGGTGGTGCTGAGCGACGAAACCCTGCTGCGCCGCATCCTGCAGAATTTCCTGTCCAACGCGATCCGTTACACCCCGCGCGGGCGTGTGCTGATCGGTTGCCGTCGGCGCGGCGGCTGGTTGCGCATCGAAGTGCACGACCAGGGTCCCGGCATTCCAGACGCCTTGCAGCACGAAATCTTCGAAGAATTCCGCCGCCTGGACGATGGTGTGGCCAACGACCGCGGCGCCGGGCTGGGGCTGGCGATCGTCGAACGCATCGGCCGCCTGCTGGGGCACCGCATCGGCCTGCGTTCAACGTTGGGCAGCGGCAGCGTGTTTTCGGTCAGCGTGCCGCTGGGCGAACGCGCCGCCATCGCCACGCGGTTGCCGCCTCCCACCGCCACCACCGAACACGGCAACGACCCCATCCTGCACGGTTGCCGGGTGTGGTGCGTGGACGACGACCCGCGTGTCTGCGAGGCCACCCGTGCCCTGCTGGAACGCTGGGAATGCCGCGTGGATTTTTCCGGCGGCCCGGACGAAGCGCTTGCCGGCGCAGGCGCCGACGACGCGCCGGAACTGCTGCTGCTGGATGTGCGCATGGGCGCGCACTACGGCCCCATGTTGCTGCCGCAGCTGGTGGAACGCTGGCAGCGCGAACCGCGCGTCATCCTGGTCACCGCCGAACCCGACCCGGCCCTGCGCGAACATGCGCTCGACCTGGGCTGGGGGTTCCTGGCCAAGCCGGTGCGGCCACCGGCCCTGCGTGCGTTGATGACGCAGATGTTGTTGCGACGTGGGTGAGCTGCGCAGTCAGCCGTCTCGACAAACAGGTCAAGCCTGTGCGTCGGGCGTAGCTGATCACCGCTGAAAGGCCGCACCTGCCGCGCCACTGCACGCGTGTTGTGCAGCGAATCCTGGCGCTGCACGTTGTGGGCCGAGCGTCGCCGGATCGTTTCAGCGTACCGAAGTGCGCGCCGTTCCAGGCCTGCCTTCGCGATGGCGCTACAGTGCTTGCGCGTGGGTTGCTGCTCGCATCTCCATCGTGCATCCCTCAGCTGCCGGTTGTTCTCCCCCCAGGACATTGGAGCCCCCATGTTCAGGCCTGCCGCCATGATGTTGACCGCGTTGCTTGCCGCAGGCTGCGCGGCGGATCTGCCCGTGCACGCGTCCACGCCATCGGCGACCGTGCCGCCCTCCGGCCCGGTGCGCGCGGACATGGACCCGTCCACGCTGCGGACCCTGGACCGCGTGCTGCACCAGGCATCCACGCATCGCGGCGTGAGTCAGGGGCATCTGATCAAGCTGATCTCGGCGGAATTTCTCGGCACGCCGTATCAGGCCAACATGCTGCAGGGCTCGGCTACCATGCCGGAGCGGCTGATCATCGACTTCAGGGGCCTGGATTGCTTCACCTATCTGGACTATGTCGAAGCGGCGCGCCACGCCCATTCGCAGCAGGACTTCGTCGATCGCGTGATCCTCACCCGCTACGTCGATGGCGTCATCGGCTTCACCTCGCGCAAGCACTTCTTTTCGGACTGGGTCGCACGTCCCTACCCGCTTGCCGACGACATCACCGCAACGCTCGGCCCCAGGGCCGTGCGCGTGGACAAGACACTCAACCTCAAAGCCGACGGCAGCAACTATCTGCCCAGATTGCCGCTGGTGCAGCGGTCCATCACCTACATCCCGGCCACCGATGTGGACAGCACTATCGTCCGGCAACTGCGCACCGGCGACTATGTGGGCAGGTACTCGCCGGCGCCCGGGCTGGATGTCAGCCATGTCGGCATCTTCGTCATGACCGACCGGGGCCCGGTGTTGCGCAATGCCTCATCGCGCCCGGAAAACGAAAAGGTCGTGGACTCGCCGTTCATGGAGTACGTCGCCCGCACGCAGGGCATCGTGGTCTACCGGCCCAGGCCCTGACATCGGTTGTGGTGCGCACAACAGCCGTTCTGGCGGCGATCGTCGTTTCAATCTGATCCGCACGGTAAGCGCATGGTCGGAACCGCCTTGCGTCAGTGGGAGTGGACAAGCAGCAGCGCCATCGCCCACTCCAGCGCGCGCTGCCAACGCAGCGCGCAGATCTGCAAATCGCGCTCAGCGATTGCATGGAAGTCGGCGCGATGCCCGCGCGCACATCCAGCCGCAGTATGCGGTCGCCGGACGACGGCACCTGCTAGAATATCGAGAACGATTCCCATTTGACTTTCACTTTGCGTCGCGGAGCATGTCGCGTGCTCCATCGGCGCCTTGGAGTTCTTACTCGATGAAGCTTTCCGCCCATGGATCGGCCGGCATGCCGTTCGTTGCCACCCTTTGCCTGTTCGCCTCCGCAACCGCATCCGCCCAATCGGACGTCACCGACACCCTGGACACCGTGGTGGTGGCCGCCTCGCGCTCCAACATGACCGTGGCCGAGTCGCCGCAGACGGTGCTGATCATCGACAAGGCGCAGATCCAGCAGCAGCTGACGATCTCCAGCAATTCCTCCGACGTGCTCGCCAACCTGATTCCCTCGTACACGCCCAGCCGCGGCAAGATGAACGGCAGCGGCGAAACCCTGCGCGGGCGCACGCCATTGATCCTGATCGACGGCGTGCCGCAGTCCAACCCGATCCGCCCCACCGGGCGCGAAGCGCACACCATCGACTATGCGATGGTCGAGCGCATCGAGGTGATCCAGGGTGCCAACGCGATCAACGGGCTGGGCGCCACCGGCGGCACCATCAACATCATCACCCGGCGCCCGCAGGACGGCTCGCTCAACCAGCACATCGACATGCAGGCCACCGCGCCCACGTCCGAGACGCGCGCGGAAACCACCAGCGCCGAGACCCGCTACCGCGTGGACGGCCGCTCGGACAAACTCGATTACCTGTTCTCGGCCAGCTACAGCGACCAGGGCCTGTATGTCGATGGAGAAGGCCGGCCGATCGGCGCCGACAACACCCAGGGCGACCTGATGACATCCAAGAGCTACGACGTGCTGGCCAAGCTCGGCTACGCGCTCACCAACACCCAGCGCCTGAGCGTCAGCGTCAACCGCTACCGCATCAAGAACGACAACGACTACATCGGCATCCCCGGCAACCGTGCGCAAGGCCTGCCCACCACCTCGGTGCGCGGCACCCCGCAGGGCACCGCGCCGTGGAACGACGTGCTGACCTCCAGCCTGTCCTACACCCACGACGATCTGGCCGGCATGCAGCTGAGCGCGATGGTGTTCAACCAGGAATTCGAAGGGCTGTTCGGCGCCGACAACTCGTCCACGTTCCAGGATCCGCGCATTGCACCGGTCGGCAGCTTGTACGACCAATCGCGTTCGGTCGCTTCCAAGTGGGGCAGCAAGATCAGCCTGACCAGGGACGACCTGCTCGACAACCGGCTCAAGCTCACCGGCGGCGTCGACCTGCTGGCCGACACCGGCAAGCAGGATCTGTACGGCACCGGGCGTACCTATGTGCCCGAATCGGACTACCGCAACCTGTCGCTGTTCGTACAGGGCGAATACAAGCTGCTGCCCACGCTGACCCTGCACGCCGGCGTGCGCCGCGAAGAAGCCGAGTTGAAGATCGACAGCTACCAGACGCTGTGGCGCTACAACCGGGTCGCTGTGGAAGGCGGCACGCTCGACTTCAACCAGACCCTCTACAACGCTGGCCTGGTCTACACGCCGCTCGAAGGTGTGAGCTTTTTCACCAGCTATTCCGAAGGCTTCGGCATGCCGGACGTGGGCCGCGTGCTGCGCGCGATCAATACCCCGGGCACGCGCGTGGCCAGCCTGAGCACGCTGGAGCCCATCCTGACCAAGAGCATGGAAGCGGGCACCCGCCTCACGCGTGGCGCCTTCGATGCGGACCTGAGCTACTTCCAGTCCAACTCGGACCTGGGCACGCGCGTGGTGCCGATCAACGGCGCCTTCATGATGAGCCGGGAAAAGACCCGCGTGCAGGGCGTGGACGCCAGCCTGGGGTATCGCCTGGATGCGGCGCATCGGCTGCGCCTGTCGTACGCCTACACCCGCGGCCGCTACGACAGCGACAACGACGGGCAGCTGGACGCGCGCCTGGACGGGCTCAACGTGGCGCCCAACCGGGTGATCGCCTCGTGGTCGGCGCAGTGGACGCCCAAGCTCTCCTCGTTCGTGCAGGCCCAGCATGCCTTCAGCCAATCCTTCGACGAGGCCGACAAGCGCTTCAGTGGCTACACGCTGGTGGATGCGACCTTCAACTACGCATTGCCGCGTGGCGCAGTGCGCATGGGCGTGTCCAACCTGTTCGACAAGCAGTACATCACCTACTACTCGCAATCGGCCCTGGTCGAGCCGCTGCGCTATTTCGCCGGGCGTGGCCGCACGTTTACGCTGGGTTACTCGCTGGATTTTTGATGGCGTAGCGTGATTGTCGGCAGCGTGCGCACGCGAAGCCTGCGTAAGCGCGCTGCTGCGCCTGTAGAGGCGATCAAAAGCTTGGTGAGTCGAGCGCGCGGTGCCCTCGCCGCTCGCGGGACACGCCGCAAGTACGTCCATGTAGGCTCGGTGGCGGCATCCATGCCGCCCTACGGTTCCGCAATCGGCGAGGACACCGCACCAGAAAGTTCGCCAGCTGCTTCATTGAAAGCCTGCCCGCCTGCCGTTTGCCTTGGCTTGAGAAGCTGCGCGGAGACGCCGTTATTCAACCAACGCACGTCATGTCCTGCCTGCAATCGTGCACACCGACCATCTCGACTGATCCTTGTCCGCCCACCGTCGCGCGACCTTACGCGGCATGGATGCCGCGTCAGAGCTGACAGGGACGTACTTGCAGCGTGTCCCGTGAGGTTGGCCGGGCAAGGGCACTGCAGCGACGTCGCAGATCCTGGCGCTCTGGTCGCTTACTCGCCGACCCAGAAGGGCGCACCGTTGTCTCTGATACTCGCGCCCACTGCGCGGGCCGTGCGACCACCGCGTACGTGTTCCTTGGCGCCTTGCAATCGACGTGGCACGCCCACGCACCTCGAACCGAATGCTGCAATGCATGCACGCCACTGCTGCGGCTGCGTGACGATGCTGCGTGGACGATTCGGACGATCAGGCAAGGATGCCGGATAACCAGGCTCACGCTGACTCCACTGCACGCGGCACAGTGCATCGCAAGACGCACGACGCCACTACCGGGAGATCCCAAGCATGAGTCAGACACTTTCGCTGGACCACTACCGCCTGCTCGGCCGCTCCGGGCTGCGCGTCTCGCCGCTGTCGCTGGGCACCATGACCTTCGGTGAGGAATGGGGCTGGGGCGCGGATGCGGGCGAAGCCAAGCGTATCTTCGACGCGTATGCAGACCGCGGCGGCAACTTCATCGACACTGCGGTCAATTACACCAACGGTGGCGCCGAGCGTATCGTCGGCAGCCTGATCAAGCCGCATCGCGAGCGCTTTGTGGTGGCGACCAAATTCACCATGGCGCGCGATGCGCACAACATCAACTCCGGTGGCAATCATCGTCTGAACCTGATCCGCTCGGTGGAGACCAGCCTGCGACAACTGGACACCGATCGCATCGATCTGCTGTATCTGCATGCCTGGGACTTCACGACCTCGCCGGACGAAGTGATGCGCGGGCTGGAGCATCTGGTGCAATCGGGCAAGGTGCTGTACATCGGCATCTGCAACACGCCGGCCTGGCGCGTGGCGCAGCTGCAGACGCTTGCCGATCTGCGTGGCTGGTCGCCCTTGGTGGCGCTGCAGATCGAATACAGCCTGGTCGAACGCACCGTCGAACACGAGTTGCTCCCGATGGCGCGCGAGCTGGGCCTGGGCGTGTTGCCGTGGTCGCCGCTGGGCGGCGGCATCCTGACCGGCAAGTACAGCCGCGCGGATCTGTCCGACGACAACGCGGCGGACGTATCCACCAGCCGCAAGGGCGTGATCGCCTCGACCGGGCATCTCAACGCGCGCTCGCTGGAGATCGCCGATGTGGTCGGTGCGGTGGCCGACGAGCTGGGCGCCTCGCGTTCGCAAGTGGCGCTTGCCTGGACCTTGCGCGATCCGGCGGTGGTCTCGCCGCTGATGGGTGCACGCACGCTGCAACAGGCCGAGGACAACTTCGGTGCGCTGGAGGTCGAGTTCAGCGACGACCAGCTGGCGCGCCTGGATCGGGTCAGCGGCCTGTCGCCGATCTTCCCGGAGCGCTTCATCGGGCGGCCGATGGCGCAGCAGCTGATCTACGGCACGCACGCGCTGCAGCTGCGCCACTGAGACCGGGGGTGACCTCATGAGCAGACCTTCCACCTTCGCTGCGGCATTGTTGATCGCGGCCGCGTGCATCGCCGGTGCCGGGCCGATCGCCCCGGCGGCCGCAACCGAGCGCTGTGTCGACCAGGCGCTGCAGCCGTGCAACAAGCGCATCGTCGATGCAGCGTTTGCACGCTGGGAAGCCGGCGGCAGCAACCTCTTCGAGGAGCTGCTGGCGCCGGAGGTGGCCTGGACCATCCACGGCTCCGGCCCGAGCGCCGGCACCCTCCACGGTCGCGCTGCGCTGATCGAACGGGCCGTGCGCCCGCTGACCGAGCGCCTGTCCTCGCCGCTGCGTCCTGTTGCAACGGCGGCTGTGGGCCGACGGCGACCACGTCATCGTGCAATGGCACGGCGCCGCCGACCTGGCGGACGGCGGAAGCTACCGCAACCGCTACGTGTGGATCCTGCGCATGCAGGGCGGCAAGGCGGTGGAAGTGGATGCATTCCTGGATCTTCCCGCGTACGACGCCGTGCTGCAGCGCCCCTCCGCCCAACTCAGACGCAGGACACGCCGATGACCGATACGCGCATGAGCATCGCAGTCGCCATGGCGCTTGGCGCCGGCACAGCCGGCGCCTGCAATGCCGCTGCCATGGCCGCCACTGCACCGCCCGCAACACCGACACGCACGTCCTTGCCGGAGCCAACCCCCATGCAGACACACCCCTACGTCGGCATGTGGGTCACCGGTGATGGCAGGATCCGCCAGGCCCTGTTGGCCAACGGTCGCTACGACGAAGCACGCGATGCACGCCAAAGCGCCTACCAGGGCCGTTACGACATTACCGGTTCCACGATCCGCTATTGGGATGACAGCGGATTCACCGCCGATGGCCAGTTCGTCACCCAGGACGAACTGCATCACGGCGGTATGATCTTGCATCGCCAACGGCAGGACTGAGCCTCCAGCGCATCCTCGCAATCGGCTACACGGTCGGCCAACCCAGTGCTGCGCCGCCGCTGGCGCACGCGCTGCGCGGCGATGCGGGCTGCAATGAGCCCAGCTGCGTCGACGCAGCGGCATCCTCGCGATCGCCGCTTGCAACTATCCACCTCAGCAAGGAGACACCATGAAGACTGTGCTGATTTCAGGCGCCGGCTCGGGTATGGGCCTGCTGACCGCGCAGACGCTGATCCGTGCCGGCTACGCGATGCATGCAGGCGTGCGTGACCCGCGTAGCCGCAGCACTGCGCGCAGGCAAGCGCTGGAGGCTTACGCCAGCGACCACGGTGGCTACGTGCAGGTGGTCGATCTGGACATCCACCATGCGCAGTCGTGCCAGGATGCGGTCGATGGCATGATCGCCGCGCACCGGCGACTGGATGCGGTGATCCACAATGCCGCGCATCTGTTCATCGGCATGGCCGAGGGTTTCACCCCGGAGCAGCTGGCCGACAGCTTCAATACCAATGCGGTGGGTGCGCACCGGCTCAATCGCGCTGCACTGCCGCAACTGCGCAGGCAAAGGCGATGGCGTGTTGCTGTACGTCGGCAGCACCATCACCCGTATCGTCGCGCCCTTCATGATGCCGTACGTGGCCGGCAAATATGCGCTGGACGCAGTGGCCGAAACCACCGCCTACGAAGTGCAGCCGCTGGGGATCGAAACGACCATCGTCATGCCCGGTACCTTCATGGATGGCACCTCGCATTTCCAGACCGCGGTGCGCCCGGCCGAGTCGATGGAACAGGCCTACGCGGCGGTGCAGCCGGAAGTGGACAACTACGAACCGGGCCTGCGCCGCCTGTTTCGCGACGGGCAGCAGGCCCCGGTGCAGGCGGTGGCCGACGAGATCGCGCGCGTGCTTGCGCTGCCCAGGGGCGCCAAGCCCCTGCGTACCACTGTCGACTTCGCGGACTACGGCGCCGACGCCGTCAACGCCGTGGTGGACGCACAGACCGAGCGGGTGTTCCGCATCATGGGCATGCAGCGGTTACGCGCTCTCACGCGGTGATGAACCCGCCTTGCGGCACCCCAGACAATCGCAGCGCTGTCGCGCCGGCAGGCGACAGCAGCTCGGGGCGCACGGCCCGCGCCGCGACGCGATTGAAGCCCTGGCCCAGGCGCCCCGCACACGCCTGGTCTGCACGCGCCACCGGCGGTTTCCCGCACGCAACCTGTCTTGCAGGCGTTAACCCTCGCCTTCCGGCTCCAGCGCCTTGACCAGCACCGCTGCCTGCGTGCGGCTGTAGCAGTCCAGCTTCTTCAGGATGGCGGTGACATGCACCTTGACGGTGTTCTCGGCCAGACCGAGTTCGTGCGCAATCTGCTTGTTGAGCAGGCCATCGGCCAGGCTCAGCAGCACGCGGAACTGTTGCGGGGTGAGCTGGGCCAGCTTGGCGGCCAGTTGCGCGTCGGCCTCCGAACGCTCGGCGGTCATCGGCGGAAACCAGGTGCCGCCGTCCAGGACGCTGGCCACGGCGGTGCCGATGGTCTCGGCCGGCGTGGACTTGGGAATGAAACCGGCCGCGCCGAACTGCTGCGCGCGCCGGATCACCCGCGGGTGATCGTTGGAGGAGATCACCACCACCGGGATATCCGGATGCTCGCCGCGCACATGCAGCAACGCCGAGAAGCCGCGCGCACCGGGCATGGCCAGGTCCAGCAGCACCAGCTCGGCCTGCGGGTGCGCGCGCAGCATCGCACTCAGCGTGGTGGCGCTGGAGGCTTCCACCACCTGCGCCTGCGGCAGGGTCTGCTGCAGCACGTGGATCACGGCGGCACGGAACAGCGGGTGATCGTCGGCGACGAGAATGGTGAGATCGGCCATCTGCCAAGTCTGGCACATGGGCGCCAACGATGCCGCTGCCCTATCGCGGCGGCTGCGTACTCGCACGCCACGCTTCCAGAAACTGGCGGCGCTTGAGCTTGTCCAGATACACCAGCAGGCCGGGGCCGAGCGGAATCGGCCGGAACGGCGGTTGTGCCGAGCCGCCCCGGCCACCGGCGGCCGGCAGGATCGGCATCAGCCGCGCTTCGCGCGAGAGCACCTGCTGCCCGCGTGGCGACAGCAGATAGTCGAGAAACCTGCGTGCTTCCGGCGCATGCGGTGCGGTCTTGGGGATCACCGCGGTACGCAGCGCCACCAGCGTGTAGTCCTGCGGCTGCACGATACCCAGCGGCGCGCCGGCATCGATACGCGCCTGCGCGTAGGACCCGAGCACGTTGTAGGCCAGCAGCAACTCGCCGCGACTGACGCGGTCGAGCAAGGTGCCGGTACGTTCTTCCAGCCTGACCTGGTTTGCGCCCAGCGCGGCCAGCAGCGCGCCGGCAATGCTGCCCACCTGCCCGTCCTGAGTGGCGAACAGGTAGCCCACCCCGCTGCGCTCCACATCGTAGGTGCCCACCTTGCCGCGTAACGGCGCATCCGGCGCACGCAGCAACGCCAGCAGCTGGCGTCGCGTGCGCGGGACGCGGGAGGCATCGAGCTTGCGCGTGTTGTAGACGATGGCCACCGGCTCATAGCTGATGCCGAACACCTCGTGCCGCCATTGCGCCCAGGCCGGCAGCGCTTCGGTCTGCGCGGAACGGTGGGCCAGCGCGTGCCCATCGTTCACCAGCTTGGTCTGCAGATCCATGCTGGCGCTGATCAACATATCGGCAGTGGGCGCACTGGCGGCCGGATGCAGATAGCGCGCGTAGATGTCCCAGGCGATCACATCCTCGTAGATCACCTCGGTGCCCGGATGCAGGCGTTGGTAGTCCTGAATGACCGCGCCGAACACTTCCAGATCGGTGGACCCCTGCACCCGCAGCTGCGCCTGCATCGGCCCCTGTGCGGGAAAGCGCCGCACATCGCCCGGCGCCGCCCAGGCCAGACCGTGCACCAGCAGCAACACCATCGCCCACAGCCTGCGCATCACGCGGTTCCTCCCGGGAAATGCAACGAGGCGATCAACCCGCCACCGATGCGATTGGCCAGATCGATGCGCCCGCCATGTGCCTCGACCACCCGCTTGACGATGGCAAGCCCCAGGCCTGCGCCGCCGGCGGGGACATCCGGCCCACGCACGAAACGCTCGAATACACGCTCGGCTTCAGCAGCCGGAATGCCTGGCCCGTGGTCGGCGATGGTCAGCACGTGGTGGTTGCCGTCGCCGGTCAAGGCTACCTGCAACGGCGCGCCGCCACCGTATTTGCAGGCGTTATCGATCAGGTTCTTGAGCGCTTCGCGCAGCAGCAACGCATCCCCGCGCAGCAGCGCCGGTTGCGGATCGATGGCCAGCCGCACACGCGGCGCGCCCTCGCCGCGCGGCAACGCTTCGTGCAAGGCCTGGTGCAGCACCTCGGCCAGATCCACCGTGGCAAAGCGCTGCAGATTCGAGCGATGGATCACGCTGGCATCGCTGAGCAATTGATTGAGCAGGCGGCTCATGTGGCTGGCGTTGCGCTCGATCGCGGCCAGGCTGCGCTGCATGTCGCGCGGATCGTCGTCGTCCATGGCCAGCTGCGCCTGCGCGCGCAACGCGGCCAGGGGCGTGCGCATCTGGTGCGCAGCTTCGGCCATGAACGCGCGCAAGGTCTCGTTGCTGGACGACAGCCGCGCCATGAAACGATTGAGCGCGGTCACCATCAACTGCATTTCCTGCGGCGCCGGCACGTTGAGCGGCTTGAGATCCGATGGCTCGCGACGCGACAGGTCGCGCTCGATGCGCTGCAACGGACGCAAGGCACGGTACACGCCCAACCACACAAGCCCCAACGACAGCAGCGACAACACGCCGATCGCGACCAGGGCATTGAGCACCACGTCGCGTGCCACCGCATCGCGCGCGCGCCGGGTCTGGCCCACCTGCACGCGCACTTCGCCCTGCTCGGAGGCCGAGGCAACGCGATGCATCACCACCGCAAAGCGCACCGGCTCGCCGCTGTACTGCGCATCGAACAGGACCGGGCGCTCGTCGCCGGGCGCGCGCGCCGGCAGCGGCAACCTGTCTTCGCCGGTGATGGTGCGGCCTTGCGCATCGAACACGCGATAAAACACGCGATCTTCCGGCGCCATGCCCAGCAGATCCAGCGAGGCATACGGCAGATCCACCTGCCAATCGCCGCCGACCAGCGCCACGCTATCGATGATGGACAGCGCCGAGGACACCAGCAGGTGATCGTAGGAGCGGTTGGCCGCACGCTCGCCGTAATCGCGCGCGGCAAAGAACAGTACCACCGCGCCCAGCAGCGACAGGCTGCCCAGATACAGCAGCAAGGTGCGCCGGATCGAAGGCGCCACCGTCAGCGGCTCAGCCATCGCTGCCCGGCTCCACCGGCGCATGCGGGTCGGCTTCTTCGAGTTTGTAGCCGGCGCCGCGCACGGTGACGATGAGCAGCGGCGCGCCCGCCAGCTTGCGACGCAGACGGCCGACGTACAGCTCGATCGCATTGGGCCCGGCATCGTCGTCGAAGCCGAACAGCCCGTTGCCGATCTCGTCCTTGCCCACCACATGGCCCAACCGCCCGATCAGGATTTCCAGCAGGCGGTATTCGCGGTTGGGCAGTTCGATCGGCGCGCCATCGAGCACCACCGTATGCGCAGCGTTGTCGAATACGAACCCGCCGACCTGCACCACCTCGCTGGCCTGCCCGCGATTGCGCCGCAGCAAGACACGGCAACGCGCCTCGAATTCGCGGAAATCGAACGGCTTGCCCAGGTAATCGTCCGCGCCCACATCCAGCGCCTGCACGCGGTCTTCGATGCCATCGCGCGCGGTGAGCATCAAGACCGGCGTGGTATCGCCACGCTCGCGCATCCCGGCCAGCACGCGCAATCCGTCCAGCTTGGGCAGGCCGATATCCAGCACCACCAGATCGAAGCTCTGATAGCGCAGCACGCTGGCCGCCGCCAACCCGTCGGCCTGCCAGTCCACCGCATGCCCGCTACGGCGCATGCGCCGCACGATGGCATCGGCGAGGTCGGCATTGTCTTCGACTAGCAGCAGGCGCATGAATGGGGAATGGGGAATCGGAACGGCGATGGGTCGCGGCCGGAAGGTAACAGGCCTAGCGGCCAAAAGCTCTTCCGCCTCGGCAATCCCGCCGCCGCAATCCCGCTCTTGCGATTCCCCATTCCCGATTCCCCATTCCCGCCCCAACGACAGGTCCATGACAGCTTCGTGGGACTAGGCTGCAGCCAACGCGCCACGGCGGTCCTCGTGGTGCATCGCTGAACGTGATTCACACATGTACCTGGGAGGGTCTGTGAGCAACGACACCTTGCGTCTGCGCGCCATCACCGCCTGCGCTGCGATCTGCCTGGCACCGGCGGCGCACGCGGCCGACGACGCCGGCCCGGTCACTGCCGAGGTGGGCGGGCGCGTGCACTGGGATTTCACCGTGTTCGACAACGATGAACGCGGCACGCCCGAGCGCAACGACACCCAGTTCCGTCGCGTGTGGCTGGATGTGGCAGGCAAGTTCTATGGCTTCAACTACAAGGCCGAGGCGGAATTTGCCGGCCTGCAATACGAATCCGGTAGCCGCGGCATCCTGGCGCGCGATGTGTACATCGCCAGGAAGTTTTCTGCCGGCACGCTGACCGTGGGCCAGTTCAAGCAGTACTTCTCGCTGGACGATCGCACCGGTTCCAACTATGGCCCGTTTCTGGAACGTGGCTATGCCTCCACCACGCTGGCGCCGATCTATCGCAAGGCCATTTCCTGGCAGGCCAATCGCCCCGATGCCACCTGGTCCACGGCGCTCTACAGCCTGGAAAGCATCGACAACTCCTCCACCAAGGGCGGCGCGCTGGGGACACGCCTGACCTTTGCGCCGGAGATGGGTCAAGCGCGGCTGCGTCACCTCGGCATTTCATTGGCGCATGAGCGCTACTCGCATCCAGGCAGCGACGGTGCGGCATCGCTGTTGATCCGCCCGCGCCCGGAAAACGACCTAGCCAATAACAGCCGCATCACCCTGGCGCGCTTTGCCGACGGACGCGATACCGACTTCGACAAGTGGTCGCTGGAATATGCCGAGGTACTTGGCCCGTGGTCGTGGCAGAGCGAATTCAGCGGCGGCCTGCTCGACGATGGCAGCCAGCATGCCAAGGTCCTGGCAAGCTACGGCCTGGTCAGCTGGTTCGTCACCGGCGAGTCGCGCGGCTACGACCGCAAGACCGGGCGTTTCAGCCGTATCGCCACGCCCAATCGGCCCAGCGGCGCGTTCGAACTGGCGCTGCGCTACGACTACATGCGTGGCGACCAACACCTGGATGGACAGCCCAACTTCATCGATGCCAGCACGCAGTCGTGGACGCTGGGCGGCAACTGGTATTTCAAGCCCAATCTGCGCGTGATGCTCAATGTCATCGACAGCCGCAACCGCGACCGCACGATGAATGCGGTGGTCGATCACACGCTGGCGGTGACCGGCCGGTTTCAGTACGACTTCTGATGCACTGCTGCATCGCGCCACGGTTTGAACCCATGTCGGCATGCGTCGCCGCGATGCAGCGCCGTCACCATGCACGCACGAAGGCCGCCGCCTTTGCCGTTGCGGTCGTGACGCAATGAACGGCGTTCTTGCAGTTGCGCAACACCACCGCAGCGTGTGCTGCGCAGCGGTGCGCTCCACCCTCTCCCTGCTGTATGTCCCAAAGGATTTGCCCGCATGCTGACCGCGCTCGGTTTCGGAATGGTGATCACCTTCATGTACCTGATCATGAGCAAGCGGCTGTCGCCGCTGGTGGCTCTGATCACGGTACCGATCGTGTTCGCGCTGCTGGGCGGCTTCGGCTCCGGCATCAACGAGATGATGCTCGAGGGCATCAAGAAGATCGCGCCCACCGGGGTGATGTTGATGTTCGCCATCCTCTACTTCGGGGTGATGATCGATGCCGGGCTGTTCGACCCGCTGGTCGGCCGCATCCTGCGGCTGGTCAAGGGCGATCCGCTGAAGATCGTGATGGGCACAGCGATCCTGGCGATGCTGATCTCGCTCGACGGCGATGGCTCCACCACCTACATGATCACCGTCTCGGCGATGCTGCCGCTGTACCAGCGCTTGGGCATGAACGCGCTCAACCTGACCTGCGTGACCATCCTCGCCAGCGGCGTGATGAATCTGACCCCGTGGGGCGGCCCCACGGCACGTGCGGCGACGGCGTTGCATGTGGACCCGGCCGACGTGTTCGTACCGCTGGTGCCGGCGATGCTGCTGGCGATTGCCGGCATCATCGCGCTGGCATGGTATCTGGGCATGCGCGAGCGCCGCCGCCTGGGCGTGGTGCGCCTGCCGGCCGACGGCAACTGGCTGGACACCAGCATTCCCGAGGACAACGACGCGCTGCCGCGCGTGGAAGACACCGAGGACATGAAGCGGCCCAAACTCCTGTGGGTCAATCTGATCCTGACCCTGGCGCTGATGGCCGCACTGGTGATCGGTGTGCTGCCGATGCCGGTGCTGTTCATGATCGGCTTCGCGCTGGCGCTGATGATCAACTATCCCAACCTGGCCGAACAGCGTCGCCGGCTGGTCAATCACGCCGGCAACGTGCTGTCGGTGGTGTCGCTGATCTTCGCGGCCGGTATCTTCACCGGCATCCTGTCCAATACCGGCATGGTCGAAGCGATGTCACGCAGCTTCCTCGCGGTGATCCCGGACAGCTGGGGTCCGTATCTGGCGGTGATCACGGCAATCGTCAGCATGCCGTTCACCTTCTTCATGTCCAACGACGCGTTCTACTTCGGCGTGTTGCCGATCCTGTCCGAGGCCGCCGGCCACTACGGCATCACCCCGGTGGAAATGGCGCGCGCCTCGCTGGCCGGCCAGCCGGTGCATCTGCTCAGCCCCTTGGTGCCCTCGACCTATCTGCTGGTCGGCCTGGCCAAGGTCGACTTTGCCGACCATCAACGCTTCACGCTGAAGTGGGCGGTGCTGATCTCGATGCTGATGCTGGCGGGCGGATTGTTGTTTGGCTTGTTTCCGTTGGCGCGCTGACGTCGGCCGGGAATGGTGAATCGGGAGTGGGGAATCGCAAGGGCGGCGCTGTGCTGTCGTGTCGATTACTGACTCCACATGGGAGACCGGAGACCGCAAAGGCGGCTCCTGCCCTACCGATTCCCCACTCCCTATTCCCCATTCCCAAACTCCGAAGGAGTTCAAGCAATGACTCTCCGCATCGCATACGTCACCAGCGGCATGGGCAGCGTCGGTACTGCGATCTGCCAGAAGCTCGCGCGCAGCGGGCACACCGTGGTTGCCGGTTGCGGACCCAATTCGCCGCGCAAGGCGTCGTGGTTGCGCGAACAACGCGAGCAGGGTTTCGACTTCGTCGCCTCCGAAGGCAATGCCGCCGACTGGGATTCCACGGTGGCGGCCTTCGCCAAGGTCAAGGCCGAAGTCGGCGAGATCGATGTCCTGGTCAACAACGCCGGCGGCAGCCGCGACACCTTGTTCCGGCAGATGACGCGCGACGACTGGAATGCGGTGATCGCCAGCAACCTGCATTCGCTGTTCAACATCACCAAGCAGGTGGTGGATGGCATGACGTCGCGCGGGTGGGGACGCATCGTCAATATCGGCTCGGTCAGCGCGCACAAGGGCCAGATCGGGCAGATCAACTTCGCCACCGCCAAGGCTGCGATGCATGGCTTCAGCCGTGCGCTGGCGCAGGAAGTCGCCTCGCGCGGGGTCACCGTCAACACCATTTCGCCCGGCTATATTGCCAGCGCCTCGATCAGCAGTTTTCCGCCGGATGTGCTGGACCGCCTGGCCACCTCGGTGCCGGTGCGCCGCCTGGGCAAGCCGGTCGAAGTCGCCGGCCTGTGCGCATGGCTGGCCTCCGATGATGCGGCCTATGTGACGGGCGCCGACTACGCGGTCAACGGCGGTCTGTACATGGGCTGACAGCGGCCGTTGGCTGCAAGCGACTGTCGTGCATGCATCGGCAAGCCAGCCGGGATCGCGCGGAACGATTGATCCAACGACTGCCGCGCCGTGTGCGCGATCGACAGGTACCACGCTGTGGTCCTGCACGCTGCGTCCCGATCTGCCAACCGCTCGCGAACTCGTGTTCGCCGCTCCTGGCTGCTGATGTCCCGCTGCCCGGCGAGCCACCAGCCGGCAGCCGCGTCCGACTGGCACACAGGACGCAATCGCAATCGCAGCGCTAGGACACGTGTGCGCAATGGCGCAACGCCTTTGCACACAAGCGACCGCCACTATGCAAACAACCCGCCTCTAGTGCGAACTGATTACACTCTGGCTTTTCCGCAGTGCGCTGCCATGGCCAAACCTCCAGAACGCACCACGCCCAATGCACGCCCGCAGATGGCCGACATTGCCCGCATGGCGGGCGTGTCCGAGTCCACCGTGTCGCGCGCCTTGGCTGGCAGCCCGGTGGTGGCAGAGCGCACCCGCGCCTACATCAAGCAGATCGCCGCCGATGCCGGGTATCAGGTGGACCCGGTGGCACGCAGCCTGCGCGCCAGGCGCTCCAACACCGTGAGCGTTGCGGTGCCGATGATGCACGCGCTGGATCAACCGCTGTCCGATCCGTTCCTGATGACCATGCTGGCGCTGCTGGCCGAAGAGCTCACCGGGCGCGGCTACAGCATGCTGCTGTCCAAGCTGGACCGGCACCAGGACGGCTGGGTGGAGCAGCTCGCACGCGGCAGCCGCTCCGATGGCGTGATCGTGCTCGGGCAAAGTTCCGAACATGCCGCACTGGACGAAGCCGCTCGCGACGGCCTGCCGATGGCCGTGTGGGGTAGCCGTATCGATGGCCAGGCCTACATCAGCGTGGGCAGCGACAACTTCCAGGGCGGCGCGCTCGCCACCGAACACCTGATCGCCAGCGGCCGCCAGCGCATTGCGTTTCTGGGCGACGACCAGTTGCCGGAAGTGGCGCCGCGGTTTGCCGGCTACCGTCACGCCCTGGAGCGGCATGGACTGGAATTCGACACCCGCCTGCATGCGCGCAGTCATTTCGTCAGCGAAGATGCCTACCGCCTCACCCGCGCCATGCTCAAGAAGACCGACCCACCGGATGGCCTGTTTGCGGCCTCCGACGTGATCGCCGTGGGCGCCATCCGCGCCCTGGTCGAAGCCGGCCACCGCGTGCCGCAGGACATCTCGCTGGTGGGCTTCGACGATATTCCACTGGCCGCCTACAGCCAGCCACCGCTGACCACGGTGCGGCAGGATCTGGGCCTGGCCGCGCGCTTGCTGGTGGACCGGCTGCTGGCGCTGATCGCAGGCGAAGCCGTCGAGTCGGTGGAGATGCCGGTGAAGCTGGTGGTGCGTGAGTCGGCGTGAGGCGTGAGGCGGGGATTCGGGATTGCGATTAAGGATCAGGAGATACCGGCCGGCAGCCCGCTTCCTTCTCCCGCCTGCGGGAGAAGGTGCCCGAATGGCGGATGAGGGGGGCGGGCGGCCAGTCGGTCCACCGTAATCGGCAACCCAGGCAACCAGGCAGGCATGCACGTCTCGCATCTTCGGCAGCCGGCGATGTCAGCCAGCTAGTCCTACGAATCTGCCAGGATCACTTTCGACTTGTGGACGCGCACGCACACCATCGCCACTGCGGCGGCCAGCATCAGCGCGCCGGCCAGGCGGATCACGTTGCGCGGGTCGCCGTGCAGCAACCGCTCGTAATACAGCGGCAGGGTGACGATCTGGATCAGCATCGGCAGCACGATGAACAGGTTGAACAATCCCATGTACACGCCGGTGCGTTCGGGCGGGATGCTGTCGGCGAGCATCAGATACGGATTGCCCATCATGCTGGCCCAGGCCAGGCCAATCCCGATCATCGGCAGCAGCAACAACCAGCGGTTCTCGATGCCCGGCAACACCCACATACCGACGCCGGCGGCCAGCAGACAGGCTGCATGCGTGTATTTGGGGCCGAAGCGGCGCACCACCGGCACCATCGCAAATGCCGCCAGAAACGCGATGAAATTGTAGAACCCGCCGATCTGCCCATTGACCAGACCGGCCTGACGGAAGCCGTGCGAGGTGGCGTCGGTGGTGCCGAACAAGGTGGTCGACAACGACAGCACGATGTATTGCCAGTAGCAGAAAATCCCATACCACTGGAACAACATCACCGGCGCCAGCTGACGCATGGTGGGCGGCATCGCGCGCAACGCGCCGACGATTTCGCGCACGGTTGCGCCCAGGCCGGCACCGCGCTGACGCATGCGCGCGATCTCGGCCGGCGGGATGACCGGCTCGCGCACGCTGCGCGCGGTCAGCAGGATGGAGGCGGCCGAAAACCCCGCGCCGATCACGAACGCGGCAATGGTGACGTAGGGAATATGGTGCGCGTTGGCGGCGTCCTGATTCATGCCGAACCACACCAGCAGCGGCGGGGTCAGGTACGCCAGCGTCTGCGCCAGGCCGGTGAACGCGCTTTGGGTGAGATACCCGCGTGGCCGCTGCGGTGGCGAGAGCACATCGCTGACCAGCGCACGATAGGGCTCCATCGCCACGTTGTTGGCCGCATCCAGGACCCACAGCAGGCACACCGCCATCCACAACGCCGTACTGAACGGCATCGCCAGCAGGCACAGGCTGCAGACCAGCGCACCCAGCACCATGTACGGCATGCGGCGGCCCCAGCGGGTCACCGAGCGGTCGCTCCACGCACCGACGAATGGCTGCAGCACCAGCCCGGTGATCGGCCCGGCCAACCACAGATACGGCAGGCTGGCGTGATCGGCGCCCAGGTAGTTGTAGATCGGGCTCATGTTGCTCTGCTGCAACCCGAAGCTGTATTGCACACCGAAGAAACCGGCATTGAGCGCCAGGATGCGCGCGAAAGAGAGCGGAGGAGCGGTCGACGGCATGCGGGGCCCAGGGCATCGGTGCGGCTCCCAGTGGCCGCAGCGCACTGTACCCTGCCGGTTATGCAATCGATTGTAACGCTGCGCCGCAACAAACTGCTTGCACTAGGATCGTGACTTTATTGCTTCGCTTGAAATGCTGCGGTGCAGGATTGCAATCGATTGTAGTGCGGCGTATTACTGCGCTCGCACTGCAGGCCAGATGGCCGGCCCCTGGGAGGGGACGATGCAGGCGTCGGCATACCACCACCTGTGAGAGAGAGAATCGCGATGTCCACCTTGCACACCCTGCGCCTGCATGCCCTGGCCTGTGCGGTCGTTTCCTGCCTGTGCGCGCCTGCCGCGCTGGCTCAGGACACCGCCGCCGCACCTGCCGCTCCGCCGGCCGCCGACAGCGCCGCGGTCAATCTGGATTCGGTGTTCGTCACCGGCACCTCCACCGCCACCACCAAGTTGAAGTCCAGCGTGTCGGTCAGCACCGTGGGCGCCGAGGCGATCGAGCAGTCGGCGCCGCGCAGCACTGCCGAGATCTTCCGCAACATCCCCGGCATCCGCTCCGAATCCAGCGGCGGCGAAGGCAACGCCAACATCGCCGTGCGCGGTCTGCCGGTGGCCTCCGGTGGCGCCAAGTTCCTGCAGCTGCAGGAAGACGGCCTGCCGGTGATGGAGTTCGGCGATATCGCCTTCGGTAACGCCGATATCTTCCTGCGCTCGGATTTCACAATGGATCGCATCGAAGCCATCCGCGGCGGCTCGGCCTCGACGTTCACCAGCAATGCGCCCGGCGGCATCATCAACTTCATCAGCAAGACCGGCGACACCGCAGGTGGCAGCGTCGGCGTCAGTCGCGGCCTGGACTACGACAACACCCGCATCGACTTCAATTACGGCGCGCCATTCGCCGAGCACTGGCAGTTCAATATCGGCGGCTTCTTCCGCCAGGGCGACGGCGTGCGCGATGCCGGCTACACCACCGACAAGGGCGGCCAGCTCAAGGCCAACCTCACCCGCCTGTTCGAGAACGGCTACGTGCGTGTGTACGGCAAATACCTCAACGACCGCGCCGCCGGCTATCTGCCGGTTCCCACCTCGGTGCGTGGCCGCGACGGCTCGCCGGACCTGGGCGGCTTCCCCGGTTTCGATCCGGGCAACGACACGTTGTACAGCCGCAATTTCCGCACCGATGCCGGCCTGGATGGCAACAACCGGCCGCGCCGCACCGACCTGGGCGACGGCATGCATCCGATCTCGCGCACCATCGGCGCCGAAGCCTGGTTCGACCTGGGCAGTGGCTGGAACCTGAGCGAGAAATTCCGCGTCGCCGACAACAGCGGCCGCTTCGTCAGCCCGTTCCCGGCCGAAGTCACCGATGCCGCCTCGCTGGCGTCGTCCATCGGCGGTGCCGGCGCGCAACTGGTGGAAGCCGGTGGCCCCAATGCCGGCCAGGCCTACACCGGTACCGCCATCCGCACGCATCTGTTCAATGTCGCCATCAACGATCTGGGCAACGTCACCAACGACCTCAGCCTCTCGCGCGAGTTCGATGGCGACGGCCGCACGCTGAATCTGCGCATGGGCTATTACAGCTCGCGCCAGACCATCGACATGGACTGGACCTGGAACTCCTACGTGCAGAGCCTGGGCCGCGACTTGCGCCTGCTCAACGTGGTCGACGCGGCCGGCGTGTCGCGCTCGCAGAACGGTTTGTATGCGTATGGCACGCCATTCTGGGGCGATTGCTGCATCACCCGCAGCTACGACGTGCGCTACGACGTCAACGCGCCGTACCTCGCCCTCACCTTCGACAGCGGCAAGTTCAGCATCGACGGCAGCCTGCGTTACGACATGGGCGATGCGCGTGGCAGCTATAGCGGCACCGCGATCGCGCAGAACCTGGACGTCAACGGCGACGGCGTGATCCAGCCGGTGGAACAACGCGTGGCCACGGTCGACACCGCCAACGCACGCCCGGTGAACTACGACTGGAACTACCTGTCGTATTCGTTGGGGACCAATTATCTGATCAACGATGACCTGGGCGCCTTCGCACGCATCAGCCGCGGCGCACGCGCCAATGCCGACCGCCTGCTGTTCGGCGTGGTGCGCGACGACGGCTCGGTCTCTTCCGACGAAGGCGTCAACGTGGTCCGCCAGGCCGAAGCCGGCCTGAAGTGGCGTCGCGACGGGCTGAGCCTGTTCGCCACCGCGTTCTCCGCACGCACCCAGGAGCAGAACTTCGAAGTCACCAGCCAGCGCTTCTTCAACCGCAGCTACGAAGCCCATGGCGTGGAGCTGGAAGCCAGCTACCGCTACCAGGGCTTTACCGTCAACGGTGGCCTGACCTGGACCGATGCGGAGATTTCCCGCGACCAGATCACCCCGGAAAACACCGGCAATGTGCCGCGTCGCCAGGCCGATGTCGTCTGGCAGCTCACCCCGAGCTATCGCGGCGACGGCTACCAGTTCGGCGTGAATCTGATCGGCACCACCGACGCCTATACGCAGGATTCCAACCAGCTGAAGATGCCCGGCTACACGCAGGTCAACCTGTTCGGCGACTACCGCGTGACCGATTCGCTTACCGTTGCGCTCAACGTCAACAACCTGTTCAACACGTTTGGTCTGACCGAAGCCGAAGAAGCCACGATTCCGGCCAACGGCATCATCCGCGCGCGCTCGATTGCCGGCCGCACCACCAGCCTCAGCTTGCGTTACGACTTCTAAGGACCCCGCGCCGGGCCCGGGCCCGGCGGCCTCCAATGAGCACCTCCCTCACCGATTCCACCGCTCTGCGCGCGGCCTTTGCCGCGTCGCTGGATGCACAGCGCGCCACCGCGTTGCTGACGCGTTTCGACCGACACGCACCGCGCCTGCTGCATGCGCTGCAGTCGCTGTATGGGCAACGTCCCGATTACGCGGCGTGGCTGACGCAGTGGCTGGCCGCCCTCGGCAGCAGCGCGCAACAACGTCCGCACGCATTGCAACAGCTCGATGCCACCCGCAAGCCCGGCTGGTTCGGCGCACAGCACATGCTGGGCTACAGCGCCTACGTGGACCGCTTTGCCGGCACCTTGCAGGGCGTGGCCGAACGCGTGCCGTATCTGCAGGAGCTGGGCGTGCGCTACCTGCACCTGCTGCCGTTCCTGCGCGCACGCGCCGGCGACAACGACGGCGGCTTCGCGGTCAGCGACTATGGCCAGGTCGAGCCCAGCCTGGGCAGCAACGACGACCTGGTCGCCCTGACCACGCGACTGCGCGCATCCGGCATCAGTCTGTGTGCGGACTTCGTGCTCAACCACACCGCAGACGATCACGCCTGGGCAAGGGCTGCACGCGCAGGCGATGCACGCTATCTGGATTACTACCACCACTTCGCCGACCGCAGCCTGCCCGATCAGTACGAAACAACGCTGGGGCAGGTGTTTCCGCATACCGCACCGGGCAATTTCACCTGGGTGGAAGAAGCCGCGCAATGGATGTGGACCACGTTCTATCCCTACCAATGGGATTTGAACTGGAGCAACCCGGCGGTGTTCGGCGAGATGGCGTTGGCGATGCTGCAGCTGGCCAACCTGGGGGTGGAAGCGTTCCGTCTGGATTCCACCGCCTATCTATGGAAGCGCACCGGCACCGACTGCATGAACCAGCCCGAAGCGCATACCTTGCTGGTCGCGCTGCGTGCGGTTGCCGACATCGTTGCGCCGTCGGTAGCGATGAAGGCCGAGGCCATCGTGCCGATGGCCGACCTGCCTCCCTACTTCGGCAGCGGCGCAGACCAGGGCCACGAATGCCATCTGGCGTATCACAGCACGCTGATGGCGGCCGGATGGTCGGCCCTGGCGCTGCAACGCGGCGACATCCTGCACAACGTCATCGCGCATAGCCCGCCACTGCCGGCCAACTGCGCGTGGCTGAGCTATGTGCGCTGCCACGACGACATCGGCTGGAATGTGTTGCAGCACGAAGCGGCAGGCAACGCCGTGCAGCCGCCCTTCTCGTTGCGCGACGTGGCGCGCTTCTACGCCAACGAATCGCCCGGCAGTTACGCACGCGGCGAGAGTTTCCAGAGCAGCGGCGACGGCGTGCACGGCACCAACGGCATGGCCGCCGCACTCGCCGGCATCCAGGCGGCGCAGGAGACCGGCGATGCAGCGGCGTTGCGCAGCGCAGTGGATCGATTGGTGCTGCTCTATGCCATCGCCCTGGCGATGCCGGGCGTGCCGCTGATCTACATGGGCGACGAACTCGCATTACCCAACGACCTCAGCTACCGGCTGGATATGGAGCGCCAGCACGAAGGCCGCTGGTTGCATCGCCCGGCGATGGACTGGCAATGCGCAGCGCAGCGCCACGACAGCAGCAGCGTGAGCGGACAGGTCTACCAACGTTTGCACGCATTGATCCAGCAACGCGCCGCATTACCGGCGCTTGCGTCGGATCAATCGTTGGGCAGTGTGGCGTTGGACACCCCGCAATTGTTTGCGCTGACGCGCGGCAGTCGCTTTATTGCCGTCCACAACTTCAGCGCACAAGCGCTCGATGTAGTACTTGCAGGCAGGCTGAGTGGGCGGTGGCAGGTATTGGCAGACCTGCCAGATGCGGTGACACAGCCGCTGGGCGATGACCTGCGCCTGGCGTTGCCGGGGTATGCGGTGCGCTGGCTGGAGCGTATCGACTGAGAGAGGTAGGTGCAGGGTGTCGGTCGATGACCTGCATCCCGCGCTGCCTGCAATGCAGGAGCTGATTGGAGCGTTTTGCCTGAGCGAAGCGGGTGCGGGATCTTGGTCGGTGCGTCGACTGCCCCTTAACCCCAACCCTTCTCCCGACGGGAGAGGAGGTGGCGGTAACGCGTTCGCGTTACTGCAGTGGCGCCAAGCGTGCTCGCTCTACGGCGCGAGAGTGGCTTGCGCGGGACTGGCTGGGCCGCCCACGATGCGCGCCCATGATGGGTAACCTGCCGATTCCGTATCGATCACTGGGCGGCCTTACTGAACCGATCACTTGGCAGCCATACTGACGCGATCAAGCTCGAAGCTGCAGCAGCCACACGCATCCGCGATGCACTGCTGCAAGTACGCCAACCACTAATCTCAGTGCTTCAACAACGTTTCAATCGCCAAGAGCGGCCAACAAGCCTATTGCGCAGCGGCCAAGTTCACGCGGGCAGTGCTCGGAATCGACATGTACCACTCGTATGTGCAAGCTCCTGCACGACGTCCACGCCTGACAACTGCCCGCCATCTTTCCTGGCCGCTCTCGCTCAGCCCTTCAACAGCGTGAGCAAGGTCTGCGCGGTCTTTTCCGATGAGGCCGGATTCTGGCCGGTCACCAAGGTGCCATCGGTAATCACATGCACCGCCCAATCGGCTTTCTTCTCGTACTTTCCACCGAGTTCGGTGAGCACGTCTTCGACCAGGAACGGCACGATCTTGGTCAGACCGACCGCCTCTTCTTCGCCATTGGTGAAGCCGGTCACGCGCCGGCCGTTGACCAGCGGCTTGCCATCGCTGCCCTTGACGTGACGCAGTGCGCCTGGCGCGTGGCAGACCAGGCCGTGTGGCTTGTCGGCTGCGGCAAAGGCTTCGATCAGCGCGATCGACTGCTTGTCTTCGGCCAGATCCCACAACGGGCCATGACCGCCCGGGTAGAACAGCGCATCGAAATCCTCGGCCTTGACATCGGCAAGACGGTGCGTGGTGGCCAGCACCTTCTGCGCATCGGCATCCTGCTTGAAGCGCTTGGTGGCTTCGGTCTGCGCATCGGGCTCGTCGCTCTTCGGGTCCAGCGGCGGCTGGCCGCCCTTGGGCGAGACCACGGTGATGTCGGCACCGGCGTCCTTGAAAACGTAGTACGGCGCGGCGAATTCTTCCAGCCAGAAGCCGGTCTTCTTGCCGGTATCGCCCAGCTGGTCGTGAGACGTGAGCACCATCAAGATTTTCATCGCATTGCCTCGTGTTGTAGCCCGGATCGGGCGAGGCGTGCAGTGTGCAGTCCGGCTCGTTGCAACCTCGTGTAGGCAGCACGGGTTTGCATGCGCAGGTTCACCGACGCGATCACCATGTGATCGCGCACATGCACGCATCGAACGCAGTGTGTCATCTCAGACATTCATTGCCGGCGGCTGCAACTGATCCATGCGGATGCGATTGGCGAACAACGAAAACGCCAGCATGCCGGCCAGCCCGCTGACCCGGCTCACCCACGGCGGCAGCCAGCGCGGTGCCACCAGCACGCCGCTATCGAACAAGGGCGCAAAGCGCGCCACGTCGCCAAGCGCCATCTTGCCGGCGAACAGATAGCGACACAGCTGCAGCTGGTCGCGCTGCAAGGCATGCCGGAAAAAGGTGTGCACGGCGACCAGGCCGCGCAGGTATACGGTGTCCTTGGTAAACGCACCGCCGCCTGCAGTGGGCACGCCGCGAAACACGCGTTGCGCCGACGAAAAACTCTCGGTTGCGCTCTGCCCGCTGACGGTGAAATAACGGAACACCTCGATGAAGTCGGCGCCCGCGCGCGCCATCGCAATCGCTTCGATGCGCAGGCTGATGCGCTTCATGCGTTCGATATCGATGCTGCCGGTGATCTGCTCGGCAAACGTCGCCAGGCCTTCCTGGGTGGCGGTGGTGCGCGGCGAGGAAATGCCCAGGCTGGGTAGATGCACCTGCGCGCGCCCGTTGAGCGCGGTGAGCGAATGCACCAGGGCTTCGTGATGGTACAGCTGCGCGCGGTCGTAATCGCTGAAGGTGGCACCGCTGCGCAAACGGATCCGGTGCGCGCCTGCCGCAGCCTTGGCGAGCAGATCCGGATCGAGCGTGACGGTGATGACGCGGCCTTCGAAAAACGCATCCAGATCGTTCTGCAATTGCATGCGTAATGCGGTTGCCGACACCGGCACCTGCTCTTCCGGCGCCAGCAGTTCGCGGTCCAGCTCCTGCGCGATCTGAATGAAATGCCGCGCCGCCTCGCGCGTGCTCGGGCCATTGCCCGGCATCGGATCGTCCGGCACACCGAACAGCTGCGCCGAGTAATCGCTCACTGCCGGGGTGCCCAGCGATTCCAGCAGGCCGGCAGCCAGGCCCCAGCTGTGCGTCGAGTCGATCAGGTAGGCGCCCAACGGGTGATGCGGATCGGCCTGCTTGGCGATCGCCGCCAGCTCGCGCCGGGTATCGCCGAAATCCAGCGCCGGGTACTCCACCTGCGGCAGCTCCGGCTGCCCGCGCGCCACGCTCTGCAGGAACGGCTCCTGCAACGCACGCGGCCAGCTCGCCAGGGCGAGCAGGCGCACACCGCGCACCGCCTTGACCAGGCGCGCATCCAGCGCCGCGTGATGGACGATGTCCGGCGGCCCCTTGCGCGCCGGCATCAGCGCCGTCCGGGACGATCGACGCTGGCCGGCCGCTTGCCCGAGCCCTTGCCGCGATTGTTCTGCGCAACCCGGGTGGCGAGTTTTTCGGCCGCGCTGGCCACTTCCACACGCAGCTTCATGTAGTTGGCAACGCGCTCCGGATCCAGCGTATCGGCCTCGATCGCCGCACGCACCGCACAACCGGGCTCGGCAATATGCGCGCAATCGTTGAAGCGGCACTGCGCCGCCAACGCCTCCACATCCGAGAAGCCGCCTTCGGCAAGATCTTCCTCGCCGGTCGGCTTGAGCTCGCGCATGCCGGGCGTATCGATCAGGCAGGCACCGGACGGCAACGGAATCAAGGCGCGATGGGTGGTGGTATGGCGGCCGCGCGAATCGTTTTCGCGCACCGCATTGGTCTTCATCTTCTGCGTGCCGAGCAAGGTGTTGGTCAGCGTCGACTTGCCCGCACCGGACGAGCCCACCAGCACTGCGGTGCGGCCATCGCCCAGCCACGGCCGCAGCGCCGCCACGCTTTCCGGATCCTTGGCATTGACCGCAAGCAGCGGGATGTTCTGCGCCTCCAGCTCCTCCAGCACCGCCAACGCATCCTCGGCGTATTCGGTCTGGTCGGCCTTGGTCAGCACCACCACCGGCTCGGCACCGCCGCCGCCGACCAGCAGCAGATAGCGCTCGATGCGGCGCGGATTGAAGTCCGCATCCAGCCCGCACACGATGAACACCGTATCGATATTGGCCGCGATCACTTGCTGGTGGTAATGCTCGCCGGCCGCCCCGCGCTTGATCGAGGTGCGCCGCGGCAGCAACGCCACGATGCGCTTGCCCTCCATCAGCACCCAATCGCCCACCGCCGCCCGCTCATGGCTCGGGAACCGCGGCCGCTGCCACTCCGGCAACGATTCGGCCTTGAGGCTGGCCTCCGGCGTATCGGCCACCACATAGCCGGTGCGATGCTGCTCCACCACCCGCGCCGGCAACGCCTGCGGATGCGCGGCAAACACCGCCTGCCAGGCCGCTTCTTCCGGCGGCCCGGGCCAGGGCCAGCCGATGGATTGGAGGGTGGGGTAGCTGGGGGATGTGTCGCTCATCGGGCGATTCTAGCTGGCTGGACGCAGTGGCTTGTGCAATCGGGCCTTGCGCGCGGGCTGAAGCGCCCCTTGACATCGTTGCCGATGCAAGCATGCCCGCCTGTCCTATTTCCGCTACCATGCCAAGCCTCACGCCTACAACCGGCCCGTCGCATGTCCACTGCCCCGCAAAAGCCGCTCGCCATCCGCGAGCGTCTGTCCGAAGTCCGCTACGAGATCCGGGGCGAGCTGGCGCGACGAGCGCGGGAGCTGGAGGCGCAGGGCCGCAAGCTGATCAAGCTCAATATCGGCAACCCGGGCGCCTTCGGGTTCCGTGCGCCGGAGCATCTGCAGCGCGCAATTGCCGACGACATGGGCCGTACCGATCCCTACACCCATCAGCAGGGCCTGCCGGAAGCGCGCGAGGCGATCGCCACCGCGTATGCGCGGCGCCAGCACCCCAATGCGCACCCGGAGCGTATCTTCGTCGGTAACGGCGTCAGCGAGCTGATCGACCTGTCGCTGCGCGCCCTGCTCAACCCCGGCGACGAAGTACTGGTGCCCTCGCCCGACTACCCGCTATGGTCGGCGGCCACCATCCTCAACGATGGCCGCCCGGTGTATTACCGCTGCGCGCCGGAAAACGGCTTCCAGCCGGATCCGGTGGAGATCGAGACGCTGGTGTCCTCGCGCACCCGCGCCATCGTGCTGATCAATCCCAACAACCCCAGCGGCGCCAGTTACTCGCGCGAGTTGCTGGAGCGCATCGTGGCGATTGCGACCAAGCACAACCTGTTGCTGATGGTCGATGAGATCTACGACCAGGTGCTGTACGAAGGCGCGGCCTTCGTGCCGGTGGCGCCGCTGGCCGGTGCGCATCCGTGCATCACCTTCAGCGGGCTGAGCAAGGTGCATCGCGCCTGTGGCTGGCGGGTGGGCTGGGCGCTGCTGTCGGGCGAGCAGTCGCGCATCAACGACCTGCGCAATGCTATGGATCTGCTCGGCGCGCTGCGCCTGTGCGCCAACGTGCCGGGCCAGTACGCCATCGATGCGGCAGTGAACGGCCCGGACACCATCTCGGCGCTGTGCGCGCCGGGTGGGCGTTTGTACGAAACCCGCCGTGCGGTGATCGAGGCCTGTGCGGCCAGTGAGCATCTGTCGCTGGTGGCGCCGGCCGGGGCGCTGTACGCATTCCCGGCGGTGGTCGGTGCGGCCGCGCGCAATTTCGACGATCATGAGTTTGCGCTGGACCTGATGAACGAGGAAGGCGTGCTGGTGGTGCCCGGCTCCAGCTTCAACGTGCCGTACCGCCATCACTTCCGCGTGACCCTGATGCCGGAAGCCAGCGTCATGCGCGATGTATTCGCGCGCATCGACCGCGCACTGGCCCGCCGTGCGGAGGCGGTGACCAAGGTGGTGCCACTCAAGTCGCGCAGCGTCGCTTGATGGCGGCGCCCGGCACGCCACTGCGCTATCTGGCGCTGGGCGACTCGTACACCATTGGCGAAGGCGTCGCCCCTGCGCAGCGCTGGCCGGTGCAATTGGTCGATGGCCTGCGTGCCCACGGGTGGAATGTGGCGCCTCCGCAGATCATCGCCACCACCGGCTGGACCACCGACGAACTGCAGGCCGGTCTCGATGCGGCCGCGCCGCAAGGGCCGTTCGAGCTGGTCAGCCTGCTGATCGGCGTCAACAACCAGTACCGCGGGCGCTCGCTGGACGAGTACCGCAGCCAGTTCGATGCGTTGTTGCAGCGTGCAATCGGGTTCGCCGGCGGGCTTGCGGCACGCGTGTTCGTGCTGTCGATTCCCGATTGGGGGTTGACCCCGTTTGCGCATGCGCAAGGCGGAGATGCGGCATTGATCGGTGCACAGATCGATGCCTTCAACAGCGTGGCCGCCGAACGCTGCGCCGCACGCGCGGTGCGCTTTGTCGACATCACCGCCACCAGCCGCGATGGCGGCGATGCTGCCGACATGCTGGTCGACGATGGCCTGCACCCCTCCGGCGCCATGTATGCACGCTGGACCGCATTGGCACTGCCAGCGGCGCGCGATGCTCTAAGCTAGCCGCGCAACACGCCTCATTGCCAAGGAACGACATTGCACAGCACCGCCACCCAACCCATGAGCCGCGCGCAGGCGCTGGCGATCGCGCGCGCGTTTCTGCCGCCGCATCCGCTGGGCAATCGCTACGACTATTATTACACCCAGGCCAAGCTGCGCACTGATCCCCTGTATCCGGGCGTGCTGGCCGAATTGCGCAGCACCACTGCGCCCGTGCTGGATCTGGGCTGCGGGCTGGGCCTGCTCGCGCATGCGTTGCGTGCCGATGGCCAGGCATTGGCGTATCACGGGGTGGATGTGGACGCGTCCAAGATCCGCCGCGCGCAACACATCGCGCAGCGCTCGGCATTGGGCAATACGCAGTTCGCCGTGGTCGATCTGAGCGTGGCATGGCCGCAACACCGCGGCAGCGTGACCATTCTGGACGTGCTGCAATATCTGCAGGAAGACATGCAGGCCAGCCTGCTGCGCAGCGTGGCGCAGATGCTGACGCCGGGCGCGAAGCTGGTGATCCGCAGCGCATTGGGCGATGCCAGCAGCCGTGGCCGCACCAGCCGGGTGACCGACGTGCTGGCGCATCTGAGCGGCTGGATGCAGCGTATGCCGCGCAGCTATCCCACCCGCGACAGCCTGCAGGCACAGCTGGATGCTGCCGGTCTGCGTGCAACATTTGCGCCGCTGTATGGCAACACGCCATTCAATAATTGGTTGATCGTGGCCGAGCCGCGCTGAGGCCGTGCACAACGTGCCTGGCTCGATTCAGAACGGCTGACAAGACCTAACGCGCGGTCGCCGGATGGATGTGGATAGCACGCAGAGACCGGGTTGGACGCGTAGCACGTGCCGCACCGAGCACGGGCCGCGCAGTCGTTTTGACAGCCGCTGTTGACGTGATGCGGATGATCCCGAGCTACGTTGTTCGAGAGCAGTATCCTCACCGCACCAGAGAATCCGCTGGTTGCCTTGTTGAAAAACCATGCACCCCGACCATCCCGAGAGGTCCTTGCCCGCCCACCGTCGCGGGACCTTACGCGGCATGGATGCCGCGTAAGAGCCTCCATGGACGGATTCACGGCGTGTCCCGCGATGGTGGGCGGGCAAGGACCATGCAGCCAAGCCGCAGAGCAGCCGTTCTACAACGAATCTACCCGCGCCGACCAGGCACTTCGGGACAACCAAGTCATCGAGTCGCTACGTCGTTTAGATGCAGGCAAAGGCTTGGTTAGCCAAGTGCGCGGTACCCTCACCGCTCACGGGACACGCCGTGAATCCGTGCGTGGAAGCTCGATGCGGCATCCATGCCGCAAGCGGTAAGCGCACCGCGCCAGAGAGTTTGCAGGCTGTTTTGTTGAAGGCCATGCACAACGACCATCTCGCCTGGTCCCTGCCCGCCAACCGTCGCGGGACCTTTGGCGGCGTCGATGCCGCCAAAGCCTGTCGTCTTGAGCAAGGTCAGAACTTCCAGGACAGCGTCAGCTCCACATCGCGCGGGTCGCCGTAGATCAACTGGCTTTGATACACGATGTTGGCGTAGTAGGTGCGGTCGAACAGGTTGCGCACGTTGAGCTGCGCCGACCAGGCCTGGTTGATGTCGTAGCGCGCCATCGCATTGGCCAGCACCACGCTGCCCTGGGTCAGCCGCTGCGTCGTGCCTTGCGGCCCCGCCATCAGCTCGTGGATGGCCGACTGCCAGCTCAGCCCACCGCCCACGCGCCATGGGCCGGTCTGCCAGCTGGTGAACAGGGTGGCCTCACGACGCGGACTGGTTGGATTCACATCGACACCGCTGGCATCGTTGGCATCGAACTGGGCAAAGCCGAACGCGACCCGCCATTGCTCGGACAGCTGCCCATCGAGCTGGAACTCCACGCCCTGACTGACCGTGCCCTTGGCGGCGAGATAAGCCTGGGTGGTGGTACCGGGCACCAGTTGCCCCGGCTCGTTGACCGCCAGGTTGTCCTGCTCAATGCGGAATAGCGCCAACGCGGCATTGAGCTGGCCGCCTAGATACTCGCCCTTGGCACCGACCTCGTAGCTATTGCCTTCAAGTGGGGCGAGATAGCGCCCATCGCGGTCGCGGTTGTTCTGTGGTTTGAAGATGCCGGTGTAGCTGGCGTACAGCGAATGGCGGTCGTCCACATCGAAGATCAGACCCGCGTACGGCGTCGTGCGGCCGCGGCGCTCGTACGAATTTGCAGGTACAAGCTGGTCGGTATTTTTCCAGTCGGTGACGCGTGCGCCGACGATGGCCTTCAAGGTCTCGCTCAGCTGGAAACGCCCGGCCGCATAGGCGGCCACCTGGCGCACATCGCGGTCTTCGCCCTTGGTGAGCGCGGTCCATTGCGGCTGCGTCATCGTGCCGGTCCAGGTGTAGACGCTCTCCGCAGTCAAGGGTTGCAGCGGTGCATTGGACCAGCTGCGCAGGTTGCGATCCATCCAGGTGGCGCCGGCCACGATCTCGTGCTCGCGGCCCCACAGCGTCAGCGGCAGGCTGAGATAGGCATCCAGACTGTTCTGTGCGCTGAGCGTGGGATAGCGCCCTCCAAAGGTGCTGGCAAGGCCCAGGCCGGTGTCCCTGTCCGGGTAATCGAGATAGCCGAACAGTACCGACTTCCAGTCGGTTTCGAACCGTTGATGCGAATACTCCACATGCAGCTGCGCACCGCTGTCGAAACGATGGGTCAGGCCGGCGAATGCGTTGGTGGTATCGGCCACGCCGCGCGCCCAGCGTGGAGTGAACGAATCCGAGCGCGCAAAGTCGGTGCGGCTGCCGTCGCTGAAGTAAGCCGGCACCCCACCCCAGGTGGTGCCGCGACCATCGTTGCGCTGTTTGTTGACGCCGATATAGCCACTGGTGGCATCGCTGAGATCCGCATCGACGATGCCGTAGAACAGTGACGACCGCTTGCTGTAGTAATCGCGAAACGAGCGTTTGTCCTCGTAGCTGGTCACCACGCGGCCGCGCACGGTGCCGGCGGCGTTCAACGGCGATTGCGCATCGACCGTGCCGCGATAGCGGTCCCATCGGCCGGCCGATAGATCGATGCGACCGGTGGGCACCTCGCTGTCGGCATGCTTGCGCAACAGATCGATGGATGCGGCCGGGCTGCCCGCGCCGGAGGTCAGGCCATTGGCGCCGCGGACGATCTCCACCCGGTCGTAGATGGCCATGTTCTGCTGTACATCGCCACTGTAGTCGGTGGGAATGCCATCGATGCGGTAGTAGTCCACCTCGAAGCCGCGCGCGGTGATGTAGGTGCGCTCGGTGTCCCAGGTGGGCGAATTGAAGCCGGCCACGGTATCGGTGACGTCCTGCAGCGATTGCAGGTTGCGGTCGACGATCTGCTGGCGCGTCACCACCACCACCGACTGCGGCGTGTCGCGCAGCGACAACTCCAGCTTGGTCGAACTGCGCGCGACATCGGCGGTGTAGGAATCGTTGCCTTCGGTGGCGGCGCCGCGATGCGCAGTGATCTGCAGGCGATCCAGATCGACCGGATCGCGGGCGTTTGCCTGCGCGGCGGCCAGCGCGGGGCACGCGCAGGCCAGCGCAAGCAAGGACCGCGTCATCCCGGCACGCGGGACACTCAGATCTACACGCACGGCGGCGCGCACGGAAGCGGGGCGATAGAACATGCTGTCAGCCTCATGATCGGAAACTGCCGTCGATGACGGCGACTGAGGCTGGCACGGCCACACCGTGCACGATGCGACCCAAGAGCTGGCTGGGGCGCGCATGGTCGATCCGGGCCGGAGCGCTGTCAATAGAGGCGCACGTTGGATGCGCTGCAATCCACGGCAAGGAGGCTGCTCCGGTACACGACGTACCGGGCGGGCGCCCGGCAACACGCACGTCGGCTTGCGGCACGGAATCCGCGCGTCACGCCGTCAATGACGGCCCCGGACAGCCCATCGGCGCGTATGGGAATTGGTGGACGCCATGTATGGCCGACCGCGTTTGGCTGCAGCAAGGCGCACGTGCGTCGATGCCGCGGGCCATTGCACCGCCCGCATCCCGATTGCAGGCCTACGGCAACGCGACATCCGCGCGTGTTACTTCGCTCCGGGCACGATCCCCACCAGCCCGCGCACCCGCATCGCCTCCAGCACGCCACGCAGGATGGCCAGGTTGTGGCCATGCGCAGCACCTTCGTGCAGCAGCACGATGGCGCCGGGGCGCAGGTCGCGCACGATGCGCGCGATGGTGGCGTCCGGCTCGCAGTGCACGCCGTCGAAGCCGCGTGCGCTCCAGGCCACGCGGGTCAGCCCGTGCGCGCGCAGTGGCGAGGCGACGAAGGGGTTGGTCATGCCCACCACCGAGCGATACAGCCGCGGGGCCTGCCCGGTGATGCTGGCCAGGGTGCGCTGCGCCAGGCCGATTTCCTGCGCCATGCGGCGCGGCCCCAATGCCCAGAACCATGCCTGCGGATGGGTATGGCTGTGGTTGCCGATGCCGTGCCCGCGGCGCACGATCTCGCGCACCAGTTCAGGCCGCTGCTCGGCCCGCGCGCCAACCACGAAGAAGGTGGCCTTGGCGTCGTAGGCATCGAGCAGTTCGAGAATGGCCGGGGTGTCGTCGGACGGGCCGTCGTCGATGGTCAGCCAGACCTGCGGCGCGGCGCCGGGCAGCTGCGCCAGCACCGGCCCGTACAAACGTGCGCGCGGCAGGAACACCGGCACCACGAACACCGCATGCGACACCAGCAGCGCCGGCAGGCCCCAGGCCCAGCCCAGATGCCACCACAGCACCGCCACCGCGACCTGCGAGAGGACGAACAAGCCCACCCAGCGGTAGGGGTGGGAAGGGATGCGATACAGCGTTTCCGGCGTGGTCATGCCGCATGATGCCATGCGGCGTAGAATGCCCGGTCTCCACGCTCTCACCGAAGTGCTGCCATGTCCCTCGATCCCGCCCTGCGTTCCCGTATCGATACGCTGCTGCAATCCAGCCGCGTGGTGCTCTTCATGAAAGGCCAGCCCGGCATGCCGCAGTGCGGCTTTTCGGCCAAGGCGGTCGGCGTGCTGGACGGGCTGGGCATCGACTATGCCCACGTCAACGTGCTGGCCGACCAGGAGATCCGCGAGGGCATCAAGGCCTACGGCGACTGGCCGACCATTCCGCAGCTGTATGTGGATGGCGAGCTGATCGGCGGCAGCGACATCATCCTGCAGATGGCCGACAGCGGCGAGCTGAGCAGCATGCTCGGCCTGCAGGCGCCGGATCGCAGCCCGCCCAAGATCACCATCACCCCGGCCGCGGTGGAGATGCTCAAGGGCGCGCTGGCCGATGCGCCGGATGCGTCGCTGACGCTGGCCATCGATGCGAACTTCCAGCCGAACTTCCAGCTGGCGCCGACCAACCCCAACGCCATCGCCGCCGAATCCAACGGCCTGCGCGTGCAGTTCGACCTGGCCAGCGCGCGCCGCGCCGACGGCATCACCATCGACTGGGTGGACGACATCCGCGGCCGCGGCCTGGCCATCGACAACCCCAACGCGCCCAAGCCGGTGCAGGAGCTGTCGGTGCGCGACGCCGACGACCGCCTCAAGGCGGGCACGCTGACCCTGGTGGACGTGCGCCCGGCAGACGAACGTGCGCTGGCCACGGTCAACGCACCGTTCCGCACCCTGGATGCGCACGAGCGCACCGCCATCGAACAGCTGCCCAAGGACACCCCGCTGGCGTTCCTGTGCCACCGCGGCGGCCGTAGCCTGCAGGCGGCCGAACATTTCCGCGGGCTGGGCTTCAGCAACGTCTACAACGTCACCGGCGGTATCGACGCCTGGTCGGACGAGGTGGACAACGGCGTGGCGAAATACTGAGCGCGGCGACCGACGCCACGCACCGCTGCATACCGAAACGGGCGCTCCATGGAGCGCCCGTTTTTTCATGGATCGACACCCGCAAGGACTTCGCCACATGCACACCCGTCTGATCGCGCTCGCCCTGGCCGCCCTGTTGCCACTGGCCGCACATGCCGCCGACCCCACCCGCGCCGTGCTGCTGGTGCCGACCTACGACAGCCAGCCGTCCGACGACCCGTTGGAATACATCCCGGTGTGGTTGGGCAAGGGCGTGGCGAAAGACTCCACCCTGCCCAAGTCGTTGGTGAACCAACCGCTGCAGGCCTTCGATAACGGCGTTTCCACCGCCAACGTGCGGCTTGCCGCGCTGAGCGTGGACGACAACAGCATGTGCGGCGGCACTTCGAAATTGCGCTTGAAGGGCAATCCCACCCTGACGCACTCGCCGCTGTTGTCGACGGTGGATCTGAATCCGGGCAAGCGTTTCGTCGGCCGCGCCGCCACCGCTGCCGAACAGGCACAGTTGCTGCGTCAGGTGGGCGACACCACGCAGCTGCGCAAGACCGTCAAGCCGGCGGCGCTGGCCCAAGCGCTGGCGGCTTTCGAGGCGGACCGCGCGCAGGACGCAGCGTCGCTGCAGATCGTGACCGATACACAGCAGCCGCAGCGGCGCGTGGCGGTGCTCACCGCAAACCACCCGACCAAGACCGGCAATCCGGACAACCCGACCGGCGTACTCGTGGTGCTAGCGATCTTCGAGCACGACGGCAGCCGTTGGCAGTTCCGCCGGGGCAGCGCGGCCAGCGGCTGCGATGATTGCGAAGACCTGCCGCTGCGGACGCACCTGCTGCAGTTCGGCGATATCGACGGCAATGGCACGCTGGACTTCGTGCTGTCGGAAAGCGGCTACGAAAGCTACGGGTTCTATCTGCTGCTCGGCGAAGGCGCCGGCTGGCGCTCGGAAGGATTGCAGGGCGGCTGCTGATCGCCCTTGTTGCGCGCGCACGATGCCGGTTGCGCCATTGCGCACCGGCGCCGATCCCATCAAGCCGCGTGGCGCACGCACGCCACGCCGGCGCTCAACCGGCAAATCCACCCTCGTCGAGAAACTGCTGTTCCTCCGCGGTGGTCTCGCGTCCCAGCACTGCATTGCGATGCGGAAAGCGCCCGAAGCGCTGGATGATCTGCTGATGCTCCTGCGCCCAACGCGTCGTCTGGGCATCGTCCAGGGCCGCGATCAGCTGCATGGCGCGCGCCTGCTCCTGTAGATCTTCTGCGTGCTCGAACGGCAGATAGAAAAACAGCCGCAGTTGCGCAGACACCTGTTGGTCGAACCCATGGTCGAGCGCCTGCTTGGCATAACGCAACGCCAGCCCGTCGGTCGCATAGGCATGCGCACTGCCCCGGAACGCGTTGCGCGGAAACTGATCCAGCAGGATCAGCAGCGCCAGCGCATCTTCGGCACGCGCCATCCAATGCGCATAGTCGCCCCGCGCGGCAGCAAAATGCTGCTCGCTGAAGTGCTGGCGAAAATTGGCATCGAACGCATCGTTATGCGTGAACCAGCGTGCCGAGCCGGCCAGCTCCCAGAAGGCCAGCACCACATCGGCCTGTTTGTTGCGCTCTGTTTTGGCAATCATCGACGCTCCCCCTGAGGAATACGGCACAGCATGCACGCTTGCATGTGATGAAGCAGCCGCAACCGCACCTTCAGCACTTGGCAAGCACGGCGCTGGCGGCTAGGTTTGCGGCCTACGTTTTCGTTTCACCGGGGAAATCCATGCGTTCCATCCTGTTCGCCGCCCTTGGCGCGGCGCTGCTGTGCGGGCCTGCGTCTGCAGCATCGCGGTTTGTGCAAGACCCCTATCCCAGCACCTACCGCGCGCTTGCGTCCGGTCCGGTGCTGATCCAGCACGCCACGGTGCTGACCGGCACCGGCGAGCGGCTGGACGATGCCGATGTGCTGCTGCGCGACGGCAAGGTGGCCGCGGTGGGCCGCGCATTGCAGGCGCCCGCCGACGCGCGCCGCATCGATGGCACCGGCAAGTGGGTCACCCCCGGCATCATCGACGTGCATTCGCATCTGGGCGTCTACCCCAGCCCCGGCGTCAGCGCACACAGCGACGGCAACGAGATGACCGCACCGGTCACACCCAACGTCTGGGCCGAGCATTCGATCTGGCCGCAGGACCCGGGCTTCGGCACCGCGCTGGCCGGCGGCATCACCTCGCTGCAGATCCTGCCGGGCTCGGCCAACCTGATCGGCGGGCGCGGCGTCACGCTCAAGAACGTGGCCTCGACCACTTACCAGGGCATGAAGTTTCCCGGCGCGCCGTGGGGCCTGAAGATGGCCTGCGGCGAAAACCCCAAGCGCGTGTACGGCGAAAAGGGCGGCCCCGCCACCCGCATGGGCAACGTGGCCGGCTACCGCGCCGCCTTCATCGATGCGGCCGAATATCTGCAGAAGAACGCACCGAAGAAGAAGACCGAGAAGAAGCGGCATTGGTGGAGCCGCGGCGGCGACAACGACAGCAGCGGGGATGCCGGCGGCAAGCGCGATCTCAAACTCGACACGCTGGCCGGCGCCATCAATGGCGATATCCGCGTGCACATCCATTGCTACCGCGCCGACGAGATGGCGACCATGCTCGACCTGTCCAAGGAATTCGGTTTCCACATTGCCGCCTTCCATCACGGCGTGGAGGCCTACAAGCTGGCCGACCGACTGGCGCAGGAAAACGTCTGCGGCGCGCTGTGGGCCGATTGGTGGGGCTTCAAGATGGAAGCCTTCGACGGCATCCAGGAAAACATCGCCATGGTCGACCGGCCGGCCAACAGTTGCGCCATCGTGCATTCGGATTCGGAAGAAGGCATTCAGCGCTTGAACCAGGAGGCCGCAAAGGTGATCGCCAACGCACGCCGCAGCGGCACCGAGATCGCGCCCGAACGCGCGATCCGCTGGCTCACCAGCAACGCCGCCAAGGCGCTGGGTATCGAGAAACAGACCGGTGCGCTGGAGCCGGGCAAGATGGGGGATGTGGTGGTGTGGAACGGCAATCCTTTCAGCTCCTACGCGCTGGCCGAACAGGTCTACATCGACGGTGCGCAGGTCTACGACCGGCATGACCGCGCACTGCAGCCGGTGTCGGACTTCATGCTGGGCCAGGAGGTGGCACGATGAGCCGCGCCGCGTTCGCACGCTCGCGCCTGCGCGCGCTGGCCGCGCTGGTGATGGCCGCACTGGCCGTGCCTGCAGTCGCACAGCAGGTGCTGATCCGCGATGCCACCGTGCACACCGCCACCGCGCAGGGCACGCTGCAGCACACCGACGTGCTGGTGCAAAACGGCGTGATCCGCGCGATCGGCAGCAACCTCGCCGCGCCAGCCGATGCTCGCGTGGTCGATGCCAAGGGACGCCCGCTGACGCCGGCCTTGTTCGGCGGCATCACCGAGATCGGTATCGAAGAGGTCTCCGGCGAAGACAGCACCGTGGACAGCGGCATCAAGCTGGCCGAGCAGCCGATGCGCCCCGAGTTCGACGTCACCCTGGCCTACAACCCCGACTCGGTGCTGGTGCCGGTGGCGCGTGTGGAAGGCATCGGCTTCACCGCGCTCGGCGCCACCACCAGCGGCGCCTTCATCGCCGGCCAGGGCGGCATCGTGCGGCTGGACGGCAGCCCGGACCCGGTCGGCCCGCATGCCTTGTTCATCCGCATCGGCGCGGCGGCGTCCGATCTCACCGGAAGCTCGCGAGCGGCGCAATGGATGCTGCTCGATCAGCTGGTGGCCGAAGCGCGCGGCCGCGTCCCGGCCGATTCGCCGCATTCCTTGCTGACCCCGATGGGCCGCCGCGTGCTGGCCAGCTATCTGGCCGGGCAAGGTCGCATCGTGGTGCAGGTGGAACGCGCGGCCGACATCCGCCAGTTGTTGCGCTGGGCACAGCGCGAGAAGGTGCGCATCGCCATCGCCGGTGGCGCCGAAGCCTGGAAGCTGGCGCCGCAACTGGCGCAGGCCAGGGTGCCGGTGCTGGTCAATGCATTGGCCGATCTGCCGGCCACCTTCGATCAGATCGGCGCCACGCTGGAAAATGCCGCGCGCCTGCGCGCGGCCGGCGTGGAGGTCAGCTTCAGCCAGAGCGGCGATGCCTCGCACAACGCACGCAAGCTGCGCCAGCTGGCCGGCAATGCGGTGGCCAACGGCCTGCCGTGGGAATCCGGTCTGGCCGGTCTGACCCGCGTGCCTGCAGAGATCTTCGGCGTGGCCGATCGTATCGGCAGCATCGCGGTGGGCAAGCAGGCCGACCTGGTGCTGTGGGAAGGCGACCCGCTGGATGTTGCGCACTACGCCGAACAGCTCTGGTTGGGCGGGCGCGAGATGCCGATGCGTTCGCGCCAGACCGAACTGCGCGACCGCTACCTGCAGCAGGCTGGGCCGCTACCGCGTGCGTATCTGAAATAGGCCTCGCCAACGACACCACGTCTGGGCTGCGCCAGACAGGCGCAGCCGGCGCTCTGAATCGACATGTACGCCTCGTACACTGCGCCTGGTTCACGCCGGCCGCTGCGCTGTGGACCGCTTGTTCCATTCAGCTGCTGCAAGTGCTGCCTGCGTCGATGCACGTGTATCGCAATGGTTTTGCCGACGCAGGCACGCGCGTGCATCGGCCTGCGTCTCCACCATCGCCGGCAGCCTGCCGGCATCACTCGCAAGGACTGCCGATGCGCCTGCTACCCCGCCTGGGATCATCCATCATCGCTGCCTCCCTCGGGTTGCTGCCGCTGTCGGGCATGGCGCAATCGGGGTGGATCAATGCCCAGGGCGAGTCGGTTGCAGAATCGCCCAGCCGCAAGACCGTGCAGGACATGGGCGCCGGCCTGTTGCTGACACCGGATGCGGACTGGCAACAGAAGTGGAACACGCCCAGCGACACCGCCCCGCACTTCAACGAGGTCGACCATGTCGCGACCGGCGATACGATGTTCGTGCTGATCTTTCTGTCCAATCCGGGGCTGGATGCGCAACGCCGCGCCGATGTGGTGTGCAGCATCCGCGTCATCGACCCCACCGGGCATGCCGAGCAGAACACTGTCGATGCGCCGTGCCTGCAGACGGGCATCGAAGGCGACCCGCGCCATGTGTATCTGGCGCAGGTCAGCCTGGCCGTGCGTGCGGAGGCGAGCGACCCGCCCGGCCGCTGGCAGGTGCAGGTCACCGTCAACGACCGGCAGCGCGGCATCCGCATTCCACTTGCCAGCACCTTCACCATGGGCCGCCAGCGGCAGCCCGCAAAGACGCCATGAGCACGCTGTCGTTGCGCGCGCGGGCGGTCTACCTGTTGGTGGCGGTGGCGCTGTTGCTGATCGAAGTGGCGATCGCTGCCGGTTGGATCGGCGGTGCGTGGGTGCGCGGCAGCCTGGGCGATGTGCTCGCCGTGGCGCTGGTCTATTGCGGCCTGCGCGGCGTGTTTGGCTGCCCGCCGGGATGGGCCTGCACCCTGGCAATCGGCATCGGCTGCGCGATCGAAGGCTTGCAGGCCATCCATCTGGCCGACCGGCTTGGTCTGCGCCCCGGCAGTGCGGCCTATATCGCGCTCGGCAACACCGCAACGCTGCACGATGTGCTGATGTATGCCATCGGCGGCGCTATGGCGGTCGGCTGCGATGCGCTGTTGCGACCGCCACCGCATGCGGCACCTGCAGCCCCGCTGGTCGATTGATCCTGTTTTTCCTGGAACGCCATGCCCACCCTTCCGTCTTCCGCCATCGTCCGCTGCGCCGCCATTGCCACCGTGCTTGCACTGGGCGCCTGTGAGCGCGACACCGCATCCACCCCGTCATCGAGTGCGGGAGCGATCGCTGCCGCTGCAACCACGCCTGCCCGCACCGCAGTGACCTTGCACTGCCCGGATCTGGACGATGCCACGCGCGAGGCCGCCGCCCTTGCCGCAGGCGCGGGCGATCGCGTGCGGCGCGTGGGCGCGCATCGGCTGGAAGTGGCAACCGATGCAGGCACGCAGGTATTCGACGACAGCCCGCCCTACGATGCGCCGCTGGACGGCGCCGAGTACCGCTATTGCGATCGCCGCGATGCGTACGTGTTGCTGCATCACCGCGATGGCGACACGTTTTCCGGCGTGCTGATCGACACCCGCAGCGGTACGCAGCTCCCCGGCGGTACCCAGGTGGTGATCGCGCCGGATCGCAGCCGCTATCTGGCCGTTGCGCAACGCGACGGCATGGACGGCGAGCAGTGGCGCGTTGTGGATTTCAACAAGCGCGTGCTGATCTCCACCACCAGCATGCTGCTCAGCCGGGATGGCACGACCGGCATCGCCGAACTGAGCGCACCGCAGTGGTTCGGTACGCAGCTGCAGGCGACCGCCACCTGCCTGAGCGACGACACCCAGCACTGGCAAGTCCGTCTGGCCAACGCGCAAGGCGCCTGGAACTGGCAGCCGCGCCGCACGTGCGATGCCAGCGATGCAGACCGATGACATGATGTTTGCAGGCGGCGGATTGCGCTCGATCCAACGCGCGGTGCTGCGCCAGGCGCCGGCCAACCTGCAGCGCGGAATCGAGGCCGTGGGCGGGCGCCTGATCCTCACTGCCGACGCGCTGCTGTTCCAGCCGCACGCGTTCAATGTGCAAACGCGTTCGCTCGCCGTGCCGCTGAGCGCAATCGTGGCGCTGCAACCGCGCTGGACACGGTTGTTCGGGCTGCTGCCGGTAGCGCCGACATCGCTCGCCGTGCGGTTGGACAACGGCGATGAGCACCGCTTTGTGATCGGCAAACGCCACCAATGGATTGCCGCCATTGCCGGCGCCCGTGACGCACTGAGCCAGGTCGAGCAGCCTTAGAACACCTGCGACCAATCGCAGCCATCGCAGTCACGCATCAACGCGTTCCACCCCAGGTCGCAGTGCAAGCGTGACCCGCACTTAGGTTCATTGCTGAAGTTTGAACCGGGTGCACGCTCTGCATCCTGAGCACTCGCAGCACAGCTCGCGCCCGCCTAGCATCGCGCAGCGGCATCGTGGCCACATCCTTGCTTCGACTGAGGAACTGAACATGCTCCACTCCAGCTTGCGCATGCTGGCATGCGCGCTGTGTCTGTACGGCGGCGTCAGCGCACCGGCCCTGGCCACCTTCGGATTCACCCGCAGTGGCGACCGCGTGGTGGTGGACACCGGCGCCGAGCTGGTGTTTTCGGTCAATGCCAACAACGGCGACATCGTGTCGATGCGCTACCGCGACAACGAGCTGCAGACCACCGAATCGAAGGGCTCGCATATCGCCTCGGGCCTGGGCAGCGCCAGCGTGGACGCGCGCGTGGTCGGCGGGGCGATCGTGGTGTCGGCCAAGGCCGGCGATCTGACCCAGTACTACATCGCACGCAAGGGCCGTAATGCGATCTATATGGCCACCTATGCACCGACCCTGCTACCGGTGGGCGAGCTGCGCTTCATCGCGCGCCTGAACGTCGCCAAGTTGCCTAGCGCGCAACAGGAACCCGACTCCAATGTCGGCAGCGTGATCGAAGGCGAAGACGTCTTCCTGCTGCCGGACGGGCGCACCAGCTCCAAGTTCTATTCGGCGCGCCGCATGATCGACGACCAGGTGCATGGGGTCAGCGGTTCGGGGGTTGCGGTGTTCATGCTGATGGGCAACCGCGAGCGCAGTTCCGGCGGGCCGTTCTTCAAGGATATCGCCACGCAAAAGACCCGCGTGACGCATGAGCTCTACAACTACATGTATTCCGACCACACCCAGACCGAAGCGTTTCGCGGCGGCCTGCATGGCGTCTACGGTCTGTTGTTTACCGATGGCGGCGCACCGAACACTGCGCAGCTGAGCACCGACTTCGTCGATGCCACGCTGGGGGTGAGCGGCTATCTGGCCGGCAGCGGGCGCGGTGCGGTGAGCGGTCGGGTCGGCGGCGTGCTGTCCGGGCAACCGGCCGTGATCGGCTTGCGCAACGACCAGGCACAGTACTGGGCCACCGCCAACGGCAGCGGCGATTACCAGGTTGCCGGCGTGCGCCCGGGCCGCTACCGCATGACCCTGTACCAGAACGAGCTGGAAGTGGCGCAACGCGAGGTGGAAGTCTTCGCCAATGCCACCGCGCAGGTGGCCTTGCAGGCCGTGGCCTTGCCGGGCACGGTGAAATGGCAGATCGGTGTGCCCGACGGCACGCCGGCCGGATTTCGCCATGCCGACCTGCTGCCGCGTGCGCATCCGTCCGACACGCGCATGCGCTGGGCGCCGGTCACCTACAGTGTAGGATCGAGCAGCGTGGGGAGTTTTCCCGCCGTGCAGTGGCGCAGCATCAACACCCCGACCCGCATCGACTTCACCCTGGCATCCAATGACGTCCGTAGCTATCGCCTGCGGATCTTCGTGCCGCTGGCGCAGGTTGGCGCGCGCCCGCAGGTTGCCGTCAACGCACGCTGGAATGGACCGCTTCCTGCCGCCCCCAACCAGCCCAAGACGCGTGGCATCACCCGTGGCACCACGCGCGGCAACAACACGCTGTATGAGGTGGACATCCCCGCCGCGGCGCTGCAGGCCGGCAGCAACCGCATCGAGATCGGGCTTGCATCCGGATCGCCGGACAACGGCTACCTCAGCCCGGCGGTCGTGTTCGACAGCATCCAGTTGGTGGCGCTGTAGATCGTCGCGCGTGCCGGCAACGCCTGCATGGCCACCGCTGCACGAACGCAGCTGCAGTGGTGGCCATGGTTCGAGTTGACGCGGCCATCGTGTGATGCTGGTGCATCACGCATTGCGCGCAGGCGCCATGCCTTACAACGCTGCATGCAGCAATCGCGTCACCGCAGCACAGGCGAGTTGCCGCGCTTATTTCGCCGCGATCGAACCGGCCAGCGATACCGACCCCATCCCGCCGGTGACCTCGAAACCGCCTTCCACCACCTGCAGATACAGATCGCTGCTGTAGCGACCATCGCCACCGCGTAGCGCCTGCAATCTTGTCAAAAATGCCTTGACGTCGACATTGAGGTTGCCCTTGGCCGGAAGCGCATTGCTGTTACCGGCGCTGCCATGCGGAATGAAGGTATAGACGTAGTAGCCTGCGGCCGAATTATTGCCTTCCCACAGATCGTAGGTCACACCGCCGGAGCTGAATGCATTGGACGCAGTCAACGTGCCCAGCGGGTAGGAATTGTTGGCACCCCAGATCATCACTTCCAGCTGCGGATTGCCCTTGCTGGTGTCCTTGCGGAAAAACAGATCGTAGGCAAAGTCGCCGGTCTGTCCGCTGCCCTTGGTGGTAAAGGCCAGCGTGCCGCTCAGGCTGCCTACCTTCGAGACCTGATGCGGGAAATAGCTGTCGGTGGCCGGGTTCATCGTGTAATGCCAACCGCGACAGATCGCCGGATATCCGTACAACTGCCCGCTAGGCAAGTTATAGGTGACGGTCAGGCTGGGTGTGCTGCCGGAGCCGAACGTCGCCTTGATGTTGTTGGTGTTGTCGTTGAAATTATTGTTGTAAGCGTATTGCGTGCCATAGACCTTGGTCTCGCCGGTCGCGGCGCTGGCGCTGGAGGCGACCAGTACCAGGGCCAGTGCAGCGGCGCGCGGCAAAACGCCGCAACGCAAGGACAGACGGAAACGAGCGTGTACGTGCATGAGGTGAACTCCGATGATGGATGGATGGATGGCCACGCTCGCCATCTGGCAACACGCAAGCGGGTGGGCGGTGACCGTGGACACATCCGGCGCAATGACGCCTTCGCGCCACGCCGAATGCCCGCGCACTGACGGGGCGCGAACATGGCCATCCCTGCAGACCGATCACCGTGGCCTCGTCCGATGCGCGACGCATGCGTTTGCATGCGCCGCCCAAACGACCACATCGTTGTTCGATACGGCATCTTTCAGCGGCAGCCGCCATCGGGTCGCAGTGCGCAGACCACAGTGCAGACCATTGCCCGCACGCGCCTGCATGGACCGACCGCTGCGCTGACGGCCCATGCGCGACGCATGGGGCTTACTTGGCATCCATCGTGGCGCTGACCTTGGCCCAGCCATTGCCGCGCACCACTTCAAACCCCGCTTCGGCCGCATGCAGATACATGCTGTTGTTGTAACGGCCGTCCTTGGACCGGTTGTTCTGCAGCCAGGTCAGGAACGGCTTGGCATCGATGTTGAGATTGCCGCTGGTCTTGAGCGTCGGCTGGCCGGCGGTACCGGTCGGGATGAAGGTGTAGACGTAATAGCCGGCCCCGGAGTTGAAGCCTTCCCACAGATCGAAGGTGCGCCCGCCCGCCGTGATCACCTTGGTGGCGGTGACGGTGCCGATCGGCCAGGAGTTATGGTCGCCCCAGATCATCACTTCCAGCTGCGGGTTGCCCTTGGCGGTGTCCCAGCGGAAGAAGATGTCGTAGGCAAAGTCGCCCGCCAGGTTGGTGCCGCCGGCGCTGTAGGTGAACTTGAACGGCAGCGAGGAAATCGAGGAAATCTGTTTGGGGAACAACGTGTCGGTGGTCGGATTCCAGTCGTAATGCCAGCCGCGCACGATCGCCGGATACCCGTACAGGTTGTAGTCGGCGAAGTTGAAGGTGACGGTGAGCTCCGGCGTGCTACCGGTGCCGAAGGTGCCCTGGATGATGTTGTTGGGATCGTTGAAATTGTTGACCCATGCATAGTGGTTGCCAAAGATCTTGTACGGCCCGGCCAGCGCCGCCGGTGCCAGCGCTACCAGGCCGATTGCCAGCGCGGCCTTCCACCAGCGCGATGCGCGCCGCCGTGTGGTGGGCGCCTGCGCAGCGGTCTGCGTGAGGGTGTCGGATGGGGTGGTGTGCATTTGGACTCTCCATGGTGTTCAGCGCGGCGGCGCCAGTGCGGCGCTCCCAGGACCGCCCTGCAGCGGTTGCGGCCGACCCTAGCAGCGGCGCCGCGACAGGAGCTATAGCGATTCCGGCAGGACAGCCCCGCCAAGCACGATAACGGGCGCTACCTTGCAGCCCGAACGTGTCCTGATCCTCAGTTCGCCACCATTGGCCCCGCCAGGCGCCATGTACCGCTCAGTGTTCCGGCCCGGCCTGGCACGCAAATGGTGCAGAGCCACATGCCTCCCCGGCCAGCGCCGGCCTGGTGGCCGCCCGGTGGACGGTGACGTGGCCGCATCTCGCCAGCAGGCAGGCCGTAGACGGATGCCTGGCCAGGGCCAGGGCTGGGTCCGGCGCAGGCAGTCAGCCGATGGGTCTACGCGCCAGGCCGGTTTTGCGATAGCGTTTGCACTTATAGAGACGACGCAATAGCCGGAGGGGGCGACGATGCGCATCGGAATCGTGGTGGACAGTGCGTGCGATCTGCCGCAGGACTTCATCCAACGCAACAACGTGATCGTGCTGCCGATCAGCGTCCGCATCGGCGAAGCCGTGCTGGCCGATCACCGCGATGAAGAGGCCACGCTGAGCTTTCTGCAGGCGCATGTGGCCGAACGCGGACACGAGGCGGAAACCACGCCGTTTTCGGTCAACCAGATCCGCGACCTGTTCCTGCAGCGCCTGGTCATCGATTACGACCACGTGTTCTGCCTGACCATCTCCAAGCTGCGCAGCCAGATCTACGACAACGCCATGCAGGCCAGCTTCGCGATCCTCAACGACTACAAGCCGATCCGTCAGGCCGCAGGCCACAGCTCGCCGTTCGCGTTGCGCGTGATCGATACCTTGAACCTGTTCGCCGGCCAGGGCATCACCGCAGTGGAAGCGGTGCGCCTGCGCGCGCAGGGCCAGGGCGTGGCGGCGATCCGCGCGCGGCTGGAGCAACTGGCCGAGCACACCTACGGCTACATGATTCCGCGCGATCTGTATTACCTGCGTGCGCGCGCACGCACCAAGGGCGATCGCAGCGTGGGTCTGATCGGCGCCGCGCTGGGCAGCGCACTGGATATCAAGCCGGTGCTGCGCGCGTATCGCGGCGTCACCGAACCGGTGGCCAAGCTCAAGGGCTTCGAGCCGTCGGCCGAAAAACTGTTCGGCTTCACCGTGCGCAAGCTCCGCGAGGGCCTGATGACACCCACCGTGTGCGTGGGCTATGGCGGCGAGCTGGCCGAGCTGCACGCCCTGCCCGGCTATGCCGCGTTGCAGGCCGCCTGCCAGAGCCAGGGCGTGGAACTGTTCGAAAGCGTGATGAGCCTGACCGGCATGGTCAACGTGGGCAAGGGCGCGCTGGCGGTGGCCTTCGCCGCCGAACCGCATGGTTTTTCTGCCTGAAGCAAGCGCGTGACGGCACGCGGTCTTCGACGGCGTTCTCACCCCGCCTCGGCTAGTGTGCCGCCGTCATTCAACGGAGTGTGTCCATGCCTGTCAGCTACTCGATCAGCCTGCCCGACCCCAAGCTCGCCCGCGGCAGCGCGCCATCGGTGAGCTTCACCGCCAACGGCGCCGAGGCGTTCGCCGAACAGTTGCAGGCCGCACTGCGCGATCCGGCCTGGTTCGATCGCTGGCGCCAGCTCCAGGCCGACCCGGACGAGGTGGACCCGGCACTGGGCATCACCGATCCGTCGGCCACCGTCACCGGCAAGCAGGACGATCTGCGCATCGACCTGGTCGCCACCACCAGCATCCCCGGCGACCTGTTCAAACAGCGCATGCAGGCCCTGGCCGGCCATCACTGGGAAATGCGCGACGTGCGTTGACGGTGTGCGTCGCCATGCTGCATGCGTGGCGGCGCACGCTCATGCCCGCGCCAATGCGCGGCGTGGCCAGCGCCATTTGAGATTCACCGCCAGCGTGCCGAGCACGATCAGGGTCAGGCCCAGCCATTGCACCGGCACCAGCGCGTGGCCATACAGCAGATAATCCAGCAGCAGCGTGACCAGCGGGTACACGAAGGCCAGTACCGCGATCGTGGCCACCGGCAGATGCCGGTACGCCGAATAAAACAACACATACACGATCCCGCTGTGGATCACGCCCAGGCCCACCAGCCACACCCAATGCATGCCCGGATGCAACGCGGCACTGCTCGAAAAGCAGGCCAGCAGCACCGTCCCGACCCAGCACTGCACCGTGACCACCGCCAACGGCCGCTCGCGACTGATGCGTCGCGACATCAGCAAGGATGCGCCGCATAGCAGGGCCGCCAGCAGGGTCAGCGCAATCCCGAGCAGATAGCCGCGGTCGGCCGCCTGCCACAGCCGCGCCGGATCGGCCGAACACGCCACGCCCACAAACGCCAGCAGCGTCCAGCCAAGATCGGCGCGCCGCGTGCGCTCGCCCTGCAGTAACGCCGCCAGGATCAGCATCACGAACGGAAACACGTGATACACCATCGTCGCCACGCCGATCGACGAGCGCGCCATGCCGGCGAACAATGCCACCCAGTTCAACACCAGCAGCACACCACTGATCGCCGCATCGCGCACCAACGCACGCTCGTGCCACAGCCCGCGCAACTGCCCGCCGATCAAGCCGCAGACGGAGAGAAACAATGCACCGAACAGGCAGCGATAGAACACCGCCGTTACCGGGTCCTGCCCGCTCTCGTGCACGAATACGCCAACCGAGCCGATCATCACTTCGGCAACCAGCAACTGCCAGAGCGCACGGCGCGACGCGCCTGCCGATGCGCGCCCAGCGGCAAGCGCCGCGCTCATGCAACGCTCCGGTCGCACGCGGCCTGCCTGTCGCAGCGCCAATGCCTGCGATTGCCCGATGTGGCGGCGTCGCTGCGCTGCACGCGCGATCGCGCAGCGCAGACGCAGTGACGATGCGTACCAACCAGAGCAACAGCGACGATATCGACACTAGGCACGATCGACCTCACAGGCAGGACAGGGGCCCGACGCATTCATCGGGCACGTTCAGTCTGCAGGGCCATGCGCAACCATGACAGATTCAGATACGCTGCAAGTTGACCAGTACAGATGGAGCCGGAAGCATGTTGCTGTACGAGGCATTGGCGACGCAGTTGCGGCAGCGGATCGAGGCCGGCACCCTGCGCGCGGGCGAGCGATTGCCGTCGATCCGGCAGCTGGCCGCGACCCATGGCGTCAGTGTGGCCACCGCCGTGCAGGCCTGCCTGCAGCTTGAGCGCGAAGGACGGGTGCAGGCGCGTCCGCGCTCGGGCTATTTCGTCCGCACCATCGCCGCAGCCGCACCGGTCGCGGCCAGGGCAGCGCGGCAACGCAAACCCGGCATGGTCGACAACCCGGCGCTGCAGCGCGTGCTCGATACCGTCGCCCGTACCGACCTGGTGCCACTGCATACGGCCACGCCGGCCCATGCATTACTGCCCGGCACGCAGCTGGCCGCGGCCTTGGCGCGGCAGTTGCGTCGACACCGCACTGCCGCGCTCGACTACGCCCCGCCCCAGGGCGACGCCGCTTTACGCCGGCAGATAACCCAGCGTTACGCACATTGCGCCGCCAGCGTGGTTGCGGAAGAAGTGGTGATCACCGCCGGCGCGATGGAAGCCATCAGCCTGGCACTGCGCACGGTGACCACGCCGGGCGATGTAGTGCTGGTGGAGACACCTACCTACCACGGCATCCTGCAAGCCGTTGCCGCCTTGCGACTCAAGGTGCTGGAAGTGCCCAACCTTACCGGCGCGGGAATCGATGTCGCCCGTCTGGATGCACTGCTGCAACGCACGCCGGCGCGCGCAGCGGTGCTGGTGCCCAACTTCAACAATCCCAATGGCAGCCTCACCCCCGACAACGCCAAGCGCGCACTGCTCGACAGCTGCGCCCGACATGGCACGGTGGTGATCGAGGACGATATCTACCGCGAACTGGATTGGTCGGGTCAGCATCCTCGTCCGTTACGGCATTTCGACACGCACAACAACGTGATCACCTGCGGCTCGTTTTCCAAGGTATTGGCGCCGGGGCTGCGCGTGGGCTGGCTGCTCGGCGGCGACTGGACCGATGCGCTGGTACGCGCCAAGTATTTTTCCACCGTTGGCAGCGCCAGCCTGCCGCAACTGGCATTGGCCGATTATCTCGCGCACCACGATCTGGAACGGCACCTGCGCAAGCTACGCCGCACCCTGGCCGACAACGGCCAGCGCCTGCGCGATGCGATCGTGCGGCATTGGCCACAGGGCACACGCGTCGGCGACCCGGCAGGCGGCTTATCGCTGTGGCTGCAGTTGCCCGATGGTGGGAGTGGCCAGGCCTTGTTCGACGCCGCATTGGCCGACGGCATCGGCACCTCGCCGGGTCATCTGTACTCCAGCCGTGGCGACTACGCAGATCATCTCCGCCTGACCTGCGGCCAGCCGTGGAGCGAACCGCTGGAACGCGCGATGCGTCGGTTGGCGAAGCTTGCGACACAGGTGGTGCGCTAGCTTGGTTGTTGGCGTCAACTTTCGATTTTTCGCTGCCGCTGCCGCTGTCGTTTTCGTTGTCGTTTGCCGTGGACTCGAACTTGGAGAAAAACGATATCGCCGTACCTACGTGACGCGAACTTTCAGATACGCGGTGGCAAGCCCCTCTCCCGCCGGGAGAGGGGTTGGGGTGAGGGTACGGCGCGAAGCACTCGCATGTTCCAACTGCACGAGGCTTCCCCCGTGCCCTCATCCAGCCCAGCAGGGCACCTTCTCGCGAGGGGAGAAGGGCTATCGCGTCTACATCAGCGCAGCCCTTGCATCCCACTGCCGCCGGTCAACTCCGCGAATCAACAGCCACAGGCAAAACGTCGTCTCGCCGACCAGAACCGGCAACAAAATGCCGGGATTGATCAGCTTGGCAAATGCAGGCGCCAGCAGTTCGGCAAGCGAGGCCACCAGATAACTGAGCCCAGCCAACGTCATCAATCCGCCAACGAACTTGGGCAGATAGCGCGATCGCCATATCAGCGCGCCACTGACCAGGCAGGCAGCGCCAAAAAACAGGAGCGCAATGTTGAAGCCAATCTCATGTCCCAACAACGCCAGCGCGGCCAGCGAGAAGCCATGCGCAGGATCGGCCGCCGACGTGCTGCCGGAAGCCAATGGCAGCACCATCAACTGAAACAACTTGCTGACGGCTTCCACCGCGAGCGATGCGCTATTCAACAACACGAACAACAGCGCCAAGCCTCTTCCCGCAGGCCGCAGCAACATGTATTCGATCCATAGCTGCACCACTGCGATCAGCGGCACCACCAGATTCGCAGCCAGCCCCAGCGTCCAGAGCTGCGCATGCTGCACGATGGCGTGGAGCATGGCCTGCGTATCGCCAGGCACTACCAAAGCGTTCGCTACATAGCCCTCTGCCAGACCACCCAGGACGATGACGGCGAGATAGAGCGCGCCAGCGACGCGCGCATAGAACTGCGGGCGAGCTTGAATGTCGTACGCCATGGAGTGTCCAGTGGTTGCGGGGGGTGTGCGAAGCGAGAAAGCAGTCAACGCCAGCGGTCGCCGGGCATGCGAATGAACGTCGAGACGATGTGACCCCACGGAATCAAGATCGGAAAGACCACGACCAGCAGGCAGGCCGACAGCGTGGACCAGGTACCGACATCCATCCGGTCGTGCAGCAGCCGGGGCGCGGCGACGACGCCGAGCCAGATCGACTTCCATGCAATTTCAAACAGCAGCAGCGGCAGCATTTTCAGCGGATAGCGAAGGCCAAGCAATGCCAGCAGCCCCATCGCTCCCAGCATGCACTGCACCACGCCCTCCATCAGTTCCCAGCTGTCGTGCCGCAGCACGATACCCGGCCAGACCTGTACGCCCAGGCCGACCACGAGCAGCAGATAGCCGGCGCGCAAGCCATACAACCGCCAGAGCGGCACGTCGCTCGCAGTCCGCCTCGATGCAGCACCGCTGGCGTCAGTCTCGCTCGCGATCATTCGACGTCCTTGAGAATTCTTTCGATACCGTCGAGGCGGATACGCATGTCGTTCAAGGCAACCTGCGTTTTCTCGGCCAGCTCACGGTAGGCCTGGTTGTGATCCAGCTGCGCCTTGGCCTGCCTGATCGCGGCAAGATAGCGCATGCCGAAAACCAGCAGAATCGTGCCCAGCGGCAGGCAGATGGTCAAAAGATACAGATGCTCCGACAAGGCCGTCTCCTATTTTTCCGTCTTGTCGGTCAGCGATGTCGCTGCGTCCGCAATGACCGAAGGTGAAAGTTCCAATCGAAAGGCGCTGACCTCGAAGTAGTTGAGCGCTTTTCCGTCATGCGACACCTCGGGCTGGCTGGTCACCAGACCTGCGGCCTCGAGCTTGTTCAAATGCAGATGCAAGAGCGGACGGCTGATCCCCACTTCTCGCGCCAGGCTGCTGATGTAGTTGCGGCCACCGGTTTGCAGCGCCGCAATAATCCTCAGTCGGTGCGGATTATCGAGCGCCGAAAGAATCTCCAGCAGTCGATCCCCTGTCGTTGCCCCACCACTTTTCATGCGTAAGAAATATCTGACAGGTGCAGCCATGTCAAGCGTTGCGGGAGGATTCTTGCAGGAGCGCAACGCTGGAGTGCGGGGCCGTGACCGGCGGTATCGGGCGGGCGACCGACATGGCCTGGACGCAATGGCTGCTCGACTGATGCACACACCGCGCAACGCACAGGATCACGCTGCCGCGGGCGCGAGCCGGGGAGCACCATGGACACGCAGCATGCGTGCGGCACGCAGGAACTGCGGTGCAGGCAAGTGCTATCGCGCATGGCCGCGTTCAGTGCGAACTTTCGCACGCGAGATTGTTGCCCCTCTCTCCTCCCGGCGTAGAGCCAAGGCTTGCGCGCCATTGGCACGCGTGCCCCTGCCCGCGCCGCAAGCGCGGGCAGGGGCACGAAGGGGGGCGAGGATATGGGGCGAAGCCAATCTGCACCCAGACTTCGCCAGCGCTTCGCCCGCACCCTCACTGGCCCCTGTGGGGCACCTTCTCCCGGGGGAGAAGGGACATCGGCTCGCCGCTTTACTCATCGCGCAAGCGCAGGCAATACAGCAACGCCGAGCGCGCCACCTTTCGCCAGCTCGTGTCACGCGCTCTACAACTCCCTCGACCAGCCACGACTCGCCCAACCAGGATCAACCACGCAGCGCCGCAGCATGATGCGCGATGTGCTCGCCAATGAAACTGGAGATGAAGTAATAACTATGGTCGTAGCCGGGCTGCATCCGCACGGTCACCGGGTATGCCGCCGCCTTGGCAGCGTCTTCGAATAGCCGGGTTTTCAGCTGGTTTTCCAGAAATTCGTCCGCGTCGCCTTGATCGATCAACAGCGGCAAACGCTCCTGGGCCTGCGCGATCAGGGCGGTGGCGTCATACGCCTTCCAGCTGTCGCGATCGTCGCCAAGATAGTGTCCGAATGCCTTCTCGCCCCACGGCACCTGGCTGGGTGCCACGATCGGCGAGAACGCCGATACGCTGCGATAGCGCCCCGGGTTCTTCAGGGCGATGGTCAATGCGCCATGCCCGCCCATCGAGTGGCCGCTGATCGCACGCGCCCCGGTGGTGGCAAAGTGCGCTTCGATCAGCGCCGGCAATTCGTTCACCACATAGTCGTACATGCGGTAGTGCGCAGCCCAGGGCTGCTGCGTGGCATCGACGTAGAAGCCGGCGCCCTTGCCGATGTCGTAGCCCTCTGCATCGGCCACATCGTCGCCACGGGGGCTGGTATCCGGGGCCACCACAATCACCCCATGCTCGGCGGCATAGCGCTGCGCACCGGCCTTGCTGATGAAGTTCTGCTCGGTACAGGTCAGGCCGCTGAGCCAGTACAGCACCGGCAGCGGGCCGTCGGCGGCCTGGGGAGGAAGATACATGCCCACCTGCATGCTGCAACCCAGGCTCTGCGATTGATGCCGATACACATCCTGCCAACCGCCAAAACAGGCGCGGTGTTCGATACGTTCCATGAAAATTCCTTGCGAAGAGAAAACCCTGCAGCCGGATCACCGGCCGCAGGGTTGGACCATCAATGCAACAAGCCCTTCTTGCGCGCTACCTGCGCAGACAGCGCATCCATCAATCCCGGCGACAGGCAGTCATAGGGCGTCAACCCCAGCTCGGTCAGACGCGTGCGCACGCCGTCCATCTGCTCCGGCGGGGTGCCGGTTTCGATGATGGACGAGACGAACGCGGCAAAGCCCGGCGCCGACCACCCCTGCTGCTTGGACAGCTCGGTGTGCACGAAATCCAGCCCGTAGAACGCGTGCTCCTTGTTCTCGATCCGGCCGAACAGATGCACGCCGCATGCCGTGCAGGCGTGTCGCTGGATCGTCGCGCTTTCATCGACGATCTTCAGCTTTTCCTCGTGCGCAAGCACCTTGACCTTGTCGCGCGGCGCTACCGCAATCACCGAAAACGTGGCGCCCTCGGGTTTCCAGCACTTACTGCAACCGCATGCGTGGTTGTGTGCGGTCTGCGCACCCACTTCCACCACCACCTTGTCGCTGGCGCAGTGGCATTCGAGGGTTCCCCCTTGAAAGTTTTCTGCACCGCCTCGCGCAACGCCACCATCTACCGAAGGATGAATCGACACGTTAGCCATCATGCCCCTCCCGGAGTCTCGGTCCCACGTGCGCGGAAGCGGCCGCGCGCCGCTCCTGGCCGTGTGGTCAGAAATGAATCACGGTGCGGATCGACTTGCCTTCATGCATCAGGTCGAAGGCTTCATTGATCTCTTCCAGCGGCATGGTGTGGGTGATGAACGGATCGAGATCGATCTCGCCCTTCATCGACTGCTCCACCATGCCCGGCAATTGCGTGCGCCCCTTGACGCCACCGAAGGCGCTACCGCGCCACACGCGGCCGGTGACCAGCTGGAACGGACGGGTGCTGATTTCCTGGCCGGCACCGGCCACGCCGATGATGACGCTCTCGCCCCACCCCTTGTGGCAGCACTCCAGCGCCGAGCGCATCACGTTGACGTTGCCGATGCACTCGAAGCTGAAATCCACGCCGCCATCGGTCAACTCGACGATCACTTCCTGGATCGGCTTGTCGTAATCCTTGGGGTTGATGCAATCGGTGGCGCCCATGCTGCGCGCCAGGTCGAACTTGCCCGGGTTGGTGTCGATGGCCAGGATGCGCCCGGCCTTGGCCTGCACCGCGCCCTGGATCACCGCCAGACCGATGCCGCCCAGGCCGAACACCGCCACGCTCTCGCCCGGCTTGACCTTGGCGGTGTTGTGCACCGCACCGATGCCGGTGGTGACGCCGCACCCGAGCAGGCACACCTTCTCCAGCGGCGCGTCCGGGTTGACCACGGCCAGCGAGATTTCCGGCACCACGGTGTATTCGCTGAAGGTGCTGCAGCCCATATAGTGGTAGATCGGCTCGCCGTTATAGGAGAAGCGCGTGGTGCCGTCGGGCATCAGGCCCTTGCCCTGGGTGGCGCGCACGGCCTGGCACAGGTTGGTCTTGCCCGACAGACAGAATTTGCACTTGCGGCATTCGGCCGTGTACAGCGGGATGACGTGGTCGCCCACCTTGACGCTGGTCACGCCCTCGCCGATCTGCTCGACGATGCCGCCACCTTCGTGGCCCAGCACCGACGGGAAGATGCCTTCCGGGTCATCGCCGGACAGCGTGAAGGCATCGGTGTGGCACACGCCGGTGTGGGTGATGCGGACCAGCACTTCGCCGGCCTTCGGCGGTGCGACGTCGATCTCGACGATTTCCAGCGGCTTGCCGGGTCCGAATGCGACTGCTGCACGGGATTTCATTGGAATAGCGCTCCTGACGAGGATGTTCGAGGACGGACGCGGCATGCGCCGGCCCGGTGGGAGTTCATTTGAGGTAGGACCGGACCAGCCCGAGCAGGTCCTGGACCCGCTCGGCGCGTTGCGCATCGGACGCAGCGGCATGTCCGAAGTCTTCACGGATATGCGCTTCAAGCACCTGCGACATCAGCCCATTGACGGCCCCCCGGATCGCGGCGATCTGCTGTAGCACCGGTGCGCAGTCTGCGCCCGACTGCAGCGCGCGCTCAAGTGCGTCGCACTGCCCGCGCAACCGCCGTACCCGCGCCAGCGCGCGCTTCTTTTCCAGCGGCGAATGCGGCATGCCGACCCTCGACCCGAAATACTGGGGGGCAGTATAAGCATCTGGATGAAAAAAGCGATGCCGATGGGGTTCCGGCAGTCGATACCAACGCCGCGCTCGACAGAAAGTAACCGCCCTCACATCAGCGGCGTCGCAGTTGCATGCGATGGCGGGAAACGACCGCGACAGTCGCCCTGCTGCATCGCCGCAGGCGATTTGCGCAGCATCGTAACGTCGCAGCTAAGGTTGCGAGCGCTGCTCGTGTTCGTGCTTGAACTGCAGGCAGGTGGCGTGGAAGCGCCCGAGAGCGGGCGAAAAAAACTTGTCGCGATGGGCCACCAGAAAGAAACGCCGGGTCAATCGCGGCAGCCCACCGGTCAACGGCTTCAACTTCTTCGCTGCGATCAACTCGTCCACCACCCAGCGCGACAGGCAACTCACCCCCAGGCCCTGCACCACCATGTTCTTGATCGCTTCCGAGCTGCCGATTTGCCGGGTATCGGACAATGCATGCAGATGCCGCAACAGCAACTGCTCGACTTCTTCGCGCGTCCCCGAGCCAGGCTCGCGCAATAGCCAGTCGGCATCGCGCAGGTCGGTCAACGTGACCTTGGCCCGCTTGGCCAATGCATGCCGGCGCCCGACCACGACCAGCAACTCGTCCACCAACCATGGTTCGGCACGCAGCTCCGGCAGATGGCAGGGTCCTTCGATCAACCCCATGTCAAGCTCGAAGTTGGCCACCTTGCGCGCGATGGCGCTGCTATTGGCGCTTTCCATATCCACGCGCAGCGCCGGCGTCTGCTTGCGTAGCGCATGCAGCACCAGCGGCAACACATGATTGCCGATCGTCGTGCTGCACCCGATCTTCAAACGGCCTGTAGAAGCCGCAGCGCCAGGCTCGAATCCCGCCTCGATCTGCTGCGCGCCATCGAGCAGCCTGCGCGCCTGCGGCAACAGCGCCGTGCCCACATCGTTGAGCACCAGGCGTTTGCCGACGCGATCGAACAACTGCGTTCCCAACGCATGTTCCAGCTCATTGAGCGCGGCACTGGTGGCCGACTGCGACAACGCCACCGCCAGCCCGGCGCTGGTGGTGCTGCCCTGTTGGGCGATGGCGCAAAAGATCTGAAGTTGCCGCAACGTCAGCCGCACAACCTACCTGCTTTACAAGTATTTGATAGCGATATTACCCGTTTTACAGCTACGTCCTGCCACTGGACACTGTTGCCATCACATTCTGCGACGTGCCACCCGCTGCCATGTCCACTGCGACTGCACTGCCCGTCACCCAGAGGCTGCGCCCGTTCAAGGCGCTGTCCGGCCCGCGCGAAGTCATCCGCCAATTCACCCCGAACTGGTTCGCTGCCACCATGGGCACCGGAATTTTCGCGCTGGCGCTCGGGCAACTGCCGTGGCGGGCTCCAGGCTTGGCTGCGGTCGGCGAGTGCCTGTGGATGTGCAACGCTGCGCTGTTTGCGGTCTTCGCGCTGTTGTATGCCACGCGCTGGGTGCGGTTCTTCGATGAAGCCAGGCGGATCCTGGGGCACGCTGGCGCCTCGATGTTCCTGGGCACCATCCCGATGGGCCTGGCGACCATCATCAACGGTCTGCTGCTGTACGGCGTGCCGCGTTGGGGCAGCGCCGTGCTGCCGCTGGCCGAGACCTTGTGGTGGGTGGACGTGGCGATGGCCTTGGCCTGCGGGGCGGGCGTGCCGTATCTGATGTTCACCCGGCAGCAGCACCGCATCGAGCAGATGACCGCCGTGTGGCTGCTGCCGGTAGTGGCGGCCGAAGTGGCGGCGGCCAGCGGCGGGTTGCTGGCTCCGCACCTTGCCGATGCGGGCACGCGGTTCGCGGTGCTGATCGCCAGCTACGCGTTGTGGGCGTATTCGGTACCGGTGGCGATGAGCATCCTGGTCATCCTGCTGCTGCGCATGGCCCTGCATCAGTTGCCGCCGGCCAGCATGGCAGCATCGAGCTGGTTGTCGCTCGGCCCGATCGGCACCGGTGCGCTAGGCATGCTGGTGATGGGTGACGACGCCCCGGCGATCTTCGCGGCACACGGGCTGGCTGGGCTCGGGCAGATCGCCGCAGGCATCGGCACGATCGGCGGCCTGCTGTTCTGGGGCCTGGGCGCTTGGTGGCTGCTGCTGTCTGTGCTGATCACCGCACGCTATTTCCGTGCAGAGGTGCCATTCAATCTGGGCTGGTGGGGCTTTACCTTCCCGCTCGGTGTCTACGCGCTGGCCACCTTGAAGCTCGGCGCACGGCTGCAGCTGATGTTCTTCACTGGTTTTGGCGTCGTCCTGGTCGTCGTGCTCGGTGTGGTCTGGGCACTCGTGGCGATCAGGACCCTGGCCGGCGCATATCGCGGCAACCTGTTCGTGTCGCCCTGCATCGCAGACCTGCAAAGCGAAACGACTGCGCGGTGAACGGTGCAGCGGGAGTGCTGGATCGATCCGTTGCCATTGATTGGGTCATTGCAACACCCGACCCGGCCGGCAACTGCACGATCGTGCATCGCACCGGTTCGGCGCCATGACGGCATCCCTAGCAGGCTCGGCCCACACCGGCGCAATCAGGTAACAGGCTGAACTGCATCCACGTCAGCGACGTTGCACTCTGTGGCAATGCCGACCTGCAGCCGCGCACGATGTGCCGGGCCTGGCGAACGACATCCGGCAGCTGCGCACAGTCATGCACGACCGCAAGCACTGCCTGACGCGTCACTTCCTCAACGATCGACTACGACCGGCGCAATGCCGACAGCGTTTTGCGGCGCATGCTCCGGCAGCGATGCCAACACTGCGCTGCGGAAGCGCGCTGCAAATGCGGCATCGCTGGCCTGATAGAACGCACGCGCATTGGCCGACAGCGCGTCCAGCGCGGCCTGCGGCATGGCGAGCGCGGTGTCCACTGCCTGCGCGATTCCTGCTGCGTCGACGTAGTAGTAGGACGCCAGGCGCCGCTGGCGCACCTCGCCCGCCGGAATCAGCACGCCATGTGCCGGCGTAACCAGTTCGTTCATCGGCTCGCCATCGGTGGCCAAGGTAACCGCACCCACGCTCAGCGCTTCCATCAGGTAGTGCCCGAAGCCTTCGGCCTCGGAGGGACAGAGGTGGAAAAGGTGCGCGTTCTGCAGCCGGCGTAATTCCGCATCGTCGAGATAGCGCACGCGGTGATCGATATTCGGCGCCATCACCGGCTTGCCGGCCGTCCGCGGGTTCTGCACCACCGTCAGCAGCGGCCACTCCGGATGCTGCTTCCAGGTCTCCAGCAGCACGCGCGTGCCCTTGGCGGTACTGCGCCCGGCCAGATGGAAAAAGGCACGCTGGCGCGGCACCTGCGCATCAAAGCGATCCGGGCTGGTAAAGCCGATGAAACGCGTGGTGCAACCCAGGCTCTGGAAAATCCGTTCGGCGTGGCGGGTCTTGCACAGCACTGCGTCGAATTTCGGCAGCAAGGGCAGCCATTTGGGCAGCAGCCATTCCGGATTGGGCACCAACAGGTTGACCTGCCCCAGTGGCAGGCAGCGCGCATACACGCGTTCGGAAAAGATCTGCAGCGGCACCCGCCCGAACAGCGCGCGACTGGCCCACAGGCGCACCTCGCGCCCGGTATCCTGCAACCGCTGGCTGGTGAACCCCAGTTCCTGCACCGGCACGCCGCCAGCGCGCAGGGTCTGCGCCATCAGTACCATGTCGCGGGTCAGGCCCACGCCGTTGTCGCGGCTGATCACCCGCATCATCGGAAACGCCTTGCCATGCGCGCACTCGCCATCGGGATGGCGCAGTGTCGAAGCGATGGTGTCCTGCGTGATGTCCCGTCCCGTCATGTCGCCTTGCACATGTGCCAATAATTGACAAATTTGATCATTATGATGGGTGTTCCAGCCTTGCACCTGCGAGCACCATGTATCCGGTAGCCACCACCCTGCGCGGCCCGAACACCGCGCCACCGACGATGACCTCCATGGATATGCAACAACCCTGCGTTCTTGTGGTCGACGACGACCCGGACCTGCGCAAGCTCATCGGCGAATTTCTGAGCGCCCACGGTTACCAGGTTGACGTTGCCGAAAACGTGGCCGCCATGCGCACGCGCATGGCGCAGCGACGCCCGGACCTCATCGTACTCGACGTGATGATGCCGGGAGAAGATGGGCTGAGCGCCGCGCGTGCCCTGGCCAGCGAACGCGGTTCGCCGGCGGTCATCATGCTCAGTGCGCTGGGCAACGATACCGACCGCATCATCGGCCTGGAAGTGGGGGCCGACGACTACCTGGCCAAGCCCTGCAACCCGCGCGAACTGCTGGCGCGGGTGCGCGCCCTGCTGCGCCGCAGCCAGGCCAGTCACGAACAGGCCGATCAGCGCGGAAACGTCTACGAATTCGCTGGCTGGCGACTGGACGTGGTGCGCCGCGACCTGCGCGACCCGACCGGCATCTTCATCAACCTCTCCGACGGCGAATTTGCATTGCTGCGCACCTTCGTCGAGCATCCGCAGCGGGTGCTCAGCCGCGACCAGCTGCTGGACTATGCGCGCGGCCGCGATACCGACGTCTACGACCGTGCCATCGACAGCCAGATCAGCCGCCTGCGCCGCAAGATCAATGAACGCGTCCATACCGAGTTGATTCGCACCGTACGCAACGAGGGCTACATGCTGCTGCCGGGCGTTTCGCGTCTGTGAGCAAACCGGCACGTCGCGGGCTGTCGATCTTTGCCCGCACGTTCGTCCTGCTGGCGGTGGCCCTGCTCACCGCCCAGGTCATCGGCATCGCCCTGCTGGTGATGCGCACCCCTGTCTACGAGCCGCCCGTGCACCCGCCGGAGGTGGTGGCGCTGCTGTCCACGCGCATGCCCGCCGGCACCCAGACCCTGAAGGTGCACGACGGCGCGCAGCCGCCGTCCGCACCGCCCGGCCAGGTCCGCGACGCCTTCGCCGAGATGCTGCTGGCGCACTGGCTGGACGTGGACACGCAGCGCGTGCGCTTCTATCGCAGTGCCGACGACCGCGAAAGCCCGCAACTGGCCGGCGACCGGCCGCGGCATCTGCCCGGCCAGCTGCATGCCACCGATGCTGCAGGCAGCGACAGCCGGCAACGTCCGTCACCCGAATGGGCGTCCGGCCGCAGAGCCGGCGACCCGCCGTTCGGCAACGGGCTACGCCCGGACCAGGCGCCCGAAGACTGGGAAAGCGAACGCCTGACCCCCGGGGTACCGTTGCTGGATGGCTTCACCGCCGCACTGCAGCAACCCGACGGCCGCTGGCGCACGGTGGAATCGCCGCGGCGGCGGCTGTCGGCCGAATTCAAGACCCATATCGTGCTGCTGTTCCTGGCCGGCCTGCTCGCCAACGTGCCGCTGGCCTGGTGGTTCTCACGGGCCTTGTCGGCACCGATCAAGCGTTTTGCCGAAGCCGCCGACCGGCTGGGCCGCAATCCTCACGCCGCCGCGCTGCAACGCAGCGGTCCGCCGGAAATCGTCCGCGCCGCCGATTCGTTCAATGCGATGCAGGCGCGCCTGAACCGGCTGATCAATGAGCGCACCCACATGGTGGCGGCGATCGCACACGACCTGCGCACACCGCTGGCGCGGCTGTCGTTTCGACTGGACGACCTGCAACCGCCGCTACGCGACAAGGCGCTGGCCGATATCGACGAGATGAAGGCGATGATTTCCGCGGCGCTGGATTTCATCCAGAACGATCGCCATCGCGGCGAACGCGCGCCGCTGGACCTGCGCCTGCTGGTGGAGAGCGTGGTCGACAACGCCACCGATATCGGCGCCGACGCCGCGCTGCTGCCCGGCCCGACCATCACCCTGGATGGCGACCCGCTGGCATTGCGCCGCGCCGTGATGAACCTGCTCGAAAACGCCTTGAAATACGGCAAGTGCGCGCGCCTGCAGCTCACCCGCGATGGCGAGGATGGCGTGCTGTGGATCGACGACGACGGCCCCGGCATCGACCCTACCCAGCGCGAACAACTGCTGCTGCCGTTCGTGCGTGGCGAGTCCTCGCGCAACCGTGGCACCGGCGGCATCGGCCTGGGCTTGTCGGTGGCGCACAGCATCGTGCTGGCGCACGGCGGCGACCTGCGCCTGGACAATCGCGCCCATGGCGGGCTGCGCGTGACCGTGCGCCTGCCCTGCATGCCGGAGCGGCGCTGACGGCAGACCGCAGCCGGCCGCGACACCGGATCCGGGGCGCAGGGCCCACGGCAGCATCGTCGCAGGTGTCACGGCACACCATCGCGGCACCTAGCCATCGCGCTGATCCAGCGCCGGCAACGCGCTCACCGGCCAATATCGCCGAGCATGCCGGCGACCGCGCACATTAAGCGCCAGGGTGGAAGCCGCGCACACACAAGGCCCTACACCGACGGCGCATCGCCCACACAGGCAGGCACGGCTGAGCGCGCCGCATCGCGGCGCGCTCAGCCAGACAGCATTGCTCAGTACGCAAACTCGCGGAACACGCGGTCGATATCGCCGTTCCATGCGCCGTGATACAGCGCGAGCTTGCGCTCGGCGGCGGTGACGCCGCTCTCGGCGATCTCGGCGATCACATCGACAAAGCCGGTTTCGTCCTGACCATCGCCATTCAGCCGTGCGCGCCGGCGCAGGCCTTCGCGGGCGATGTTGACCGCTTCCACCGCCAGGTCGCGCACGGTGCCGTTGCGGAACGGCAAGCCCAGCGCATGCTTGGGCACGCCGTCGCGCAAGGCGTGGCGTTCGGTCGGGCTGAAATCCTTGACCAGGTCCCAGGCCGCATCGAGCGCGGTCTGGTCGTACAGCAGCCCGACCCAGAATGCCGACAACGCGCACAGGCGATTCCACGGGCCGGCATCGGCGCCGCGCATTTCCAGATATTTCTTCAAACGCACTTCCGGGAATGCGGTGGTCATGTGGTCCGACCAGTCGCGCAAGGTAGGCAGCGCACCCGGCAACGCCGGCAGCCTGCCTTGCATGAAATCGCGGAAGCTCTGCCCGCTGGCATCGACATAGACGCCGTTGCGATACGAGAAATACATCGGCACATCGAGCAGGTAATCGACGTAGCGCTCGTAGCCGAAGCCATCTTCGAACACGAAATCCAGCATGCCGGTGCGGTCGGCGTCGGTGTCGGTCCAGATGTGCGAGCGGTAGCTCAGGTAGCCGTTGGGCTTGCCCTCGGTGAACGGCGAATCGGCAAACAGGGCGGTGGCGATCGGCTGCAGTGCCAGCGACACGCGGAACTTCTGCACCATGTCCGATTCGGTGGCGTAATCAAGATTGACCTGCACCGTGCAGGTGCGCGTCATCATGTCCAGGCCGAGCGAGCCGACCTTGGGCATGTAGTTCTTCATGATCTGGTAGCGGCCCTTGGGCATCCACGGCATCTGGTCGCGGCGCCACTTCGGCTGGAAGCCCATGCCCAGGAATCCCAGCTGCAACTCGCCGGCCACCTGGGCCACTTCGTCCAGATGGGTGCCGGTTTCCACACAGGTGTGATGCAGGGTTTCCACCGCAGCGCCGGACAGTTCCAGCTGGCCGGCCGGCTCCAGCGTCACCGAGGCGCCGTCGCGCAGCAGCGCGATGGTGTGGCCGTTTTCCTGCACCGGCTCCCAGCCGAAGCGGGTCAAGCCGGTCAGCAACGCCTGGATGCCGCGCTCACCTTCGAAGGTGGGCGCGCGCAGGTCGTCGAGCTGGAAACCGAACTTTTCGTGCTCGGTCCCGATCCGCCAGTCTGCGCTGGGCTTCTCGCCGGAGGCGAGGACCTGCACCAGTTCCGCGCGTTCGGTGATCGGCGTTTCGGCAACGTGGCTGGGACTCGACAAGGGCAGGCTCGCAAACGTGAAGGGGTGGGACGATGTGGGGATACTCCCCAGCCACCGCAAGGCCCGCACTATAACCGTAGGTCATGGAAGAATCGCGGTCATCGGCCAGGTCTGAGATTTCCATCCATGGGCACTACGCGGCCCGATGCGATGCAAGACGGTCACACCGCTGGCGATGGCTTGGCATACGCTCCTGGTAGCCAATGGAGCCAGACATGCCTGCGCAACCCACCGAAACCCATCGCAGCGACCGCAGCGGTTGGCTGCGTGCAGCCGTGCTCGGTGCCAACGACGGCATCGTCTCGGTCGCCGGGCTGGTGGTCGGGGTGGCCAGCGCAGGCGCTTCCGCCTCGGTGGTCCTCGCGACCGGCGTTGCCGGAACCGTGGCCGGCGCGATGTCGATGGCGGCGGGCGAGTATGTCTCGGTGCAGTCGCAGGTCGACACAGAACATGCGGACCTGGAGACCGAGCGCCGCGAACTGAAGGACTTTCCCGAAAGCGAACTGGACGAGCTGGCTGCCATTTATTGCCGGCGCGGCCTCGACCCCACGCTGGCACGCCGTGTCGCAGAACAGCTCACCGCTCACGACGCCCTGCAAGCCCACGCACGCGACGAGCTGGGCATCACTGAAACAGCGCGCGCCCGCCCGCTGCAGGCCGCAGCAACGTCGGCGGCAGCATTCATTGCCGGCGCGGTCCTGCCGGTGGTTGCCGCCCTGCTTGCACCGGCCGGCGGGCAGATCTGGGCGACGGGCGCAGCGACGCTGGCCGGACTGACAGTCACCGGCGCACTGGCGGCGCGCGCCGGTGGCGCCAGACTGTGGCGCGGCGCGCTACGGGTGGTGTTCTGGGGTGCGGCCGCCATGCTTGCCACCGGTCTGGTCGGCAGCTTGTTCGGCGTGCAGGTCTAGCGTGATGGGCCGTGGGGTGAGTCCGCGGCGGCCGGCACCTCGACGGCGCCCGGCAAGTGGACCGATCGTCGCGCCGCACCAGGATCTGCCCCGAACCCCCAGCCTGCGCCGGGCAGCGCTGACCGCGACCGCCCGATGCAGACCGGCCTCGATCACGCCTGCGCGGACGGCTCCGTCTCCAGACCCAGCCAGCCGCCGACGATGCCGCGCAGTTCGTCCACGCCCTGGCGCGATTCGCCGGAGTAGGTCTGCACGGTCACGCTGTCGCCGAAGCGCGAGGTCACTTCCTTCTTGACCTTCTGCAGGGTCTGCATCTGCTGGCCACGGCCGAGCTTGTCGGCCTTGGTCAGCAAGCCATGCGCAGGCAGGCCGCGTTCGGCGGCATAGCCAAGCATCTGCAGGTCGTAATCCTTGAGCGGATGGCGGATGTCCATCACCACCACCAGGCCGCGCAAGGCCTCGCGGGTGCGGAAATAGCGGTCGATGAAGGCCTGCCAGTGCGCCTGCAGGTCCTGCGGCACCTTGGCGTAGCCGTAACCGGGCAGATCCACCAGATAGCGCTCGGGCTGGATCTGGAAGAACACCAGCTGCTGGGTGCGGCCAGGGGTCTTGGACACGCGGGCAAGCGAATTCTGGCGGGTCAGCGCATTGAGCGCGCTGGATTTTCCGGCGTTGGAGCGGCCGGCGAAGGCCACCTCGTAGCCGCCATCGTCGGGCAATTGCCGGGCGTTATGGGCGGACAGGTGGTAGCGGGCTTGTTCGATAAGGAGCGACATCCCGCTAGGATCGCACGTTCGGGGCCGAGGGTTTTGCTGCACTGTTCGTTGACCCTGGCGCAAAGGCGTGTCGATAATCGAAGCACGCCTGCCACTGCCAGCACCCAACGCGCGCGGGCCGGGTCCATACGGAGCTTTAGCTGATGCGCCATGCTCGTGTGCTAGTCCTCGCCGCCCTCGCCGTGCCGGTCGTTGCCGCCGTGGCGTTTGCGCAGTCGGCGGTCACGCCGATCCCCGATCCACCGCCCGTGCGGGTTGCGCCGCTGGAGGTGGATCTGGCCAAGACCACCTGGGGCGATGCCAAGGCCGGGCAGGCCAAGGCGGCCGCCTGCGCGGCCTGCCACGGCCCGGACGGCAATCCGGCGGTGGCCATGTACCCGCGCATCGCCGGGCAAACCGAGCGCTACGTTGCGCATCAGGTGGCCTTGATCGCCAGCGGCGAGCGCAATACCGGGATGTCGGCGGTGATGGTGCCTTTCGTCAAGGACCTCACTGCGCAGGACATGCGCGATCTGGGCGCCTACTTCGCTACCCAGAAGGCGTCCGCCGGGGTCGCCGACGATGCCGTGATCGCCGAAGGCCCATATCAAGGCATGAAGTTCTACGAGGTCGGCGAAAAGCTCTACCGCGGGGGCGACATCGCACGTGGCGTGCCGGCCTGCATGGCGTGCCACGGCCCGTCCGGTGGCGGCAATCCCGGACCGGCATATCCGCGCCTGGGCGGCCAGCATGCCGACTACGTAGCGCGGCGCCTGAAGGAATACCAGGCCGGCACCACCCAGGAGCGCAATCCGGCGCTGTTCAATATCATGGCGCAGGTGGCACGCCCGCTGAGCGAGCAGGAGATCCAGGCGCTGTCCAGCTATCTGCAAGGTCTGCACGACCGTGCCGACGATGCCGCCGCTGCACAGACGCCTGTCGGGACACCGGCGCGCTCATGAGCTGAGGTGCCCACCTGCCACACCGCGTCACGACGCCGGTCCCGCGACCGGCGTCGTCGTTTCCCGCCTCCTCTCTCATCCCCCACGGAGCCTGCATGAATCTGCTTTCCCGCCTGTCCCTGCTGTTGTTGATCCTGGTGCCACTTTCGGCCTGCGCCGCCGACAAGACGGCGCCGCCGGTCGAAGGCGAGGACTACACCCTGATCGACGGGGGCCAGCCGTACGCGCCGCTGGCCGGCAAGGTCGAAGTGGTGGAAGTGTTCGGCTACACCTGCCCGCATTGCGCGCACTTCGAGCCGACGCTGGAAGCCTGGGCGGCCAAGCAGCCGTCCTACGTGCGTTTCACCCCGGTGCCGGCAGCCTTCGGCGGGTTCTGGGATGCGTTTGCGCGCGCCTACTTCGCCGCCGACATCCTCGGCGTGGCCAAGCGCAGCCACCGCGCCATGTTCGATGCCATCCACGAAAAGCAGAGCGTGCCGACCCAGAACGTGGCGCCGGAAGAACTGGCTGCGTTCTATGCCGACTACGGCGTGCCGCAGCAGCGCTTCGTCGACACCTTCAAGAGCGCGGCGGTGGACGCCAAACTCAAGGCCGCGCGCGAGTTCGCACAGCGCAGCAAGCTGCCCGGCACCCCGGCCATCATCGTCAACGGGCGCTACCTGATCGGCGCGCGCAATTACCCGGACATGCTGCGCGTGGCCGACTACCTCATCGCCCGCGAACACGCCGGCCCTGCCAAGCGCTGAACCGCGTAACCGCCACCGACGGCCGCCGTGGCATCATGCGCCCCGCGGCCGTCCGGCCCTTTCCTCGCCCCACGCTGGAGATCCAATCCGATGAAGACCCGCTTCGCCCTGACGCTGATGGCGCTGCTGCCGATCCTGGTCGCCTGCAAGGCCCAGGACGGTTCGTCCGACACCGCACCTGCCGCCACCACGCCGGCTGCCGAAGCGGCGCCTGCGCCGGCTGCTACCACTCCGGCCGCCGACCCCGCCGCACCGCCTGCGGTTGGCGAGAGCGCCAGCACCCCGCCCGCTGCCGCCCCCAGCGCCGCTCCGCGCGCACCGAACGGCCCCGAGCCGATCGCCGGTACCGACTATGTGGACATCCCGGCAGGCCAGCCGTACCAGCAGGCCGCCGGCAAGATCGAAGTGGCCGAGATCTTTGGCTATGTCTGCCCCGCCTGCAACGCGTTCCAGCCGCTGGTCGGTCCATGGAAGGCCGGCCTGCCGTCGGACGTGCATTTCGTCTACGTGCCGGCGATGTTCGGTGGCCCCTGGGATGACTATGCGCGTGCCTTCTATGCCGCCGAGACCCTGGGCGTGCAGGAAAAGACCCACGAGGCGCTGTACAAGGCCATCCACGTCGACCAGACCCTCAAGGGCGAGCGCGGCAAGGACTCGGTGCAGGACATCGCCGCGTTCTACGCCAAGTACGGCGTTGACTCCAAGACCTTCATCGACACCATGAGCAGCTTCGGTGTGTCGGCCAAGACCAACCGCGCCAAGCAGTTCGCCACCCGTAGCCAAATCACCGGCACGCCGTCGCTGATCGTCAACGGCAAGTACCTGGTCAAGGGCAAGAGCTTCCCGGACATGCTGCGCATCGCCGATCACCTGATCGCGCGCGAACGCGCCACCCTGGCCAAGTGAGCCGGGCGACCGCCGCATCGTGAACGCTTCGGACTCGCGCACCCTGCGGGTGCTGACCGCCAATATCCAGGCCGGCTCCAGCACCCGCCGTTACAGCGATTACGTGACCCGCAGCTGGTCGCATGCGTTGCCGCTAGGCGCAAAGCGCACCAGCCTGGACAGCATCGCCAAGCTGGCCGGCGACCGCGACATCGTCGGCCTGCAGGAAGCCGACCCGGGCAGCCTGCGCTCGGGCTTCACCAACCAGACCCACTATCTGGCCGAACGTGCCGGTTTCCACTACTGGAGCCACCAACCCAACCGCCGCATGGGCGGGGTGGCCTCCAGCGCCAACGGCTTGCTGAGCAAGCTGGAACCGCTGGAAGTCCAGGACCACGCCCTGCCCGGCCGCATCGGCGGACGCGGCATCCTGCTTGCCAAGTTCGGGCAGGGTCGCGATGGGCTGGCGGTGGCGGTGGCGCATCTGTCGCTGGGCGCCAATTCGCGCATGTCCCAGCTGGCCTTCATCGCCGAGCTGCTCTCCGAGCATCCCAATGCGATGCTGATGGGCGACTTCAACTGCGTGGCCGACCGACCGGAAATGCAGGCCTTGTATCGGCATACGCGATTGCAGCCGCCGAGCTGCGTGGTGCATACCTTCCCGAGCTGGCGCCCGGACCGGGCGATCGACCATATCCTGGTCAGCGACAGCCTGGCGATCGAGCACACCGAAGCGATTCCTGCCGCGTTCTCCGATCACCTGGCAGTGGGCATGGATATCCGCGTTCCGCTGCAGTTGCTGCGCTAGCGCACGCAAAGTGCCCACGGGTTCGCACTGGCGAACTCGACCGACGACACCCCCTAAACACCGCCTGTGCGATAACGCAGGCGGTTTTTCGTTGGGAGCACGTCACGTGATACGCATCGTATGAGCGCGTCGGTATGAGTGCAGTCGAGCCGCAGCCGTTGCCGGTGCGCACCTTGCGGCCGGTGTTCGTGCTGGCCGCGACGGTGGTGTGCACATTCGCCTTGCTGGTTGCGCTGTTTCCGCTGGACGCCGGCAGCGTGTTGCTGGATGCGCAGACCTGGGCCTCGCGCAACGTCGGTTGGTACTACCTGCTGGCAATGACGGTGTATCTGGTGTTCGTACTCGGCGTGGCGTTGTCCAGCTATGGCAACATCAAGCTCGGCGCCGATCACGACGAACCGGAATTCAGCTATCTCTCCTGGGCCGGCATGCTGTTCGCCGCCGGCATCAGCATCACGCTGTTCTTCTTCTGCGTCTCCGAACCGCTCACCCATTATCTGCAGCCGCCACAAGGCGGCACCGGCAGCGGCGAAGCATCGGCACGGCAGGCCATGCAGTTGCTGTTTCTGCACTGGGGCCTGCATGGCTGGGGCGTGTTCGCGTTGGCGGCGATGGCGCTGGCGTATTTCGCCTTCCGTCATAACCTGCCGCTGGCATTGCGCTCGGCGCTGTATCCACTGATCGGCAAGCGCATCAACGGGCCGATCGGTTACACCGTGGATGCGCTGGGCATCGTGGCGACGGTGTTCGGCATCGGTGCGGACATGGGCTTTGGCGTGCTGCATCTCAATGCCGGGCTGAGCACCTTGTTCGATGTGCCGCATACGCACTGGGTGCAGGTCGCGTTGATCGTGGCGATGATGGGCGCAGCCATCGTGGTGGCGGTATCGGGCGTGGAAAAAGGCGTGCGCTGGATGTCGGACATCAACATGCTGCTGGCGATCGCGCTGCTGCTGTTCATGCTGTTTGCCGGCCCGACGCAATACCTGCTCAATGCCTTGATGCAGAACCTGGGCGACTACCTGGGCAGCGTGGTCGGCAAGAGTTTCGACGTCTACGCCTATGGCGGACGCGCGGACTGGCTGGGCAACTGGACGGTGTTCTACTGGGCCTGGTGGATCGGCTGGGCGCCGTTCGTCGGCCTGTTCATTGCGCGCATCTCGCGCGGGCGCACCATTCGCGAATTCGTGCTGGGCGTGTTGTTGATCCCACTGGGATTCACCCTGGCGTGGCTGTCGATCTTCGGCAACAGCGCGCTGGATCAGTTGCTGCATCATGGCCAGGGCGCACTGGCGCAACAGGCCATCGATGCGCCACAGACGGTGCTGTACTCGCTGCTGCAAAGCTATCCGTGGAGCCGCACGGTGATCACGGTGACGGTGGCGATCAGCTTCGTGTTCTTTGTCACCTCGGCCGATTCCGGCACCGTGGTGCTGTCCACGCTGTCCTCGCACGGCGGCGAGCCGCACGACGACGGTCCGCGCTGGCTGCGCGTGTTCTGGGGCGTACTCACTGCCGTGGTCACTGCAGGTCTATTGCTGGCCGGTAGCATGGACGCGCTGAAATCGGCGGTGGTGCTGGCATCGCTGCCGTTCTCCGCGGTGTTGCTGCTGATGGCATGGGGCCTGTCGCGCGCGCTGAGCGAGGAATCGCAGCGCAAGCGCGCACAGCTCCATAGCCCCAGTCCGTTGATCGGGCAGTCGCGTCATCATGGCGGCTGGCGCCAGCGGCTGGGCCAGGCGATGCACTTCCCGGCGCGCGACGAGGTCTACCGCTTCATGTACGACCAGGTGCGTCCGGCGATCGAAGCGGTGACCGCGCAGCTGCAGGAAGAAGGCTGGAAGGTCAGCAGCCGGATCGACGACGGCGACATGGAAATCAGCGTCGACCACGGCGAACAGCAAGGCTTCCGCTACCAGGTGGTGATGCGCGGGTACCTCACCCCGTCGTTCGTGGCACAACGCTTCCGCAACCAACGTTACTACCGCGCCGAAGTCTATCTGTACGAGGGCAGCCAGGACTACGACCTGGTTGGCTACAGCCGCGAACAGATCATCAACGACATCATCGATCAATACGAGCGTCACCTGCAGTTTCTGCACCTCACGCGCTGAGCTGCGTCGCTGCGGCGACCGTCCCAAGGAGGTTTGTCATGCCACGTTTCCCCGACCAGCTGCTGTACATCGGCGGCCGTTATGTTCCCGCCCGCGGCGGCCACACATTCGAAGTCGTCAATCCCGCGACCGGCGAGGTGCTGGCCAACGTGCACAACGCTGGTGCCGACGATCTGGACGCTGCGGTCGATAGCGCCAAGGCCGGCCAACGCGTATGGGCCGCGCTCACGACGGTGGAGCGCTCGCGTATCCTGCTGCGCGCGGTGGCGCTGCTGCGCGAGCGCAACGATGCGCTGGCCGAGCTGGAGACGCTCAACACCGGCAAGCCGCTGAGCGAAACCCGCAGTGTGGACATCGTCACCGGTGCCGACGTGCTGGAGTACTACGCCGGCGTGTCGCAGGCATTGCAAGGCGTACAGGTGCCATTGCGCGAGGGAAGCTTTTTCTACACGCGGCACGAGCCGCTGGGCGTGGTCGGCGCCATCGGCGCGTGGAATTACCCGATCCAGATCGCATTGTGGAAGGCCGCACCGGCACTGGCCGCCGGCAACGCGATGATCTTCAAGCCCAGCGAAGTCACTCCGCTCACTGCACTCAAGCTGGCGGAGCTGTTCACCGAAGCCGGCCTGCCCGATGGCGTATTCAACGTACTGCCAGGCGATGGCGCCAGCGTGGGCACCGCGCTGACCGAGCACCCGCAGATCGAAAAGATCAGCTTTACCGGCGGCACCGCGACCGGGCGCAAGGTGATGGCCAGCGCATCGAGTTCGTCGTTGAAAGACGTGACCATGGAGCTGGGCGGCAAATCCCCGCTGATCGTCTGCGCCGATGCCGATCTGGATCTGGCTGCCGACATCGCGATGATGGCCAACTTCTACAGCTCCGGCCAGGTGTGCACCAATGGCACCCGGGTGTTCGTGCCGCGTGCGTTGCGCACCGCCTTCGAAGCGCGGCTGCTGGCACGCGTGCAACGCATCCACATCGGCGACCCGCTCGACGAACGCACCACCTTCGGCCCGATGGTCAGCGCCGCGCACATGCAGCGCGTGCTGGACTACATCGAACAAGGCAAGGCCGAGGGCGCGCGCCTGCTGTGCGGCGGCGAGCGCCTGCGCGACGGCGCCTTGGCGCAAGGTTGCTACGTGGCGCCGACGATCTTCAGCGATTGCAGCGACGTGATGACGATCGTGCGCGAGGAGATCTTCGGGCCGGTGCTGAGCCTGCTCCCCTACGACGACGAAGACGAAGCGGTGACGCGCGCCAATGCCACCACCTACGGGTTGGCGGCCGGTGTGGTCACGCCCGATCTGGCGCGTGCGCACCGGCTGATCCATCGCCTGGAAGCGGGCATCTGCTGGATCAACACCTGGGGCGAATCGCCCGCACCGATGCCGGTGGGTGGTTACAAGCAGTCCGGCGTGGGTCGCGAGAATGGCCTGGCCACCCTGCAGGCGTATACGCGCACCAAGTCGGTCCAGGTCGAGCTGGAACGCTACGCATCGGTGTTTTGAGCGGCCGACGCTGCAACGCACGCCATCGCTGGATGCGTGCGTTGCGCACAACACACGCGCTGCGCGCACCACCACATTGCCGCGCCCAGAACAGCGACGACCCAGTGCCTTGACTGCCGCTGCACCGCACACGCATCAGGAGACCACCATGCAACGCGAATACGACTACATCATCATCGGCGCCGGTTCGGCAGGCAACGTGCTGGCCGCACGTCTGACCGAAGACCCGGGCGTGACGGTGCTCCTGCTCGAAGCGGGCGGGCCGGACTACCGGCTGGACTTCCGCACCCAGATGCCGGCCGCGCTGGCGTTTCCGCTGCAGGGCCGCCGCTACAACTGGGCCTATGAAACCGAACCGGAGCCGCATATGGACAACCGGCGCATGGAGTGCGGGCGCGGCAAGGGCCTGGGTGGTTCGTCGCTGATCAACGGCATGTGCTACATCCGCGGCAACGCGCTCGATTTCGATCACTGGGCCAAACGCCCGGGGTTGGAGGACTGGAGCTACCGCGATGTGCTGCCGTACTTTCGCAAGGCCGAAACGCGCGACATCGGCGCCAACGATTACCACGGCGGCGAAGGCCCGGTCAGCGTTGCCACGCCGAAGAACGACAACAACGTGCTGTTCCATGCCATGGTCGATGCCGGCGTGCAGGCTGGCTACCCGCGCACCGACGATCTCAACGGCTACCAGCAGGAAGGTTTCGGGCCGATGGACCGCACCGTGACCCCACGCGGACGCCGCGCCAGTACCGCGCGCGGCTATCTCGACATGGCCAAGCCGCGCGATGGCCTGCATATCGTCACCCATGCAACCACGGACCGCATCCTGTTTGCCGGCAAGCGCGCGATCGGCGTGCATTACCTGGTCGGCAACAGCAGCGAAGGCATCGATGCGCACGCGCGCCGCGAAGTGCTGGTATGTGCGGGCGCCATCGCCTCACCGCAGCTGTTGCAGCGCTCCGGTGTCGGCGCGCCCGATCTGCTGCGTGCACTCGATGTCCAACTGGTCCACGACCTGCCCGGCGTCGGCCAGAACCTGCAGGATCATCTGGAGGTCTACATCCAGTACGCGTGCACCAAGCCGGTCTCGTTGTACCCCGCGCTGCAGTGGTGGAACCAGCCTGCGATTGGCGCCGAGTGGCTGTTCGCCGGCACCGGCACCGGTGCCAGCAACCAGTTCGAAGCCGGCGGTTTCATCCGCACGCGCGACGAGTTCGACTGGCCCAACATCCAGTACCACTTCCTGCCGGTGGCAATTAATTACAACGGTAGCAATGCGGTGAAGGAACACGGGTTTCAGGCGCATGTGGGCTCGATGCGCACGCCCAGCCGCGGGCGCGTGCATGCCACCTCGCGCGACCCGCACCAGCATCCGTCCATCCTCTTCAACTACCAGTCCACCGATCAGGACTGGCAGGAATTCCGCGATGCGATCCGCATCACCCGCGAGATCATCGCCCAGCCCGCACTCGATGCGTATCGCGGACGCGAGATCAGCCCGAGCGCAGACTGCAAGACCGACGCCGAGCTGGACGCCTTCGTGCGTGCGCGGGCGGAGACGGCGTATCACCCGTCGTGCTCGTGTGCGATGGGCACCGACGACATGGCCGTGGTGGATGGCCAGGGCCGCGTGCACGGCATGGAAGGCCTGCGCGTCATCGACGCCTCGATCATGCCGCGCATCATCACCGGCAACCTCAATGCCACCACCATCATGATTGCCGAGAAGATCGCCGACCGTATGCGGGGACGGACACCGTTGCCGCGCAGCACTGCCGATTACTACATCGCCGGCCATGCACCCGTGCGCCGGTAACGATCGGCAACGAGTGAGGCCCGTGGATGCGCGACGCACTAACCCGTCGCGCATCCGTCGCAGCCCATCGCAAGGCGCTGCGCCTTCGTCGAAAGATGCGCCTTGCCGTTACGTGCCAGCCGCACTGCCCCGCCGCACGACAGCCCCTGCCGCGCGGCACCGTCGCCCGCACGCGTGGGATATGCTTTGCGCATGAACTCGGACATCCACCCGGAAGCCGCCATCGCGCCCGGCTATCTGGCCAACCATGCCGCGCGCGTCTTCAATCGCAGTGTCGACGCCCGCCTGCGCGAACACGGGCTGACCCTTGCGCTGATTGCGCCGTTGCTGCTGCTGTCGTGGAAAGGCCCGATGCTGCAGCGGGATCTGGTGCGCCACTCCGCAGTGAAACAGCCTGCCATGGCCGCGCTGCTGGACAAGCTCGAAGCGATGGCGCTGATTGCGCGCGAGGCGACGTCCAACGACAAACGCGCCGCCACCGTGCGGTTGACTGATGCCGGCAAAGACGCAGCCGCCGCCGGGCGCACTGCGCTGCTCCACTTCAATGCAGTCGGCGTCTCGGGATTTTCCAGCGAAGAAGCCGGGCTGCTGACGGTCCTGCTTGGCCGGCTGATCGCCAACCTGGAATCCGCCGCAGGCGAATAGCATCACGCATGATATTTAAGTATCATGCGTGATATACATTCACTGCAGGAGCGGCATCATGTCCCCCCGGATTCTCATCAGTGGCGCAAGCGTCGCCGGGACCACTGCAGCATGGTGGCTTGACGCCTACGGAGTCGAAGCCGAGGTCGTCGAACGCGCTCCGGCGTTTCGTGACGGCGGCCAGAACGTCGACGTGCGCGGCAGTGCCCGCGAGGTGCTGCGCCGCATGGGACTGGAAGCACGCGCATTCGAACGCAGCACCAAGGAGCTCGGCACCGATTGGGTGAGCGAAAACAATCGCGTCATTGCGCGCTTCAAGGCAGACGAGTCCGACACCGACAGCGGGCCTACCGCCGACCTGGAAATCCGTCGCGGCGACCTTGCGCGCATCCTGTACGACGCCACCCGCGAGCGCGTTCCCTATCGCTTCGGCGACAGCATTCGCGAGGTTGCCCAGGACCAGGACGGCGTGGACGTCACCTTCCACAGCGGCCGATCCGCACGCTATGACGCTGTCGTGGTCGCCGAAGGCGTTGGCGCGCAGACGCGTGAGCTGGTGTTTCCCGGAGAGAACGTGCCGTACTGGATGGACATGACCATCGCGTACTTCAGCATCCCCCAACTCCCGCACGACAGTGCGTATGCCAGGCAATACAACACGGTGGGCGGACGCGGCGCGACGTTGAAACCCGCGCTGGACGGCAAGCTGGGCGCCTATCTCGGCCTGCAGAAGCGGCCCGAGGGCGAGAACGCGTGGAGCCCGGAGCGGCAACGGCGCTACATGCAAGCGCAATTTGCCAACGACGGCTGGGAATTTCCGCGCATTCTCGACGTAATGAAGGATGTCGACGATTTCTACTTCGACGTGCTACGGCAGGTGCGCATGCCGCGATGGTCCGCCGGCCGGGTGGTGTTGACCGGCGATGCCGCATGGTGCCCCACATCGCTGTCGGGTATCGGCACGACGCTGGCGATGGTCGGCAGCTATGTACTGGCGGGCGAACTTGCGCAGGCCAGCGCGCCGACGCAGGCGTTTACGCACTACGAACGGATCATGCGCCCGTTCGTCAAAGAGGGGCAGAACGTCCCCAAGATCGTCCCGCGCCTGCTCTGGCCGCACTCCGCTGTCGGGCTGAGGCTGCTGCGCGGCGCGATGCGCCTGGCAGGCACCCCGTTTGTCCGACGCGTGATCAACAACAGCTTCGCGCGCGATTCCAACAGCATCGCCTTGCCAGACTATCGGCCGGTGCAGCCGCGCTGAAACGGTCGTTGTCGCCGATCGACGACAACGACGGCACGACAATGCGCCCGCGCTAAAGCGCACCGCTGCGATACGCAGACAACCGGCGGCGCATCCCTTGCCACGACCCTGCCTGATGCGACAACGACACCTCCGCAGCGCCGCAGTTACCCGATCGGCCTGCGTGGTTCTTGCTGAAGAACCACGCAGCGCCCGGCGCCTCTAGAACTTCAGATCCGCACGCACATACCAGAAACGCCCGCCGGGGACGTCGTAAGTGGAGGCGTCGTAGCCATTGAGTGAGCACGACAGGCAGATCGGGGGATCCTTGTCGAAGACATTGTTCAAGCCGGCGTTGAGTTGCAGTCCCTTGAGCCAGTCGAAGCGGTATCCCACCTGCGCATCGTGATAGGTGATCGCATCCAGCCGATTTGTGCCGACCGACGGATCCGAGCACACCGCAAACTCCACCGCATCGCCGCACTGCTCGGTGAGCTTGGAGATGTAGCGCGCCGTCCACGATGCGGTCCAGTTGCCCAGCGACCAATCAAGGACGGCATTGCTGGTCCACTCGGGAATCGCACTGTCGACCACTTCGATCCCCGGCCCCTGTGGCTGCCGCTGCCCGGCTGCGCCCAGTGCTTCGTAACGGCCCACGAACGTGTTCTGCCATGACAGCTTGAAGCGGCCGAATGCGCTTTCCGGCAGCGTCCAGAACAGGTCCACGTCCCAACCATCGGTCTTGATCGAGCCCAGGTTGGTCAGCCGGTTGTTGAAGGCGTTGATGCCGCCGGTGGACGCGCGCCCGATGCCGTCGCAATACAGCGCATCCAGTGTATCGACGCACAGATCCAGCTGCGTCTGCGCGTTGATGGCCTGGATCGCGCCATCGACGTGATGGCGATAGAACGTCACCTCCATGTCCAGCCGGTCGGACCAGCTGGCGTTGCTGGCAAAGCCCGGACTGAACACAAAGCCGGCGCTAAAGCTGCGCGAGCGCTCCGGATCCAGTTGCTCGTTGCCACCGGTGGTGACCGAAATCTGCTGGTTGGCCTGCTGGTAACCGCCCGGCACGCCCAGTGCCGCGCAGTTGGCCGCACTGCCGCGCGGCGCGGTACCGCCCAGGCCGATCGAGCAGGGATCGGACAATTGCAGGTCGGCGCGCGCAGCCGAACCGAACAGTTCGCCGATGGTCGGCGCACGGAAACCTTCGGCGTAGCTGGTCCGCAACACCAGCTCATCGGTGACCTGCCAGCGCAGGCCGTACTTGGGCGTGAATTCACCGCCGAAGGTGGAGTAATCCGAGTAGCGGCCGGCGATGTTCAGATCGAGCTTGTCGCCCAACGACGAGTTGGCGAAGATCGGGATGTTCAGCTCGAGATACGCCTCGTTGACGTCGTAGCTACCGGAGGTCGGCAACGACGGCACGCCGTTGTAGCGGCCGGCCACGGTGAGCGGATCGGGCTGATACGAGCCTTCGTACTTGCGGTATTCGTAGCCGCCGGCAAACGATACCGCGCCGCCCGGCAGCTGGAACAATTCGCTGCTGAGGTTGGCGGTGAACAGGCTCAACTCGTTCTGGCTGCGATCGCGCACCACCGGCTGGATCCAGCGCAACATCTCCGGAGTGATGCTGCCGGCACCGCTGAAGATATCCAGCGGCACGCAACCGGCCACCGCCGCGCACGCGGCCGGGTCGCCCAAGGCCAGATTGATGTTGAACAGGTTGTAGCTGCCGTAGTTGGTCTGCTCGGCCTTGTTTTTGCTGTACATGCCGTTGACATCCCAATACCAGGTGCGCGCGGCCGCTTCGAACGTCCCTACCAGCCCGGTGCCGACGTACTGCGTATCCACCTGCTGTTCGTAGCGACGCGGCCCGCCTTCCACCGGACGCCGGCCGATCTGGATCAGGTTGGTGGCCGAGTTCAGATCGAAGCCGAACGGATTGAACGGATTCAAGCCGGAAATCACGATGTTGTCGGCGAGCGGATTGCCGGTACCGGCATCGGGGCCGAGAAAGATCGGCTCCGGCGCGGCCTGGTTGGTCGACTCGCGGCGATTGCCCAATGCCTTGACGTACCACTGCACGTCGTCGTTGAAGTAATAGCGGAACTGCGCAAACACGCCCTTGCGCTCGGACGGTGTCAGCAACAGGTTCTGCTCGGCGAAGTTGTAGCGGTCTGCGGTGCCGAAGCAGTGATAGTCGTCGCCGCGTGTGCACCCAGCGCTGCCGTCGTATTGCGGCGTGCCCACGCCTGCATTGGGCGTGAGGTTCTGGCGCGCGCCGGTGTTCGGGTCGACGAACTGAAAGCGCCCATCCGGCGTGGCCGAGCTGCCGAAGGTCAGCCCGGTGCCCGGGATCGGAAAGCGCGCCTGCGCACGGTCGCGCGCATAGATCGGGTCCTGCTTGACGTAGCTGGCGCCCAGAAACAGGCTGAAATCCTCGCCGCTGGTGCCCCAGGCCAGGTCCACGCCCTGGTTGGCGCCATCGCCCTTGCCGTATTGGCCATAGTTGAGCGTGACCTGCGCGCCGTCGAAGCTGCGCCGGGTGATGATGTTGACCACGCCGGCAATCGCATCGGAGCCGTATAACGACGAAGCGCCGTCTTCGAGCACTTCGATGCGTTCGACGATCGCCAGCGGGATGGTGTTGAGGTCGGTCGACGAGCCCACGCCCGAGGCGGACGACTCGTTGACCCAGCGGATGCCATCGACCAGCACCAGCACGCGCTTGGAGCCCAGGTGGCGCAGATCCACCTGCGCCGAACCCGCCCCCACGCCGCTGCCGTCGGGCGGAAAGCCGAAATTGCCGGACGAATTGAACTTGGCATTGAGCGCCGAACCGGACGCGGTGAGCTCCTGCAGCACTTCGCCGATCGAGGTCAGGCCGGTACGTTCGATATCTGCGCGGTTGAGCGTCTGGATCGGCACCTGACCTTGCAGCTCCGCGGTCTTGATGCGGGTGCCGGTGACTTGCACGCTATCGAGCGTACGCGTGCCGGGGGCGTCGGGCTGTTGCGCCCAGGCCAGTGTGGGGATCAGACACAACGACAGCTGCACGGCCAGGCATGACCGAGACGGGGCAATCAGACGCTTCATCCTTTCTCTCTCCAGAAGGATCTTTGAGTGTCCGCACGCCCCCGTGCCCTGCGGTCCATCCCGAGTTGTAAACGAAACCTTAACGCGTCGCAATCTGGCGATGCAGCACTGCGATGTGCGTCGCAGTGCGTGGTGTCTGCGCTGATGCCGACACCCGGAGCATAAGCGCATCGTCCAGACGGTCGTCGCCGGGTGGCGTCGATGTGCCGCACGCTGCCGGGTGCGATGCGTGTTCACTCAAGCGCTCAGGCGTGCTTCGGTATAGTCGCGCGATGACTTATTTTCCCCGTCTTGCCACTGTTTTCGTCGGCCTGTTGTGCCTTGGCAGCACTGCGCTGCATGCGCAAAGCCTGGATCCGCAATTGACTGCCATGCGCGATGCGATCGCTGCCGCAGAACGCGGCCAGTCCGATCCCGCCCAGCTCTCTGCATTGAGCCGCCATCCGCTGTATGGCTGGCTGGAATTCGCCACGCTCAAGCGCAACATCGACAATGTCTCCAACGCGCAGGCGCAGGGATTTTTGCAGCGTTACGCCGGCCAGCCGGTGGCCGAAAGCTTCCGCAGCGCCTGGTTGCCGGCGGTCGCGCGCCGCCAGGACTGGAGTACCTTGCTGGCCAACTGGAAGGCCACCGACAACCTGGGCCTGCGCTGCGCACAGCTGACCGCGCGCCAGGCGACCGGCAGGCTGGACGCACAGTGGAGCCGCGATGCGTTGACGTTGTGGCGTAACGGCAAGGCCCTGCCCGATGCCTGCGAACCGGTGGTGGCGGGGCTGGAGTCGCGCGGCGAACTGACCCCGGCACTACGCTGGGAGCGGGTGGAAGCCGCTGCCGATGCGCAGCTGCCTGCGGTGATGCGTACGGCGGCACGCGGCTTGCCGGCGGCCGATCTGGCACTGGCCACCGATTACGCCTCCTTTCTCGACAAGGTCCACCCGCGTGCATTGGGTTGGCCCAAGACCGAGCGCAGCCGCCGCATCGCCGTCGATGGCCTGGCCAAGCTGGCCAAGACCGATCCGGACGCCGCCGAGCAACAGCTGCCGCAGTTCGCCAGCGCGCTGGGCTTGAGCGAGGCGCAACGCGGGCAGGTGCTGTATCAGATCGCGTTGTGGACGGTGGCGTCCTACCTGCCGGATTCGGCCCGCCGGCTCAACGCGGTGCCCGAGGCAGCCTACGACGAGCGCCTGCACGAATGGCGCGCGCGCGAGGCGATGTCGCGCGGCGATTGGCCTGCGGCATTGGCCGCCATCCGCAGGATGCCTGCCAGCCAGCGCGCCGATTCGCGCTGGCAGTATTTCGAAGCGCGCCTCACCGAAAAGACCGGTTCGGCGGCCGCCGCACAACCGCTGTATCGCGCCGCTGCGCAGTCGCCGACCTTCCACGGCTTCCTGGCCGCCGACCGCCTGCAGCAGCCGTATCGGCTATGCCCGTGGGAGCCCAAGGACAGCCCGCAGGCAAAGGCCGCAGTGGCGCGCGACCCGGCATTGACCCGTGCGATTGCGTTGTTCCAGATCGATCGCCCCGGTTGGGCCGTGGCCGAATGGAACGATGCCGCCAGCCGCTTCGACGACACCCAGCGCCGCCTGGCAGTGGAAGTGGCCAGCGACAACGGCTGGTTCGACCGCGCGGTGTTTGCGCTCGGCAAACAGCCGGACGAACAACGACTGTATTCGTTGCGTTTTCCGTTGCATCACGATGACAGCATTCGCCGCGAAGCCGCCAAGAACGCCATCGACCCGGCATGGGTTGCCGCAGAGATTCGTGCCGAAAGCATCTTCAATCCGCGTGCACGGTCGCCTGCCAACGCCATGGGCTTGATGCAGGTATTGCCCGGCACCGGCGCGGCGGTCGCCAAGGGCATCGCCCTGCCCGGCTACGCAGGTGCCGCCAGCCTGTACGAGCCGGACACCAACATCGCCATCGGCACCGCGTACCTGCGCCAGCTGCTCAACACCTACGGCCTGCCCTATCTCACCATCGCCGCCTACAACGCCGGCCCCGGCCCGACCGGCCGCTGGCAATCGCAACGGCCGGGCTTCGATCCGGACTTCTGGATCGAGACCATCAGCTACAAGGAAACCCGCGAGTACGTTGCGCGTGTGCTGGCTTTCAGCGTGATCTACGACTGGCGCCTCAACGGCGACATGCTGCCGCTGAGCGACCGGCTGATGGGCAAGCTGGTGGACAAGCGCCAGAAACCGGTGTGCACGCCTGGCCAGAGCGCGAGCAACGCAGCGCAGGACTGAGCGCACTTGCGCCGACGGGCATGGCCGCGCGGCCCAACGGTCGCGTTTGTGCCAGTGCGTTGTTCGACGCGAACTTTGCTTCATCGACGTGCGATACCGCGCCGCTTGCAGGACACGTGGCGATTGCATCGTTTGAAGCGCACTGGCGTTGCGTGCTGGCCTCGTCGACTGTTCTCAAGCGGGCATCCACGGTAACCGGGCAAACGCACAACGCCCGCATCGCTGCGGGCGTTGTGTGATGGCCTGCAGCGCTGCAACCATCGCAGCGCTGCATCGCGCGTTACAGCTTGCCGGCGCCGGCCTTGGCCTTGACGTCTGCAGCCACCTTGTTGGCAGACAGCAGGTTGTAGGTGTAAGGCGGTTTCCAGCCGATGTTGCTGTTCCAGGAGCAGCTCAAGGCCTTGCCATTGAGCAGCGAGCCCTGGTCGCGGTACACGCTGCCCTTGTAATCGGCAGCGATCTTGTCGCAGCTGCTCACGCCGCTGATATCAAAGGCATTATTCTCGGAGAAGATCTTCGATTCCTTGCCTACGCCATGCGCGTGCGAGAACGGGTAGACCTTATTGCTGGTGCTGCCCACGTGGTAGTTGTTGTACAGATGCACCTGACCGAAACGCACCCGCGGTGCACGTGCGGAAATGTTTTCGAACAAGGTGTTGTGGATGGTCACCTTGAGCTTGCCGCTGTCGGTGCTGGACGCGCTGTCGCTGGAACCGATCAGGCTGTTCTTCTCGTGCGACTTGAATGCCGAGTACGAGATGGTCACGAAGTTGGCGCCCTTCTTGACGTCCATCGCGCCATCGTGATGCTGCTTGGGTCGGCCATTGGCGGTGCCGTTCTGATCGTCGGTGCGACGACCATCGGTAAAGGTCACGTGGTCCACCCAGACATTGGTGGCACCTTCCACGGTCAGGCCGTCGTACTCGGAATTCCAGTTGCCTTTGTCGCCATCGTCGGCATCCCACTTCGGTTCCGGATCCCACGGATTTTCGATGGTGAGGTTGCGCACGATGACGTCGTTGGCCTTGACGTAGAAATAGCCTTCGCGGATTTCTGCATTGGTGCCGACGCCGATCAGCGTGGTCTTGGTCGGGATATCCAGACGCGCGCGCGTCTTCATGTCCGAGGTCTTGGTGTAGGCCTTGCCTTCGCTGATGTCGATGACACCCTTGACCTTGATGATGCGCCCGTTACTGCCCGCGCCGGCCTTCAGCGCAGCCTTCAATTGCGCTGCATTGGTGACGGTATAGATGTCCGCTGCAGAGGCTTTGGAACCGCCCTTTGTGCCGCCGTTCTGGGTGGCCCAGCCGGTGGTGGCAACTTCCAGCGCAGGGTCTGCTGCATAGGCGGTGGTCGACAACAACGCGGCGCTCAACATAACGCCCACAACGGTACGTCCCACAACAGTCGATGCGTTCGACATGGTGATGAAGTCTCTTGATTGAGTGATGCGTGACACGCCGCTGCGCGGCGTGCTCCCCGTGCGTTCGCCCAGGCCAACAGGCCAGTCCCCTAGCGAACCCGGCCGATGCTAATGCTTCTGTACATTATTTAAAAGTACATTTTCAACATGTTGCACCTGCGTTTCTGGAATGGCTACGCGCCACGCGCAGCGCACGTTGTCGTGCACTGCGCGTGGCAACGTTTTCAGCAAGTGGGATCGCTTACAGCTTGCCGGCGCCTGCTTTTGCCTTGACGTCCGCAGCCACCTTGTCGGCCGACAGCAGGCTGTAGGTGTAAGGCGGCGTCCAGCCGATGTTGCTGTTCCAGGAGCAGCTCAAGGCCTTGCCATTGAGCAGCGAGCCCTGGTCGCGATACACGCTGCCACCGTAGTCGGCGGCGATCTTGTCGCAGCTGCTCACGCCGCTGATGTCGAACACGTTGCGCTCGGAAAAGATCTTTGATTCCTTGCCCACGCCATGCGCGTGCGAGAACGGGTAGACCTTATTGCTGGTACTGCCCACGTGGTAGTTGTTGTACAGATGCACCTGGCCGAAACGCACCCGCGGTGCACGTGCGGAGATGTTCTCGAACAAGGTGTTGTGGATGGTCACCTTGAGCTTGCCGCTATCGGTGCTGGAGGCGCTGTCGCTGGAACCGATCAGGTCGTTCTTCTCGTGCGACTTGAACGCGGAGTAGGAAATGGTGACGAAATTGGCGCCCTTCTTGACGTCCATCGCGCCATCGTGGTGCTGCTTCGGTCGGCCGTTGGCGGTGCCGTTCTGATCGTCGGTGCGGCGACCATCGGTAAAGGTCACGTGGTCCACCCAGACGTTGGTGGCGCCTTCCACGGTCAGGCCGTCGTACTCGGAATTCCAGTTGCCGGCGCTGCCGTCATCCGGATCCCAGACCGGCTCCGGATCCCACGGATTTTCGATGGTGAGGTTGCGGATGATGACGTCGTTGGCCTTGACGTACATGTAGCCTTCGCGGATCTCGGCGTTGCTGGTGATGCCGATCAAGGTGGTCTTGGTCGGGATATCCAGACGCGCACGCGTCTTCATGTCCGAGGTCTTGGTGTACGGCTTGCCTTCGCTGACATCAATGATGCCGCTGATCTTGATGATGCGCCCGTTGCTGCCCACGCTGGCCTTCAGCGCGGCCTTCAGCTCGGCGGCATTCTTGACGGTATAGATGTTGGCAGCGGCGGCCTTGGAGCCGCCCTTGGTGCCGCCGTTCTGTGTCGCCCACCCAGTGGTTGCCACTTCCAGCGCTGGATCGGCGCTTGCAATGCCGGTGAGCAGCAACGACCCGACAAACAGCGACGCGGCGGCCGCCGTCGAAAATTTCGGCTTCATCTTGATGTCTCCCTCGAATGGGTTCGATACGCCGCGCGGCGGCGCATCCCTCGTCTAGCGACTGCGGAACGTACTTTTCATCTCTGTAATGTTCAGTTCCGCGAAACGGATACTAGGAGCATCGCAATCGCTTGTATCTAGGCAATGCATCGATGTGCACGCGCAGTCACGCAAACGGTTGCGAGACACCACAGAGAAGACAAAACGTTGTAATCAAGACATGCGGAGACAGCGCCAGGGACACTGCAGCGCAGCATGATGCGTGTCGCATTGCAGCTGGACATGCATCCGAGCCAGCGTGTTGCCGCGATCACGTCTGCGCGCTTTTTCCAGGCAAAAGCATCGATTGCAACGTGCCGATGACACGCGCGTGCGCATTGCGCGCACGCTTGAGGCGTTCGACGCGAACGCACTGCATCTGGTCGAGGCAAGTATGGCAACCGCGACGCGCCATGCGAGTAACCGGCACACGCAAAACCGCTGTGATGCTGCTGACCGGATGAAGCGCATGGCACACGCGCGCTGCCTGCTACAAGCTGCCGTCAAGACAATGGGATCGACCACATCGCGCCGACCAACATCGCTGCCGCGTTGCATGCACTCGGCAGAACATGCCAGCCGGCGTCGCTTTCGCATGCAACACCCAATGCGCGCCCCGGACCCGTAAGCGACTGACTGCAGCGGCCCAAGCCAAAGCGCCCTCAGGCCGGCGCGCACGTTTCATGCGCACGGCCGTCGGTATGCGCACACGTCATGCGTGCGGTCGGCGCCTGCAATCGATTCGATGATGGGCAACCCGCGTAGGCGGGGCTGCTGCGTCGCTCAGGAAAACCCTTCGAAGAACAACTCGATCGCCATCACCAGCGCATCTTCGCGTCCGGTGTGGGAAGGGTAGTAGCGCGGGCGACGGCCGATCTCGTTGAAGCCTTCGGAGTGATACAGCGCAATCGCCGAAGGATTGGACGGACGCACCTCCAGAAATGCGCGCCGCGCGCCGCGGTCGCAGGCGCCCTTGATCAGCGCACGCAACAACACGCGGCCATGTCCTTGCGACTGCGCTTCCGGCGCGATGCAGACGTTGAGGACATGCGCCTCGTCGGCGGCAACGCTGATGATGCCGTAGCCGATGACCTGGCCGCCCTGCTCCATCACCCAACCCGGGTAGCCCGCCTGCAGGCAATCGCGAAAGATGCTGCGCGTCCACGGAAACGGATAGGCACGTTGCTCGATCTCCATCACCACGTCCAGATCGCTTTCGCGCATGGCACGCAGCGCCGTGGGCAGCGGGGCGTTCATTGCGCTCACGCCGGGTCCTGCCGGCGACGCAGCGCGCGCAGCTGCGGCCACAGCGCGCGCTTGGCGGCCGGGTTGCCACGCAACTCGGCCAGTGGCCAGGAGGCCATCAAGGCTTGCGTCGACGGGTCGCCCGGGTCGCAACCGGACGCGCGCAGCAACGCCATCTGCAAGCGGTCGGGCAGACCAACGCGGCTGCGTCGTTGCGGTGCAGCCGCCGAACCTGTGCCGGGCGCATGCGACTGCGCCGGCGCGGCGGGCGCAGTACGACGTGCCGGCGGTGCAGCTGCCGGAGCCGCCGGCGCGAGACGTGGCTCACGCACGGGTGCAGGCGCCGGCGCGTGCTCTGCGAGGTCAACCGGCGCAGGCGGCGCATCGGCGGTGTCGCGATCCAGATACACGGTGTGCCCCATCGCCTGCAGGCACGACACCTGCAGGTCCGACCACACCGGCTCGTGCGCAGACTCGCTCATGGGTGCAGGCTCATGGCAGCTCGGGCACGCGCCGCCAGCGCCGCCACAGCCACATCGCCGGGCCGGACAACGCGTACAGCACCCCGATCACCAGCAGCGACCGCGCCAGGTCGATCACCAGCAACGCGATCACCACCGTGGCGACCGCCAATGCCAGGAACGGTACACGGTCGGCACGCGGGCCACGCGCGCCGCCCTTGAAGCTCCAGAAGCGGATCCGGCTGACCATCAACAGCGCCGATACCACCGTGACCGCCAGCGCCACGTAGCGCAGCTGCTCGCCGTCGAAGCCCAGGCTGTCGTCGGCGAACGCCCACACGAAGGACATCATCAAGCCGGCCGCGGCCGGACTGGCCAGACCGATGAACCAGCGCTTGTCGACCACGCCGACCTGGGTGTTGAAGCGCGCCAGCCGCAGCGCCGCGCAAGCGGCATACAAGAAGGCGGCCGACCAGCCGACCCGGCCCATCACGTTGCTGTCGTATTTCAGCGCCGACAGCGACCAGTGGTACATCACCAGCGCCGGGGCCATGCCGAAGCTGACCAGATCGGCCAGCGAGTCGTACTGCACGCCGAATTCGCTGCTGGTGTTGGTCAGGCGCGCGACCCGGCCGTCCAGCCCGTCCATCACCGCCGCCACGAACACCGCCATCGCCGCCTGGACGAACTGACCATTGGCGGCGGCGATGATGGCGTAGAAACCGGAAAACAGCCCGGCGGTGGTGAACAGGTTCGGCAGCAGGTAAATCGTGCGCGAGCGCGGGGGCGGTCTCATTTCATCCATCCGGCAAGTGTAGGGCCTGAGGTCCGTCCGGCGGTAGCGCGCCCGCCCCGCCGCCGCGCGATCACTTGCCAGCGCGGGCCGCGGATGCTGCAATCGCGGGGGGAATCATCCAGGGGAAGCCACATGCACCTGTCGTCCGGGCTTTGCGCCCTGTTGCTGCTGCTCAGCGCCACTGCAGGCGCCACCGATCTGTATAAATGGAAGGACGCCAAGGGCGTGACCCATTACACCGAAACCCCGCCGCCGACCGGCCAGCGCTACGAATCGCGTCGGATCGACGCCCGCAGCGGCACTGCGGCCATCGCCGCGCCAGAGGCTGCCACCCCGGAATCGGCGGACTGCCTCACCGCACGTCGCAACCTGGAACTGCTCAGCGGCAAGGGCGAGGTGACCATGGGCGCCGGCGACGGCAAGCCCGGCACCCCGCTGGACCCGGATGCCCGCGCCGCGCAGCGCAACCTGGCCGAAGCCGCCGCCAAGGCCTATTGCAAGCCGGCAACGACCGGCGGCCCGGCGAACTGAATCCAGCTAGCGCAGCGTGCGCGGCTGTCGGGATATTCGAGAGTGAGACAACGCACCGCACCATCGGCGCGTGGCATATCGAAGGCGACGCATCCACAGCCCCGGCACTGCGGCCGGGCTCACACGGCAGGCCGACGCTCCGGCGTCACCGCCGCCTGACCAGGCCAGCCGGAAGCCTGCCACTGCCGCTGCGCAGCGCCACGCAGCCACTGGCCGATGACCGGCAGGGCGCGACACTGGCAAACTATGGGCTTTCCGCCCAAGCGAAGCCCGATGCGTCTTTCCCAGTTTCACCTGCACACCACCAAGGAAACCCCGGCCGACGCCGAGCTGGTCAGCCACCGTCTGATGCTGCGCGCGGGCATGATCCGCAAGCTGGCCTCCGGGCTGTACACCTGGTCGCCGCTGGGCTTGCGCGTGCTGCGCAAGGTCGAGGCGATCGTGCGCGAGGAGATGAACCGCGCCGGGGCGGTGGAAGTGCTGTTCCCCACCATCCAGCCGCGCGAGCTCTGGGATGCCACCGGGCGTTGGGAAAAGTTCGGCGGGCAGCTGCTCAAGATCAGCGACCGCAAGCAGCAGGAGTTCTGCTACAGCCCCACCGCCGAAGAGGCCGCGGCCGACTTCGCGCGCCAGGAGATCAACAGCTACAAGCAGCTGCCGCTGAACTTCTACCAGATCCAGACCAAGTTCCGCGATGAGATCCGCCCGCGCTTCGGGGTGATGCGCGCGCGCGAGTTCCTGATGAAGGACGCCTACTCCTTCCATCTCACCGATGCGGACATGGCGCGCGAATACGACAACATGCGTGCGGCCTACACCCGCATCTTCACCCGCCTGGGTCTGGAGTTCCGCGCGGTGCAGGCCGACTCTGGCGCCATCGGTGGCGATGCGTCGCAGGAATTCCACGTCATCGCCGACTCCGGCGAGGACTCGCTGGCGTTCTCCACGGCCTCCGATTACGCCGCCAACGTGGAAACCGCCAGCGCCGCGCTGCCGGGTCCGCGTCCGGAAGCGGCCGAGGCCATGCGCCAGGTCGATACGCCCACCCAGAAGACCTGCGAAGACGTCGCCCAGCTGCTGGGCATCGCGATGCAGCGCACGGTCAAGTCGGTGGCGGTGATGACCGCCGCCGGCTTCGTGCTGGTGCTGGTTCGCGGCGATCACGCGGTCAACGAGATCAAGCTGGCCAAGGTGGCCGGCCTGGCCGGTTACCGCCTGGCCAACGAGGCGGAAATCCGCGACCACCTCGGCTGCGAGCCGGGCTTCCTGGGGCCGGTGAACACCGCCCGCCCGGTGCGCGTGGTGGCCGATCGCGATGTCGCGGCCATGGCCGATTTCGTGGTCGGCGCCAACGTGGCCGGCGCCCACCTTGCCGGCGTCAACTGGGGCCGCGACCTGCCCGAGCCGGAGACGGTGGCCGATGTGCGCAACGTCATCGACGGCGAACGCGCCGCCGATGGCGGCGAGCTGCGCCTGGCCCGCGGCATCGAAGTGGGGCACGTGTTCCAGCTCGGCAGCCAGTACGCACAGGCGCTGCAGGCCACCGTCATCGACGAAAGCGGCAAGGTCGCGGTGATGAAGATGGGCTGTTACGGCATCGGTATTTCGCGCATCGTGGCGGCGGCAATCGAACAGAACCATGATGACGCCGGCATCCTCTGGCCTGCCCCGATGGCCCCGTGGCAGGTGGTGGTGTGTGTGATCAACCCCAAGCAGGATGCCCAGGTGGTCGCCGCCGCCCAGGCATTGCTGGACGAATTGATCGCCGCCGGTCTCGACGCCGCATTGGACGATCGCGGCCTGCGTCCCGGCGCAATGTTTGCCGATATGGAACTATTGGGCATTCCGCATCGGGTGGTGGTCTCGGAACGTGGATTGGCAGCCGGCACATTTGAATATCGCGCCCGCACCGCCGAATCGGCGGAAAATCTGGATAAGGCCGGATTATTCTCCCGCCTGGGGTGCTGATCAAACCGGGCAATCACGCTCCAATTGGATGAACACAAGGCGCCGATTTATTTCGGCGCATTTGTCATGCGGGTTTTCTGACATTATGATGGCGCCGCTGCCAAGGACCGGCATTCTTTCTCTCTCAATCTTCCGGAGTAGTGATGTCGATCGATCTTTCTGGCCTGTCGGCCAAGCAGCTGGGCGCCCTGATCAAAAATGCAAAGAAGCAGCAGACCGTGGTTGCCAAGCGCGCCCCGATCGCCAAGGTTCGCACGCAGCTGACCCGCGCGGCTAAAGCCCAGGGTTATTCCATCGAAGAATTGTTTGGTACCGCCGCCAGTGCCGGCCCGGGTCGTCCGGCCGCTGCCGGCAAGCCGGGTCCGCGCGCCGGCCGCAAGCTGGGCAAGGTTGCGCCGAAATACCGCAACCCGTCCAACGCCCAGGAGACCTGGACCGGCCGTGGCAAGCAGCCGCGCTGGCTGGCCGAACTGACCGCTGCTGGCAAGAAGGTGGAAGACTTCCTGATCAGCAAGGTCGGCGGCGCTGCAAAGAAGGCATCGGCAAAAAAGGCCGCGCCACGCAAGACGGCCACCAAGCGCGCTGCCAAGAAGTCCAAGGCCGCTTGATCCAGTCCAATAAAGACGCCGGCATTGCCGGCGTTTTTTATTGGACGATTTTCTGGCAGCTCATAAATTCTTGCGCGCCGGAATCAGCAGGTTCCCAAACAGCAAACCGGCCATCAAAGCCATCACGATATTGGTGACCGCCAACAATGCGGCTTGTCCGACGCTGACATCCTGTTGCTGCACCAGGGTCAAAAATCCCCGCAGGCTCACGCTGCCGGGAACCAGCATGATGATGCCTGGCAATCGAATCAGCGCACCGGGTTTTTGCACCACCCGCCCGAACAGGTTCCCGGCGGCAGTCAACGCCATGGCCGAGGCAAATACTCCGGCCGGACCGCCCCAGGCATGCCCGGCATAACGCGCAATGACATAACCGGACATCGCTGCGGCCATGATCCATAAATAATCGCGCCGATTGGCCTTGAACAACACCGCAAACGCATAAGCGGCCACCAGCAACGAGGCCCATTCCACCCAGCCGGCTTGCGGACGCAAGGCAGCCACCTGGGGGTGAAGACCCATCAATTGGGTCAGCGTCACCGCAATCACCGCGCCCACCGTGAGCTTGAGCACCGTGGTCACCGCACCGGCCAGCCGCGCCGTGCCGGACACCCAGTGCTGGCTGGCCAGCTCGTTGAACGCATTGGTCAACGACATGCCCGGCAACAGCACCACCAGCGAGGCGATGATCACCGTGTTGAGATTCAGCGGCCCGACCAGCGAGGCCACCAGCGCGGCGACCACGCCAGCCAGCAGTCCGGCCAGCGCTTCGCCGGCCTCCTTGGTGGCGGGGCGTTTGTCGGTGTACTGGGTCAGCAGGCCGATCGACATGCCGATCGCGCCAGCGGTGGCGATATCCAGCCAGGGCAACTTCCACAACCCGGCCACGCCGGCCGCGGCCAGGCCGAAGGCCAGCACCTGCAAGGTCTTGCCGCGCCGGTCGACCTCACGATCCAGGCGGCGCAACGCGGTGTGGCCCTGCGCAATGCTCATGCGGCCGTTGGCCACGCTGTCGGCCACGTAGTCGGCCACGCTGAGCTTGTAGAGATCGTTCTCGCCCGGCGCCAGCCGGATCACGCGGGTGATGTCGCTGGACCCGATCGCCTTGGTCGGGTCGCTGAAGCTCAGGATGATGCCGGTGGGATTGGACCACGGCTCGCAATCCAGGCCCAGTTTCTGCGACAGACCCACCACCGCAGCCTCCAGGCGCTGCGCGGTGGTGCCATAGGAATGCAGGCGCCCGGCAATTTCCGACACGAAGGCGACGCGCTGGGCGTAGGTGGCGCTGGCGGACGGTAAGACAACGGTGGCAGCGGACATGCGTGGCGGGTCGGATCGGGAAAACGCCGTGCGGCGAGGCCGCCAGTGTATGCCGCAGCGCGCGTGGCCGGCGGCTCCGTCGGCGGCCGCACCGACATCGCTTCGGTCGCGTCCCCATCTTTCGCTCACACCGGCGCGGTATGCTGGCGCCACGGACAGGCCACCCATGATCAAACCGCAACCTCCACGCATCGAACAAGACTCGCAGGATCAGGCACAGGTCCGACTCTCCGGCAGTTGGGTCCTGGCGACCGCCCTGCCCCAGGCCGAACTGCTGCAAGCCGTGCCCGACGGGGTGCGTCGCATCGACGCGCGCGGCATCGGGCAACTGGATTCGGCCGGCGTGCTGCAGCTGCTGCGCTTTGCCGGCCGCCTGGGGCTGAAAGAAGACGCCATCGATTTCCGCGATGAACACCAGGCGCTGGTGTGCACCATCGAAGAACTCAACGACGAGCGCCCCAAGCCGAAGCGCGACTACGGCTTCGTCGCCGCGCTCGACCGCCTGGGCCGCACCACCCATGGCGTCGGCCAGGGCATCCTGGAACTGAACAGCTTTCTGGGCGAAAACATGGTCAAGATCGGGCGGCTGATCCACGAGCCGCGCCGCTTCCGCCTGACCTCCACCGTGCACCACATGGAGCAGGTCGGCCTGGATGCGGTGCCGCTGGTGGTGCTGCTGTCGTATCTGGTCGGCGCGGTGATCGCGTTTTTGGGCTCGACCATCCTGCGCGACTTCGGCGCGGAGATCTACGTGGTGGAGCTGGTGTCGATCGCCTTCCTGCGCGAGTTCGCCGTGCTGCTGACCGCCATCGTGCTGGCCGGGCGCACTGCCAGCGCGTTCACCGCGCAGATCGGGGCGATGAAGTCGCGCGAAGAGGTCGATGCCATCCGCACCCTCGGGCTGGACCCGATCGACCTGCTGGTGATTCCGCGCCTGCTGGCGCTGATCTTCACCCTGCCGCTGCTGACTTTCATCGCGATGATCGCCGGCCTGGCCGGGGGCGTCACCGTGGGCGCATTCGATCTGGATATCCCGCCGCAGATGTATCTGGCGCGCATGCACGACACCATCCAGTTGCGGCATTTCTTGGTCGGCTTGTCGAAGGCACCGTTGTTTGCGCTGGTGATCGGCCTGATCGGCTGCCTGGAAGGTTTGAAGGTCAGCGGCACCGCGCAGTCGGTGGGCGAGCGCACCACCTCCTCGGTGGTGCAGACGATTTCCTTGGTCATCATCCTCGATGCGATTGCGGCGTTGTGGTTCATGAAGATGGGGTGGTGATGAGGCGGGGATTCGACATTCGGGATTTGGGATTCGTGCAGAGCAGAAGCGAGGCGCTTGCACTGGTATTCGGGAGAGAAGTGCCTTGACCAATCCCGAATCCCCACTCCCCAATCCCGGCCCAGAGGCCGACGACGACCAGCTGGCGATTTCCGTGCGCGGGCTGACCAACCGCTTCGGCAGCCAGGTGGTGCACGAGGAGCTGGATCTGGACGTGCGTCGCGGTGAGATCCTGGGCGTGGTCGGCGGCTCGGGCACCGGCAAGTCGGTGCTGATGCGCAGCATCCTGGGCCTGCGCGAGCCGGACGCCGGCAGCATCCAGGTATTGGGTGCAGACGCGCGCTCGGGCCGTTTCGCCGACCGCCAGCACATCACCCGCAATACCGGGGTGCTGTTTCAGGACGGCGCGCTGTTCTCGTCGATGACCGTCGGCGAAAACGTGCAGGTGCCGCTGAAGGAACATCACGGCGAGTTTCCCGAGCGCTGGTATTTCGAGCTGGCGCTGCTGAAGATCAAGCTGGCCGGCCTGCCGGCCGATGCGCTGGACAAGCTGCCCTCGCAATTGTCCGGCGGCATGCGCAAGCGCGCCGGCCTGGCGCGGGCGCTGGCGTTGGACCCGCCGCTGCTGTTTCTGGACGAGCCCACCGCCGGGCTGGACCCGATCGGCGCGGCCGCCTTCGACCGCCTGATCCGCACCCTGCAGCAGGCGCTGGGCCTGACCGTGTTCCTGATCACCCATGACCTGGATACGCTGTACGCCATCTGCGACCGCATCGCGGTGCTGGCCGATCGCAAGGTGATCGCCAACGCACCGCTGGCCGAGGTCGAGCAGATCGACCACCCCTGGATCCAGGAATATTTCCACGGTCCGCGTGCCCGCGCCGCGCGCGCGGCCAAGACCGACTCCACCGAGACCGCCTGAGCATGGAAACCAAAGCCAATTACGTCCTGATCGGCGCCTTCACCATCGTGGCAGGCCTGGCCTTGCTGCTGTTCGGGCTATGGGCCGCCAAGTACTCCTCCGACCGCACCTGGCAGCAGTACCGGGTGGTGTTCCGCGAGGCGGTGACCGGCCTGTCGGTCGGCAGCCCCGTGCAATACAACGGCATCGCGGTGGGCTCGATCACCGAGCTGACGCTGGCGCCGAACGACCCGCGCCAGGTGGTGGCGCATGTGCGGGTCAACTCCACCACGCCGATCAAGAGCGACACCCGCGCCAAGCTGGCCATCACCAGCCTGACCGGCCCGTCGATCATCCAGCTCTCCGGCGGCACGCCCGAGGCGCCGTCGCTGACCACCATCGACAAGAGCGATGCGCCGATCATCCAGACCACGCCCTCTGCATTGCAGAACATCACCGATACCGCCAACCGCATCGTCGAGCGCATGGACGAAATGCTCTCCGACAAGAACGTGGCCAGCATTTCGGCCACGCTGCAGAACCTGGAAAAGATCAGCGGCGGCATCGCCGACCGCGACGAAGGCATGCAGGCGCTGATCGTCAGCGCACGCGATGCCGCGCGCAATCTGGATACCACCCTGACCACCACCAATGGCACCATCAAGCGGCTGGACCAGAACCTGGTGCAGCAGCTGCCGGGCATCCTCAACAAGCTGGACGCAACGCTGGTCAAGCTGGATTCGGCCGCCGGCAACGCCGACAACATCCTTGGCGAGAACCGTGCGGCCATCAACAGCTTCGCCAACGACGGCCTGGGCCAGCTCGGACCGACACTGACCGAATTGCGCGGCCTGATCCGCGACCTGCGCCGGGTCAGCGACAAACTGGACAACAACCCTGCGCGCTACCTGCTCGGTCGCGACGCACCCAAGGAGTTCGAACCGAAATGACTGCCATGCGCCTGTTGCGTCCCCTGCTGTGCGTCTCGCTGCTGGCGCTGGGCGGTTGCTCGGTCCTGACCGGTGGCGACCAGAAGCCGGCCACGATCTATGCCCCCACCGTGCGCGTCACGCCCAATCCCACCTGGCCGCAGGTGATTTGGCAGTTGGCGATCGCCAAGCCAAGCGCGGCCCGCATCGTCGACAGCCCGCGCATCAACGTGCGCCCGACCCCCGGCGAGTTGCAGGTCTACCACGGCGCCGGCTGGGCGCAACCGGCTACCGACATGCTGGAAGACAGCGTGGTGCGCGCGTTCGAAGACTCCGGCAAGATCGCCGCGGTTGCGCGCATCGGCGCCGGGATCCGCTCGGACTACAAGCTGGCGATCGACCTGCGCCGCTTCGAAGCCGATTACGCCGGCCAGTCGCTGCCCTCGGCCACGATCGAGCTCAACGCCAAGCTGCTGCATTCGGCAGATCAACGCGTGGCCGCCTCGCGCACCTTCCTGGTCGCACGCCCATCCAGCGGCACCGACACGGCTGCTGTGGCAGCGGCATTCGAACAGGCGATGACCCAGGTCACCACCGAGCTGGTCGGCTGGACCTTGGTCACCGGCCAGCAGGACAGCCAGAACCTGCCGCGCTCGTTGTAGGCGCGAACGGCAGACTCAGAGCAGCCAGGAAAACGTAGCCAGCGGCCGCCAGGTGGGCACGGACGGCGCGCAGGAGCCGGGGCATACGAGTGGTACATACCGGTTCCGAGCACCGGCCGCGCCCGCCTGGGGCTGCCGCAACGCGGCTGATCTGCTGCCTGACTGCAGGGCCCTTGCCCGCCCACCATCGCGGGACACGCTGCAAGTACGTCCTTGTAAGCTCTTACGCGGCATCCATGCCGCGTAAGGTCCCGTGACGGTGAGCGGGCAAGGGCCAGTCAAGATGGTCGGTGTGCAGGGTTTTCAGTAAAGCTGCCAGCCAACTATCTGGTGCGGTGTCCTCGCCGATTGCGGGACCGTTGGCGGCATGGATGCCGCCATCGAGCCCCCATGGACGGGTTAACGGCGTGTCCCGCGAGCGGCGAGGGCACCGCGCCTTCGATGCTGCGAGTTTGCTGCAGGGCCCTTGCCCGCCCACCGTCACGGGACACGCTGCAAGTACGTCCTTGTAAGCTCTCACGCGGCATCCATGCCGCGTAAGGTCCCGTGACGGTGGGCGGGCAAGGACCAGTCGAGATGGTCGGTTCGCAGGGTCAGTAAAGCTGCCAGCCAACGGTCTGGTGCGGTGTCCTCGCCGGTTGCGGGACCGTGTGGCGGCATGGATGCCGCCACCGAGCCTACATGGACGTACTTGCGGCGTGTCCCGCAAGCGGCGAGGGCACCGCGCCCTCGACCCACTCAGCATTTGACATAAGCTTCTGACTGTATCAACCAAGATGCGACTAACAAAACCGCTGCGCCCCCGCCAGCCGAGCGCTCGCTACGTTTTGCTAGCCGCTCTTATAGCTGGGACACGCGCATCGCGATCTGACGAAAGGTCAGATTGATGCGCTCGCCGACTGGCTTTACGGTGCGCGGCAAGGCGTGTTTGTAGTAACGCTGGGTATCGCCGCCCATCAGCAGCAGATCGCCGTGGCCCAGCTCCAGCGTCTGCTTCAACGCTGTATCGTCGCGATGCTTGAACGCGAACCGCCGCGTCGCGCCCAGGCTCAGCGACGCGATCACCGGCTGCGCGCCCAGCTCCGGCTCATCGTCACTGTGCCAGCCCATGGCATCGGCTCCGCTGCGGTAGCGGTTGACCAGCACGCTGTTGAACGGGCAGCCGGTTTCATCCTGCAGACGCGTACGCAAAGGCTGCAGCACCTCCAGCCACGGCTGCGGCGCAAACTGCGTGCCCGAGTAGCGATAGCTGGCATCGGCATCGCCGATCCAGCTGCTCAGACGCGGCGAATCCACCACCCGCCCGAACATTCGGATGCGATGGACTTCCCACTGCACCTGGTCCAGCAGCGCCTGCATCAGCGCATCGGCATGCGCGGCCTGCAACCAGCCGCGACACCAGTGGATCTGAGCTTGCGGCAGTGCAACGCGTATTTTCATGCACAAACGCTAGCATGCGCGCGTCGGAGCGCACCGGCAGCGGCGGATGAATCGACGCGATTTGCCGCCATCACATGCAATCCCGGAAAATACGCCCCAGCCATCGAGCCAACGGGAGCGGAGCAATGTCGGAAGCGGGAATCGGCGCGCAAGCGTCAGAGACGGTCGAGCGCGACGTCATGGAATACGACGTCGTCACCGTCGGTGCCGGTCCGGCCGGGCTGTCGTTCGCGATCCGGCTCAAGCAGCTCAACCCCGAGTTGAGTGTGTGCGTGATCGAAAAATCCAGCACCATCGGCGCGCATATCCTGTCCGGCGCGGTGATCGAGCCTGGCCCGCTGGATGCGTTGCTGCCCGGCTGGCGCGACAACCCGCCGCCGATCTGCGTGGCCGCCACCGAGGACGAATTCTGGTTCCTCGGCAAGGACAGCGCGCGCAAGTTCCCGGTGGTGCCGCCGGGCATGCGCAACCACGGCAACTTCATCGTCAGCTTAGGGGCGATGTGCGCCTGGCTGGCGCCGCAGGCCGAAGCGCTGGGCGTGGAAATCTACCCGGGCTTTGCCGCCGCCGAGACGCTGCATGACGACAGCGGCCAGGTCATTGGCGTGCGCATCGGCGACATGGGTGTGGCCAAGGATGGTTCGCACAAGCCCGGCTATACGGCCGGCATCGATATCCGCGCCAAGGTCACCGTGCTGGCCGAAGGCGCGCGCGGGCATCTGACCAAGCGCCTGCTCACTCGCTTCGACCTTACCGCAGACAGCGACCCGCAGGGCTATTCGATTGGCATCAAGGAGTTGTGGCAGGTGCCCGAAGGCCGCGTCACGCCCGGCAAGATCGTGCACACCATCGGCTGGCCCGCCGACAATCGCACCTACGGCGGCAGCTTTCTGTATCACCTGGACAACAACCAGGTCGCCCTCGGCTACGTCAGCGGGCTGGACTACAGCGACCCGAAATACCAGCCGTGGGAAGCCTTCCAGCAATGGAAAAACCACGCGCTGATCAAGTCGCTGCTGGAGGGCGGCAGCATTCTTTCGGCCGGCGCGCGTGCCATCGTCACCGGCGGCTGGCAGTCGTTGCCGAAAGTGGAAATGCCCGGCGCCCTGCTGATCGGCGACACCGCCGGCCTGCTCAACGTGCCCAAGATCAAGGGCACCCATCAGGCGATCCGCAGCGGCATGCTGGCGGCCGAACACCTGGTGCACTCACAGCTGGTACCGCAAGGCTTCGACGCCAAGCTGCGCGCCTCCGATGCGATGGCCGAGCTGAAAGAAGTGCGCAACATCAAGCCTGGCTTCAAGAAGGGCCTGTGGTTCGGCCTGCTCAATGCCGCCTGGGAAACCGCGCTCAAGGGCGCCTCGCCGTGGACGTTGAAGAACAAGGCGGACTGGTCGGCGCTGCACAAGCTCGGCGACTACGAACAACCCAAGCGCGACTACGGCACGCGCGAACTGGCACCGCGCGACCGCCTGCAGGCGGTGTATTTCGCTGCCACCGAGCATGACGAAGACCAGCCCGTGCACCTGAAGGTGCTCGACACCGACATCTGCGCCACCCGCTGCGTGCAGGAATACGACAACCCCTGCACCCGGTTCTGCCCGGCCAACGTCTACGAGATGGTCGCAGACACCGACAGCCCCTCCGGCAAGCGCCTGCAGATCAACGCCGCCAACTGCGTGCACTGCAAGACCTGCGACATCAAGGACCCCTACGAGATCATCACCTGGGTCACACCGGAGGGTGGTTCTGGGCCGAACTACCAGAACCTGTGAGTGCATCTGGTCGCTCCGTGGGCTCACGTGCGCGCGCGCAATTATTCGGGCTGCTGCGCACTGCGTTTCGTGCGTTGCCGCTGAGCGAAGCAACGCGCGACCGTTGGCGCATGTGGTTTCTGGACAGACATTCTGGGTGGGTACCGGAGCCTGAGCGAGGACGCACAGGCTACGATGCCTCGCGCCGCGCCGTCAGCCGTGGCGATGAAGCTGCGATCGGCCACGTTCGGTATCGCCCAGCCACCTTGCCTGCGACGCTTCCAGCCACTCTGGTTGCGTTCTATTTGCCGCAGTTTCACCCCATCCCGGAAAACGACGCCTGGTGGGGCAAAGGATTCACCGAATGGCGCAATGTGACCCGCGCCCTTCCGCAATTCGAGGGGCATCAGCAACCCAGGCTGCCCGCCGACCTGGGCTTTTACGACCTCCGAAATCCTCAGACCCTGCGTGAGCAAGCGCGGCTGGCGCAGGACTACGGCCTGGGTGCGTTTTGCTTTTATTTCTACTGGTTCGCCGGCAAGACTTTGCTAGAAATGCCAATCCGCCAGTGGCACGAAGATAACTCGATCACGCTGCCTTTTTGCCTTTGCTGGGCCAACGAGAAGTGGGCACGTCGCTGGGACGGGCGCGGCGACGATATCCTGATCGATCAGGCGCACGATGCCGATGACGATCTTGCTTTCATCGCGCATGTCGCGTCCTACATGCGCAACCCGAAGTACCTGCGCGTGGATGGGCGTCCCCTCTTGCTCGTCTACCGCCCTCATCTGCTACCCGAGCCAGCGCAGACGGCAGCGCGCTGGCGCGCCTGGTGTCGTGACAACGGCATCGGCGACATCCATCTTGCCTACGTGCAGGGCTTCGAACGGCCCGATCCACGCGATATCGGCTTTGATGCCGCCGTCGAATTTCCGCCGAACATGAGTACCCCAGCGTCGGTCGTCGCCAAGCAGCGCCTGATAAATCTCGACTTCAACGGCGAAGTACTGGATTGGCGAGAGCTGGCGCGTGACATGGAACAGCGCCCGTTGCGCGACTACACGCTCTACCCCGGCGTCAATCCGGGCTGGGACAATGAGCCGCGTCGCTCGGGAAAAGGACGCGTCTTTCTGCACGCATCGCCTCGCCGATATCGCGACTGGTTATCGCACACCGTACAGCACCGCCTCGCTGACGCCCCACCGGTGCATCGCATGGTCTTTATCAATGCCTGGAACGAGTGGGCAGAAGGCGCGGTGCTCGAACCCGATACGCGTCTCGGGCATGCCTGGCTGGAGGCTACACGGCAAGCCCTGCTAACTCCGACCCAAGGTACTGCAACGCCCGGCCAACACAAATTTTGCGTCGTCTTGCATGCTTGGTACCTGGACGTCTTGGACGAGATGCTCGATGCGATCGTTCAAGTGGATATGCCACTGCGACTTGTGATCACCACCGAAACCACGCTGGTCAATCAGGTTCGTCAGCGCGTGGCGCAACGTGAGCTGCACGCTGAGGTGGAAGGCTTCGAGAACCGCGGCCGCGACGTTCTTCCTTTTCTGCATGTTGCCAATCGACTGCTCGACGAAGGCGAACAACTGGCAGTCAAACTTCATACAAAAAAATCGACTCATCGCAGCGACGGCGAAGCCTGGCGACGTGAAATGCTTGCAGCGCTGTTGGCGCAACGCCACGTCGACGCAATTGTGGATGGGTTTGCCATCGATCCGTCGCTCGGGCTGGTCGCGCCGGCAGAACATGTCTTGCCGGTCGCCGACTTTGTCGGGGCCAATGCCGACACCCTGGATTACCTGGCCGTTCGCACTGGCAGCGCCGCAGTTGCAGAACAGAGCCAGTTTGCGTCGGGCAGCATGTTCTGGGCCCGACTCGAGGCGCTGCGTCCATTGCTCGACGCGCATCTGCATCCGAGCGAATTCGAGAGCGAGCAGGGCCAGATTGACGGAACCCTGGCACATGCGATCGAACGATTTGTTGGCGTTACGGTGACGCAGTCCGGACACCGGCTCACAACGATCGAACAGGTTCTGGGAGTGGGCAAACCTCCCTCGGCAGCGCCTTATCGCTATGCCCGCAAGGCGCCATGACGGCGCTCTGCGGACAATGACATCGGCCTCGCTTATCGCTGCGAGGTGAAACTCACGCCCGTCTTGGCACGCAACTCCTCCAGCCCCACCCCATCGGCCGCTTCCACCAAGACCAGTCCATCGGCGGTGACATCGAACACGGCCAGGTCGGTGATGATGCGGTCGACCACGCCCACGCCGGTCAATGGCAGGTCGCACTCGGGCAGGATCTTGTGGCTGCCGTCCTTGGCCACGTGTTCCATCAGCACCACCACGCGCTTGACGCCGGCCACCAGGTCCATCGCCCCGCCCATGCCCTTGACCATCTTGCCGGGCACCATCCAGTTGGCCAGGTCGCCGCGGTCGGTGACCTGCATCGCGCCAAGGATCGCCAGGTCGATATGGCCGCCGCGGATCATCGCGAACGAGTCATGGCTGCCGAAGTAACTGGCACCGGCGCGCGCGGTCACGGTCTGCTTGCCGGCATTGATCAGGTCGGCATCCACTTCGTCTTCGGCAGGAAACGGGCCGATGCCGAGCAGGCCATTTTCCGATTGCAGCCACACGTCCACGCCATCGGGGATGTGATTGGCCACCAGCGTCGGCAGGCCGATGCCCAGGTTGACGTAAGCGCCGTCGGTCAATTCGCGTGCCGCGCGTGCGGCCATCTGATCTCGGGTCCAGGCCATCAGTGCTGTCCTTCGCGCACGGTGCGCTGTTCGATGCGTTTTTCCGGTGCGGTGTTGAGCACCAGCCGGTCGACGTAGATGCCAGGCAGATGCACCTGGTCCGGGTCGATCGTGCCCAGCTCCACGATTTCCTCGACCTCGGCAATGCAGACGCGGCCAGCCATGGCGCAGGCCGGGTTGAAATTGCGCGCGGTCTTGCGGAAGACCAGGTTGCCGGCAGTGTCGGCGCGCCACGCCTTCACCAGCGCGACATCGGCATGCAGCGCCGTTTCCAGCACATAATGCTTGCCGTCGAATTGCCGGGTTTCCTTGCCCTCGGCCACGATGGTGCCGTAGCCGGTAGCGGTGTAGAACGCGGGAATTCCCGCACCGCCCGCACGCAGGCGCTCGGCCAGGGTGCCCTGCGGATTGAATTCCAGCTCGAGCTCGCCAGCCAGGTACTGGCGCTCGAATTCCTTGTTTTCGCCCACGTAGGACGAAATCATCTTGCGGATCTGCCGGGTGGCCAGGAGTTGACCGAGCCCGAATCCATCGACGCCGGCGTTGTTGGAAATCACCGTCAATCCGCCGACCCCGCTGTCGCGCACGGCGGCGATCAGGGCCTCGGGAATCCCGCACAAACCAAAGCCGCCCACCGCCAGCGTCTGGCCATCGGCCAGCACGCCATCCAGCGCCGCCGTTGCGTCGGCATAGCGTTTACCGCCGGCCTCACCCTCTCCATCGTTGCGCATCACCGCCCTCGCCTCGCTGATGTAAACGCCCATTCTAGCCGCTGACTGTTCCCTGTCCCCGGTCGCAATTCCGCCACACCCAAGACACGGCGCACCCGCTAAACTCGGCTGTCCCCCACCACAGGAATTGCCCATGACGCTACCCGCCTTCAAGGCCTACGATATTCGCGGCCGCGTGCCGGATGAACTCAACGAGGACTTGGCCCGCCGGATCGGCGTGGCACTGGCGGCGCAGCTGGATCAAGGGCCCGTGGTCCTGGGCCACGATGTGCGCCTGGCCAGCCCGGCCTTGCAGGAAGCGCTGTCGGCAGGCCTGCGTGCCAGCGGCCGCGAGGTGATCGACATCGGCCTGTGCGGTACCGAGGAGGTCTATTTCCAGACCGATTACCTCAAGGCTGCCGGCGGCGTGATGGTCACCGCCAGCCACAATCCGATGGACTACAACGGCATGAAGCTGGTGCGCGAGCAGGCCCGGCCGATCAGTTCCGATACCGGCCTGTTCGCGATCCGCGACACGGTTGCTGCCGATACCGCCGCAGCCGGCGAGCCTACCGCAAGCGAGCACAGCCGCACCGACAAGACCGCCTATCTTGAGCACCTGCTCAGCTACGTCGACCGCAGCACGCTCAAGCCGCTCAAGCTGGTCGTCAATGCGGGCAACGGCGGTGCGGGCCTGATCGTGGACCTGCTTGCACCGCATCTGCCATTCGAATTCGTGCGTGTGTTCCATGAACCGGACGGCAACTTTCCCAACGGCATTCCCAACCCGCTGCTGCCGGAAAACCGCGATGCGACCGCCAAGGCGGTCAAGGATCACGGCGCCGACTTCGGCATCGCGTGGGATGGCGACTTCGATCGCTGCTTCTTCTTCGACCACACCGGCCGCTTCATCGAAGGCTATTACCTGGTCGGCCTGCTGGCCCAGGCGATCCTGGCCAAGCAGCCCGGCGGCAAGGTCGTGCACGATCCGCGCCTGACCTGGAATACGGTGGAGCAGGTCGAAGAAGCCGGCGGCATTCCGGTGCTGTGCAAGAGCGGCCACGCCTTCATCAAGGAAAAGATGCGCAGCGAAAACGCCGTGTATGGCGGCGAGATGAGTGCGCACCATTATTTCCGCGAGTTCGCCTACGCCGACTCCGGCATGATCCCGTGGCTGCTGATCGCCGAGCTGGTGTCGCAGTCCGGACGTTCGCTGGCCGACCTGGTCGAAGCGCGCATGCAGAAGTTCCCGTGCAGCGGCGAGATCAACTTCAAGGTTGCCGATGCCAAGGCCTCGGTCGCCCGCGTGATGGAACACTACGCCGACCTGTCGCCCGAGCTGGACTACACCGACGGCATCAGTGCGGATTTCGGCCAGTGGCGCTTCAACCTGCGCAGCTCCAACACCGAGCCGCTGTTGCGCCTGAACGTGGAAACGCGCGGCGATGCCGCACTGCTGGAAAGCCGCACACAAGAGATTTCCGACTTGTTGCGCGGTTGATTCACTCTCCTCTCCCACCCATAGACGCACTTTGGAGTTTCCCCCGCCCATGAGCGACGTCCTACCCATCATTTTGTCCGGCGGTTCCGGCACGCGCCTGTGGCCGCTGTCGCGCGAATCCTATCCCAAGCAGTTCCTGCCGCTGGTCGGCGACAAGAGCATGTTGCAGGCGACCTGGCTGCGCTCGGCTCCGGTCGCAGGCCATGCGCCGATCGTGGTTGCCAACGAAGAACATCGGTTCATGGCAGCCGAGCAGTTGCAGCAGCTGGGCGTGAAGCCCTCAGCCATTTTGTTGGAGCCCAAGGGGCGCAATACCGCCCCGGCGATCGCGGTCGCTGCCCTGGAAGCCATGCGCAACGGCGCCGACCCGCTGCTTCTGGTCCTTCCGTCCGATCACGTCATTCAGAATGAAGCCGCGTTTCAGGCCGCGGTGACGGCAGCAGCGGGTGCGGCCGAGCAGGGCAAGCTGGTCACCTTCGGCATCAAGCCGACCGCGCCCGAAACCGGCTACGGCTACATCAAGGCCGGTGCCGGGACGGGCGCCACCGCCGTCGAGCGTTTCGTCGAGAAGCCCGACCTGGCCACCGCGCAGGGTTACCTCGCCAGCGGCGAGTACTACTGGAACAGCGGCATGTTCCTGTTCCGTGCCTCGCGCTACCTGGAGGAACTGCGCAAGTTCCACCCGGCCATTGCCGATGCCTGCCAGAAAGCCTGGGAAAACGGCAAGCGCGATGCCGACTTCACCCGCCTGGACAAGGACGCGTTCGCAGCCAGCCCGTCGGATTCGATCGACTACGCGGTGATGGAAAAGACCGCCGATGCGGTCGTGGTCCCACTGGATGCCGGCTGGAACGATGTCGGTTCGTGGTCGTCGCTGCTGGATGTGTCCGAGCAGGACGCCCACGGCAACGCGCATCATGGCGACGTGATCCAGGTCGACTGCCGCAATACCTACGCCTATGGCTCGCGCCTGATCGCCATGGTCGGCCTGGAAGACGTGGTCGTCGTCGAGACGCCGGACGCCGTGCTGGTCGGTCATCGCGATCGCATCCAGGAGGTCAAGGACGTGGTCGGCCAGATCAAGACGGCTGGCCGTTCCGAGGCCACCTGGCATCGCAAGGTCTATCGTCCGTGGGGCGCCTACGATTCCATCGACATGGGCCAGCGCCACCAGGTCAAGCGCATCACCGTCAAACCCGGTGCCGTGCTGAGCCTGCAAATGCACCACCATCGCGCCGAACACTGGATCGTGGTGAGCGGAACCGCCGAAGTCACCCGTGGCGACGAGGTCCTGCTGCTGACCGAAAACCAGAGTACCTACATCCCGCTGGGCGTAACCCATCGCCTGCGCAATCCGGGCAAGTTGCCGCTGGAGCTGATCGAAGTGCAGTCCGGCAGCTACCTGGGCGAAGACGACATCGTGCGTTTTGAGGATACCTACGGCCGAGCTTGACCGCTCGCTTGCGCTATCTGTTCTGAACAAAAAACAGCCGGGATTCCCGGCTGTTTTTCGTTGTGGATCTGGTCCGCGGCATCACCGCGACCCAGGCGCTGCCGTCAACGTCTGGCCGCAGCCAACTCGGCAATCACCTGCTGCAAGCCGGCCTGCCATTGCGGCAACACGATGCCAAAATCGTTCTGCAGCTTGTCGACCGACAACCGCGAATATGCCGGCCGCTTCGCTGGCGTCGGGTAGTCCGCTGTGGTGATCGGCACGACACGCGGCGCACGCGCCAGCAAGCCCGCCGCGACGGCCTGATCGAAGATGGCCTCGGCAAACCCGTGCCAACTTGTCTGGCCCGCCGCCGTCAGGTGCCAGGTCCCCGACGTACTGTGACTGCGCTGACGCAGCAACTGCGCGGTGACATTGGCAATCAAGGCAGCAGGCGTTGGTGTACCGATCTGGTCGGCCACCACCCGCAATTCGTCGCGCTCTGCACCCACGCGCAGCATCGTGCGCAGGAAATTGGCACCATGCGAGGCATACACCCAGGCAGTGCGCAAGATCAGATGTTGGGCGCCCGACTCCCGGATCGCCTGCTCGCCAGCGAGCTTGGTTTCGCCATACACGCCCAGCGGCGAGGTGTGCGAGTCTTCGCGATAGGGCGCGCTGCCTTGCCCGTCGAAGACGTAATCGGTGGAGTAATGCACCAATGGCACCTCGTGCGCAGCACACCATTGCGCGATGACGCCTGGAGATTGCGCATTTGCACGCATGGCGCTGTCGCGATCCTGCTCGGCACGATCCACCGCGGTGTAGGCGGCGGCATTGACCACAGCGGTTGGATGGATGCGCTCCAGCAGACCTGTCAACGTGCCTGGCGCGTCGAAATCGGCAGTTTCGCAAGCGGTGCCATCAGGCAGTTGACCACTGCGTGTCGTCGCGGTTACTGCGCCATCGACCGCAAGCGCACGCAACAATTCGGTGCCGACCTGCCCGTTTGCGCCGAAAACCAAAATGGTCACGGAGAGAACACCGGCAGGCGCTCGACCGGCACATCGGCCAGGAACGGCGCAGCCGCGTCCTTGGCGGAAAGCACCGGGTCGCTGATCGGCCAGTCGATCCCGATTGCCGCATCGTCCCAACGCACGCCTGCGTCGGCTTCCTTGACGTAGACGTCAGTGCACAGGTAACTGAAGACCGCGCGTTCTGACAGCACCGCAAAGCCGTGCGCAAAGCCTTCCGGAATCCAGAATTGCCTTTTGTTTTCTGCGCTCAGTACCACTGCCTCCCACTGGCCGAAGGTAGGCGAGCCATGGCGTACGTCAACGGCCACGTCGTAGACCTCGCCTTCGAGCACGCTGACCAGCTTGCCCTGCGGCCGCGGCCACTGGTAGTGCAAGCCGCGCAGCACGCCTTTGGCCGACGTCGACACGTTGCTTTGCACGAAGCGAGTCGGCAAACCCTGTTGGCCAAAACGTTCCGCGTTCCAGGTCTCGAAAAAATAGCCGCGCTCATCGCCAAACACCGCCGGCTCGATCACCACGCAGCCAGACAGCTTGGTTTCAATCACTTTCATGGAACAACTCCTCTTAACGCCAATTCGTGCAGATACTTGCCGTAGTCGTTCTTTCGCAACGGTGCTGCCAGGCGCTCCAGTTGCTCGGCATCGATCCAGCCCTGGCCAAACGCGATTTCTTCAGGGCAACACACCTGCAGACCTTGCCGCATCTGGATGGTCTCGATGAAATTGGCTGCTTCGTGCAACGACTGATGCGTACCGGTATCCAGCCACGCATAGCCACGCCCCAGCGGCTCAAGATGCAGGTTGCCCGCATCGAGATAGCAGCGATTGAGATCGGTGATCTCCAGCTCACCGCGTGGAGATGGCTGCAGCGCAGCCGCATAGTCGCTGGCCTTGCCATCGTAGAAATACAGACCCGTGACCGCATAGTTGGAGCGGGGTTTTTCCGGCTTTTCGGCAATATCGATGACCTTGCCGTGCTGATCGAATTCGGCGACGCCATAGCGCTCCGGGTCATTGACCCAGTAACCGAAGACCGTTGCGCCCTGCTCGCGCGCATCGGCACGGCGCAGCGTCTCGGTCAAGCCATGCCCATGAAAGATGTTGTCGCCCAATACCAGGCAGCTCGGCTTGCCATCGACGAAATCGCGGCCGATCAGATACGCCTGCGCCAGTCCATCGGGACTCGGTTGCACGGCATATTGGATGTTGACTCCCCACTGCGAGCCATCGCCCAGCAGCGACTGAAACAGTGCCTGCTCATGGGGCGTATTGATGATCAGGATGTCACGGATGCCCGCCAGCATCAGAACACTGAGCGGGTAATAGATCATCGGCTTGTCGTACACCGGCAGCAGCTGCTTGCTGACGCCCTTGGTGATCGGATACAGGCGCGTGCCGGATCCACCCGCCAGAATGATGCCTTTGCGTTGTGTCATGAGAGCTTCCTTGGGAGGTCCGTACATCTGTGCGGACACTGGGGGTGGAGAGTTATGCCGTCGCGCCGATGCGTTCCAGGCGGTAGCTTCCGTCCAATACACCCTGTACCCACGTCTGATTGGTCAGGTACCACTCGATCGTCTGCGCAATCCCTTGCTCGAAGGTGTAGGCAGGTTCCCAACCCAGTTCGTTCTTCAATTTGGAGGCGTCGATCGCATAGCGCCGGTCATGCCCTGGCCGATCGGTGACGTAAGTGATCTGGCTCGCACGCGGCTTGCCATCTTCGCGCGGACGATGTTGATCCAGCAGTGCGCAGATCGCCTGCACGACTTCGATGTTCTGACGTTCGGAGTTGCCGCCCACGTTGTAGGTCTCACCGACCCTGCCCTTGGCAAGAACCGTGCGGATCGCCTCGCAATGGTCGCTGACGAACAGCCAGTCGCGCACCTGCTTGCCGTCGCCGTAGACCGGCAGCGGCTCGCCAGCCAGTGCCTTGGCGATGACCAGCGGGATGAGCTTTTCGGGAAAGTGGTACGGGCCGTAGTTGTTCGAGCAATTGGTGGTCAGCACCGGCAGCCCATAGGTGTGGTGGAACGCGCGCACCAGGTGATCCGAAGCGGCCTTGGAGGCCGAATACGGCGAATTGGGTGCGTAGGGCGTGGTTTCGGTGAACTTGCCGGTTTCGCCGAGCGTGCCGTAGACCTCGTCGGTGGAGACGTGCAGAAAACGGAACGCGTCGCGGCGCGTGTCCGGCAACCCCTTCCAGTAATCGCGAACCGCCTCGAGCAATGCCAGGGTGCCGACGACATTGGTCTGGATGAAGGCGCCCGGGCCTTCGATCGAGCGATCCACGTGGCTTTCGGCTGCGAAGTTCAGGACCGCGTCGGGCTGGTACTCCTGCAGCAGCCGGGTGACGAGCGCCCCGTCGCCGATATCGCCCTTGATGAACACGTGATCGGCGTTGCCTTCCAGCGATGCCAACGTGTTCAGATTTCCTGCGTAGGTCAGCGCGTCGAGATTGACCACGCGAATCCCGCGCGAGACCGCTTCAAGAACAAAATTGCCGCCGATGAAGCCGGCACCGCCGGTTACTAGCCAAGTCGCCACTGTCTACCCCTCCTGGTCGCGCGCGAACCGCGCTGCGTTTTCAAACCGCACAGGATATACGGTCCGGGCATTATCGAGCTTAAGCGCGAGCGAGTACGCACGGCTGCCATGTCGCACCGCAGCATCCATACGCCATCGCATGGTGGATGCTGCCCGGTTAGAATGGGCGCACTCCCGAGCCTGCCGCCGCGGCCGGGCCTTCCCGCAATAGCTGAAGGATCTCGTACACGATGAAAATCCTCGTCGCCTACAAGCGCGTGGTGGACTACAACGTCCGCATTCAGGTCAAGCCAGATGGCTCCGGCGTGGTGACCGACGGCGTCAAGCTGTCACCGAACCCGTTCGACGAAATCGCCCTCGAAGAAGCGTTGCGCCTGCGCGATGCCGGCATTGCCACCGAGGTAGTGGTCGCCACTCTCGCCCCGGCCGATGCCGCCGCGCACCTGCGCAACGGCCTGGCCATGGGTGCCAACCGCGCCATCCACGTGGTCACCGATGCGGCCATCCAGCCACTGACTGCTGCACGTGCCCTGCTGAAGCTGGTCGAGAAGGAGCAGCCCGATCTGGTGATCCTGGGCAAGCAGGCCATCGACGATGACGCCAACCAGACCGGCCAGATGCTGGCCACCTTGTGGGGTCGCCCTCAGGCGACCTTCGCCGGCAAGCTGGTGGTTGCCGATGGCAAGGCCACGGTGACGCGCGAAGTGGATGCCGGCCTGGAAACGCTGGAAGTGGACCTGCCGGCGGTGATCACCACCGATCTGCGCCTGAACGAGCCGCGCTTCATCAAGCTGCCGGACATCATGAAGGCCAAGAGCAAGCCGATGGAGACCCTGGCTTTCGCCGATCTGGGCGTGGACGCGCACGACAGTCTGACCACCACCCACTACGCGGCACCGGCCAAGCGCAGCCGCGGCGTGATGGTCAAGGACGCCGCCGAACTGGTGGCCGCACTCAAGCAGAAGGGGTTGCTGTAATGGCCAAGGTTCTCATCGTTGCCGAACATCTCAACGGCCAGCTCAACGCGGCCACCGCCAAGACGCTGAGCGCCGCCCTGGCCGTATCGCCCGAGTCGATCGACGTGGTGGTGCTGGCCGCCGATCCTGCGGCCGTTGCCGCCCAGGCCGCTCAGTTGGCGGGTGTTGCCCGCGTGCTGACGGTGACCAACGCTGCCAACGAACACGCCGTCGCGCAGGTGCTTGGCCCCCAGATCGCGCAGCTGGCCGGTCAGGGCTACACCCATGTCTTCGGCCCCTCCACCACCTTCGGCAAGGACCTGATGCCGGTGGTGGCCGCGCTGCTGGGCGTGAACCAGATCTCCGACCTGATGACGGTCGAAGATGCGTATACCTTCAAGCGCCCGATCTACGCCGGCAATGCCATCATCACCGTGAAGGCGCCGGCCGACCAGGTCGTGGTGGCAACCGTGCGCAGCGCCTCGTGGCCGGAAGCGGCTACCGGCGGAAGCGCAGCGGTCGAATCCGCCAGCATCGATGTCGCACTGCCGGTGCACACCCGCTTCATCGGCCTGGCTGCAGGCAACTCCGACCGCCCCGACCTGCAGAGCGCCAAGCGTGTGGTGTCCGGCGGTCGCGGCGTCGGCTCGGCAGAGAACTTCCAGCATATCTACAGCCTGGCAGACAAACTCGGTGCCGCCGTGGGTGCTTCGCGTGCGGCGGTCGATGCCGGCTACGTGCCCAACGAGCTGCAGGTCGGACAGACCGGCAAGATCATCGCGCCCGAGCTCTACGTGGCGATTGGCATCAGCGGCGCGATCCAGCATCTGACCGGCATCAAGGACGCTGGCACCATCGTGGCGATCAACAAGGATCCGGAGTCGCCGATCTTCGAGATCGCCGATATCGGGTTGGTGGGGGATTTATTTACGCTGCTGCCTGAGTTGGAGGCTGCGCTGGGCTAAGAGCACCTGACGAAACTCCAGCGACGTTGCCAGGTCGGCGAAGCCCGGACTCAGTGCGGCATGTACGATTCGTACATTCCAGCTACCGAGCGCTACCGAAACCTTCCTGGCGACTGTTCGCGACATTTCGTTGGCCTTTCGAAGGTCCTGTCGGCTGCAATGGCTCCACCCTCGCCACCAAACATCAGCGATGCCGCCAAGCCGCGGCATCGTCTGGATTATCTGGCCGCCTTCGTGCTGGTGCTGTGTGCGGGGTACGTGGCTGTACTGCTGTGGCTGGATCACGGCAACGGTACCTTCTCCAAGCTGGGCGATGTCTGGCAGTTGATGTCGCTGGCAATCGTGCCGGTGTCCATCACTTATTTGTTCCGATATTGGCGGTGGCGTTGGTTGCTGCGCCGAAAGGGACATCGAGTACCGTTCTTGCACGGTCTGGCTGGCTATCTGGCGGGCTTTGCGCTGACTGCTACGCCCGGCAAGGCCGGTGAGCTGATGCGTATCCGCTACTTCGCGCGCATGGGCATTCCGCCCGAGCGCACGCTTGGAGTCTTCGTCTTCGAACGTGCATCCGACCTGCTGGTGATCTTGTCCTTGTCGCTGCTGGCTGCACCGGTGTTCCCGACCTTGGGGGCCCTGGTTGCAGTGGTTCTGGGATTTGTCTGCGTGTTGTTCGGTGCAGCGGCCTGGCCCGCTCTGCTCAACCAATTGACCAACCTGAGCGAACGCTTGCCTGGAACATGGTTGCGGCGCCTGACCCGTTTTGGCCTCGCCGCAGTGCTGGAACTACGCAGCTGCCTGGACCTTAGAGCATTCGCGCAAAGCATGCTTGCGGGGTCGATCGCTTGGGGGCTGACGTCGGCTGTGTTCGTGGGATTGTGCACAGGCATGGGCTTGCCGCTGGATCCTGTTGTCGCGTTCGGCATCTACCCCCTGGCGATGCTGATTGGCGCATTGTCTTTTGTTCCTGGAGGTGTGGGCACCACCGAACTGGCCATTGTTTTGATGCTTGATCGGCTCGGGATCTCCGCCGCAGACGCAATTGCGGCCGCTGTCGCAGCCCGCCTGGTCACGCTCTGGTACGCGATCGCGGTTGGCGCGGTGGCTATGTCGATCGCCGAATTTGCCTTACAAAATGAGGCAAGCCTAGTCGACTAGGTATAATCGCGGCCCCGCAATGGATCGCCAGGCCGTCGATGTCCGCCCCTACCAGCAGCTCCACTCGTCCGGTTGTTTCGGGACGCGCCTTGTGCGTGGATCTGGATGGCACGCTTCTGAATTCGGACATCCTTTACGAGTCGTTACTCGCCTTGCTGGCGCGCAGCCCGCTGTATCTGTTCCTGCTGCCGCTGTGGCTGTTGCGCGGCAAGGCGGCGCTGAAACGCGAGCTGGCCTCGCGCGTGGCATTGCCCGCAGAAACCCTGCCCTACAACCCCCAGGTACTGGAGCTTCTGCGAACCACGACACAGCGCCCGCGGGTGCTGTGCACCGCCTCTGACGCGCTGCTGGTGACGCCAATAGCCGCGCATCTGGGCTTGTTCGAACAAGTGATCGCAAGCGACGGCAAGCGCAACCTGTCCGGCCGCAACAAGGCAGATGTGCTGGTTGAGACGTTCGGCCAGGGCAACTTCGATTACGCCGGCAACGGCAGCGTGGACCTGCACGTGTGGGACAAGGCCGGCGGCGCCTGGGTCGTCAACAATGGCACTGCGCTTGCGAAGGCCGCAGCGCAACGCACGACAGTGCATGCGCACTGGCCCGCTCCATCGCGCGGCAGCGCATGGCTCAAGGCTCTGCGACTACATCAATGGTTGAAGAATCTGTTGGTGTTCGTCCCGCTGCTCACCGCGCACCGCTTCCTGGATCTGGAATCGGTAGTGCAATCCACAATTGCACTGGTGGCATTCGGGCTGTGCGCATCCGGCGTGTATATCCTCAATGACCTGCTCGATCTGACCCCGGACCGTCAGCATCCGCGCAAGCGAAGGCGACCGTTCGCTGCTGGCCGACTGCCCTTGTTGCAAGGCCTGCTTGTCGCGCCCGCGCTCACCATTGCCGGACTGCTGCTTTCCCTGGCCTGCAGCATCGAGTTTACGCTGGTGTTGTTGGCCTATTACGTCATGACCCTGGCCTATTCGCTGCGTTTGAAGCGCATTGTGATGATTGATGTGGTGCTGCTTGCAGCGCTATACACCGTGCGCATCATCGGCGGAGCGATGGCGATCGGTATCGAATTGTCGTTTTGGCTACTGGCCTTCTCGATGTTCATGTTCCTATCGCTGGCATTGCTCAAGCGCTACACGGAGCTGCATGCCATGTTGAGCAGCGGCAAGACCAAGGCCAGTGGGCGTGCGTACTCGGTGGAGGATCTTTCGCTGCTGCAGTCGATGGGCACGGCGGCCGGCTACATCGCGGTAATGGTGATGGCGCTGTACATCAACAGTCCCGAGAGTGTGGAGCTGTACCGCAATCCCAAGCTGCTCTGGCTGGTGTGTCCGGTGTTGCTGTACTGGGTGAGCCGAGTCTGGATCATCGCCCATCGCGGAGAGATGCATGATGACCCGATCGTGTTCGCCGCCACCGATCGCGTAAGCCAGATCGTTGTGGTGCTGTGCGGGTTATTCGCCCTGAGCGCCATCTGATGGCGGCGGGGCAATCCTGGGGGCGATATCCCAGAGCGCAGCAGATGTTGCTACCGATCAACGATCGTGCGGCGAATCTGCCCGCATTCGACGGCCTTGCCCTGCCGCGTGGTAACGGACGCAGTTATGGCGACAGTTGCCTGAACCCGAATGGCGCACTGCTGTGCGCGCGCGGACTTGATCGCTTCGTCGCCTTCGACCCGGCTACTGGCGTGTTGCGTTGCGAAGCCGGTGTCACCCTCGCCGACATCATCGAGCTGGTGCTGCCACAGGGCTGGTTTCTGCCGGTCACGCCTGGCACACGCTATGTGACCATCGCCGGCGCGATCGCCAACGACGTGCACGGCAAGAACCATCACCGTACCGGCAGCTTCGGCCATCACGTGCGCGCATTCGAATTGCTGCGCAGCGATGGCGAGCGCCGCCTCTGCACGCCGCACGATGCCGATGGCTGGTTCGCAGCCACGTTGGGGGGGCTGGGCTTGACCGGGCTGATCACCTGGGCCGAACTTCAATTGCGCCGCGTCGCTAGCCCGGCGCTGGAAACGGAGAACATACGCTTCGGCTCGCTCGACGAGTTCTTTGCGCTGTCGGCAGCATCGGCAGATAGCCACGAATACAGCGTAGCCTGGATCGATTGCCTGGCAAGCGGGAAGGCGCGTGGTCGAGGACATTTCACCCGTGCCGATCATTGCACCGGGCTGCCCCAGGAACAGCCGAAGCCCCCAGGCAAGGGTCTGTCCATGCCGATCACGCCACCGATTTCGTTGGTGAACAAGGCATCTCTGCGACCCTTCAACACGCTCTACTACTGGCGCCAACCCGCACCGCGCAAGCGCTCTGTCAGCCATCTCCTGCCGTTCTTCTATCCGCTGGACGGCATCCGAGACTGGAACCGCATGTACGGACCCGCCGGCTTTCTGCAATACCAGTGTGTGCTGCCGCCGAGCGCCTCCCGCGATGGCGTCGATGCCTTGCTGGGCGAAATCGCACGCAGTGGTAGCGGCTCGTTCCTGGCTGTGCTGAAGGAGTTCGGCAACACACCGTCCCTGGGCATGCTGTCCTTTCCCAGGCCGGGCACCACGCTTGCACTGGATTTTCCCAATACCGGTCCTGCTGTGTTGAGCCTGCTCGAACGCCTCGACCGCATCGTCGACGAGACTGGCGGCGCTCTGTACCCTGCCAAGGACGCACGTATGGCTGCGTGTTCGTTTCAGCGCGCCTACGGCCGCTGGCGCGAATTCAGCGGCTATCTCGATCCACGTTTTTCTTCCGGCTTCTGGCGCCGGGTCACGGAGTAGACATGCAACGCGTCCTCATCATCGGCGCCACCTCGGCCATCGCCGAAGCAACCGCCCGCCGCTACGCCGCACGTGGGGCGGCCATCCATCTGCTGGGCCGCCAGGCCGCGCGCCTGGAAACAATTGCCGCAGACCTCACGACCCGCGGCGCCCGAAGCAGCATCGGCGTGCTGGATGTCAACGACGATGCACGCCATGGCGAGATCCTGGATGCGGCCTGGGCTGCATTGGGCGGTGTCGATGTCGTGTTGATCGCACATGGCACGCTACCGGATCAAGCTGCGTGTAACGCATCGGTCGAACTGTCGCTGCGCGAGTTCGCAACCAACGGCACTTCCACGATTGCCCTGTGCGCAACGATTGTGCCGCGACTAACGTCGGGCGCCACGCTTGCTGTCATTTCTTCGGTGGCGGGAGATCGCGGCCGAGCGAGCAACTACCTCTACGGCAGTGCCAAGGCGGCTGTGACTGCTTACCTGAGCGGTCTGGGACAGCGCCTGCGCACGGAAGGCATCAACGTCCTCACGATCAAGCCAGGCTTCGTCGACACGCCCATGACCGCGGCTTTCAAGAAGGGCGCACTGTGGGCAAAGCCGGACCAGATCGCCAAGGGAATCCTCGCCGCAGTGGACAAGCGTCGCGCTGTGGCCTATCTGCCGGCTTTTTGGTGGGTCATCATGTTGGTGATCAAGAACATACCGGAATTCATTTTTCGTCGCATCTCGCTATAAACCGCTCCACCCCACAGAGGAAGTGCTGAGATGCCAGACATCGACCAAGATCTCGACGTACTCTATCAACACCGTTTCCCGAAGGAAGAACTGGCCAACAAGAACCGGATCTGGCAAGTGTTGTGCACGCAGTATTTCAGCCGGTTCGTCAAACCGAATGAGACCGTGGTAGACATCGGAGCCGGGTATTGCGAGTTCATCAACAACATTCCAGCCGCGCACAAGATCGCCGTCGATCTCAATCCCGACGTGCGCAAGTTCGCCGCCGATGGCATCCGCATCATCAACGAGTCGTGCATTGCAGTCAGCTCGATCCCTAGCGCCAGTGTCGATGCGGTGTTCATGAGCAACTTTCTTGAGCACCTGCCAACCAAGGATCTGGTGTTGCAAACGCTGCGGGAAAGCGCACGTATGCTCAAGCCGGGCGGAAGAGTCATCATCTTGCAACCCAATATTCGCTTTTTGTACGACGAGTATTGGGATTACTTCGATCACCATACGGCGCTAAGCGACCGCAGCCTGGTAGAGGGAGTACTGATGGCGGGATTGGATCCGCAGGTGGTGATCCCCAAATTCCTGCCCTACACCACCAAGAGCCGACTACCGCAGGCTCCCTGGCTGGTATCGCTGTACCTGCGCATCCCGCTCGCCTGGCACGTCCTGGGCAAGCAAGCGCTGGTCATTGCCTACAAGCGCGACTGACCCATCCTCCATTCGTTTCAGAGTCCAGCCATGGCACAGAAAAGTGACAAGATCGTGTTGACCGGTGCCGCAGGCCTGGTGGGACAGAATCTTATCGTCGAGATGAAACAGCAGGGATATACGCAGCTGGTCGCCATCGACAAGCACGAGCACAACCTCGATATCTTGCGCAACCTGCATCCGGATGTGACGACGATCTTGGCAGACCTGGCCGAACCTGGTGCCTGGAGCGAAGCGTTCGCAGGCGCTCGCCTGGTGGTACAGCTGCACGCACAGATCACCGGCAAGTTCCGCACATTGTTCGACCGCAACAACCTGCAGGCGACCGAGCGCGTGCTGAAGGCCTGCGCGGATCACCAGGTTCCATACATGGTGCATATCAGCTCATCGGTGGTGAATTCGGTTGCCACGGATGACTACACAGACACAAAGAAACTGCAGGAGGCGCTAGTTCGCACCAGTGGAATCCCTCACTGCGTGCTGCGTCCGACGTTGATGTTCGGCTGGTTCGATCCCAAGCACCTGGGATGGCTATCGCGCTTCATGGCCCGCACTCCGGTATTCCCAATCCCCGGAGATGGAAAGTTCATGCGCCAACCGTTGTACGAGCGGGATTTTTGTCGCTGCATCGTGCAGTGCATAGAACGCGAACCTGCGGGCAATATCTACGATATCGTCGGCGCCACGCGTGTGGATTACGTCGATATCATTCGTACCATCAAGCGCGCAAAGCAACTGCGCACTGTGATCGTGCATATCCCGATTGGCTTCTTTGCCTTTTTACTCCGGGTGTACAGCCTGTTCAGCAGCAAGCCTCCATTCACCGCCGATCAACTCAAGGCACTCTCGGCCGGCGATGACTTCAAAGGCGTAGATACGCAGGCTATTTTCGGCGTAACCCAGACTCCGTTCGAAGAGGCCATCCGCGAAAGCTACTGCGACCCGCGCTACAGTCACATCGTCCTCAAGCGTTGACACGCCGTACAAGCCGGCATCCATCATCTCCAAGGCAGACATGAGCAAGTATTCAATTATCGGCAGTGGCCCCATGGGCTTGATGGCCGCACTCGAACTTCTCGACCGCGGCCACGCGGTGGACATCTATGAGCGCGACGACCGCATCGGCGGCATGTCGGCGGCGTTCGACTTCGACGGCCTTTCGATCGAACGCTATTACCATTTCATCTGCAAAACCGATTACCCATTGTTCAAATTGCTCGATCGCCTTGGCATGGCCGACAAATTGAAGTGGACCGACACCAAAATGGGGTATTTCTACGATGGCCGATTGTATAAATGGGGCTCACCGTTCGCGCTGCTGAGCTTCCCGCACCTCGGCCCGATCAGCAAGCTGCGCTATGCGCTGCACGTCATGCACACCAAGAGCATCTCCGATTGGTCAGCGCTCGACAAGGTGAACGCACGCGACTGGATCACCGGCTGGATCGGCAAGAAAGCCTACAAGGTCATGTGGGAGAAAGCGTTCGGCCTGAAGTTCTTCGAGTACGCCAACGACCTGTCGGCATCGTGGATCGGCACGCGCATCAAACGCATCGCCCTCTCCCGCCGCAACCTGTTCAACGAGAGCCTGGGTTATCTGCAGGGCGGCTCGGCAATCCTGCTGGATGCCATGGTGGCCGAGATCCAGCGTCGCGGCGGCCGTATCCTGCTCGGCCGGCCGATCGATGAAGTGGTTTCCGAAGCCAATCAGGTCACTGGTATTCGCGTGGGCAATCAATTCCACGCATACGATGCAGTGATCTCAACTGCACCGATTCAGTACGTGCCGGCGATGGTTCCGGGACTGCCTACGGCATTCGCTGATTCCATACGGCGAATCGAAAATATTCCGGTCGCATGCGTCATTCTCAAGCTTAGCCAACCGATCAGCGAAAACTTCTGGATGAATATCAGCGATGACGGCATCGCTATTCCGGGCGTGATCGAATACAGCAACCTCAACCCGGGCACGGACAACGCGCAGAAGATCCTGTACGCGCCCTATTACATGCCCAAAACCCACCCGAAGTGGCAATGGAGCAATCAGCAGCTGATCGATGAAGTCATCAGCTACATGCCCAAGATCAACCCGGCATTCAAACCGGAGTGGGTCCTCGCCACGCACTGTCACCGTTACGAATTTGCGCAGACCATCTGCCCCCCAGGGTTTCAGGACATGCTGCCGGCGATGAAGACACCATTGACCGGCTTCTATATGGCCGATACAGCGTATTACTATCCTGAGGACCGCTCGATTTCCGAAAGCTTGGCAGTCGGTACTACGCTGGCCGAGACTGCAGCAGGCGAGCCGTGATCAGCAAACGCTTTTTCATGTTTATCGTATCCGGTGGCATTGCAGCCGCTGCCAATTTCTGTTCGCGCATTCTCTTCAGCCAGTGGTTTCCATACTCACTTGCGATCGTTCTGGGCTTCATGGTTGGCCTTGTCGTGGCATTCGTTCTGATGCGACAACTTGCCTTCAAGGACACCAGCAACGCAGCTCATTCTCAGGTGATGTGGTTCCTGGTCGTTAATGCTATTGCGCTCTTGCAAACCTTCTGCGTCAGCCTACTGCTGGCTCGCTGGCTGCTGCCCTTTTTGGGCGTCACTCGCGGCGCGGAGACCATTGCGCACGCCATCGGCGTCGCCACTCCGGTGCTGACGAGTTACATCGGTCACAAACGACTATCTTTCCGCAGCTAACAACGACGCACCCAGCCAGCCAGCGCTCTAACCTTTCTGCTCCACTCAATGACAAGCACTCCATACGACATGATTCCCAGCGAGCATTTCAACGGCGCAAGCAAAGCGGTAGACACCTGGCACGTTGTCATCGCCTTCATCGTCTCCTCCTTGCTCATTGCGGCATACAGCCACCTGATCGGGCTCAACATAACGCCGTTCAAGGCAGAATCGGGCTTGTTCATCGCGCAAGCCTGGAGCCATGGCGACCATTTCGATTTCATCAAGCCGTTGTTGACGCATGCTCGCAACGGCCACTTCACACCGGTGTTCTTCATCTTGGAGTTCGTGCAGGCGGGTTGGTTTGGCGCTGATGAGCAGTACTGGTTCATTCGTCAGATGCTTGTGCTCGGACTTCTGTCGACCTCACTCTATCTGCTCAGCCGCTCCGCACTTGTATTTACGTCTCTGCATCAGCGGGCCTGCGCGGTCATCGCAGGGCTGGTGGCAATGGCATTCGTCGTACAACCCACAGTTCTAGAATTGACGACGTGGCCATTCATGGCCGCTCAGCTACTTTGTATTTCTTGCGGCGCAATGGCAACGTCGAATCTGCTGAACGCCACACGCACCAGTGACATCAAACACATTTACTGGGCTCTCGCATGGGGCTATGCCTCGATGCATCTGTTCGGCGTGGGCTTCACGATCAGCGTTACGGTCATCGTGGCCACCATCGCATGTACATGGGCACTCAGACTGCCTGCCAAGGCATATGCAGCCGCTACGGCGGCTACGATCATGACACTGATACATGCCGCAGTCATGGCACAGAGCCCCGAGCAAGCGACTGGCGAGCGGGCGGTCGGCTGGAGCGATCAAGTGACCAGAATGGGCGCTCTCTACATGGGGTCTGTCCAGGGCGGTGCCCGCTCGCTCTGGGCTAACGGCCGCTTCCCTTGGCCGAATCCCGATACCTATGCCACCGACGCAGCATATGGGTACGCGCTACTTCTCGCCCTGGTCGCGACAGCGATCGCACTGTTATGGAAGGGCCGACGGGAGCAGAAGCCGTTACTGGTCGCTTACGGACTGCTTACTGGAATCTTCGCGTTTTCGCTGGGGCTTTATTGCGCCCTGATCGTAGTTCGCCTCCAGTATTCACCTGGAAATACCGCGATAAATCCATTTCTATTCGGCACTCGCTACCTGATCTTTCCCGCGTTTTTCATTTTTCTGCTCAGCCCCTTGCTACTGATCCCGATGGCAAAAAGTCTGGGTAATTGGATCATCCTGCCCGCCAGCGCGATTGGCGGAGGGACCGTGATCGCGACTTACGTCTTTTTCACGACGGTGACGACGCTTTGGCCAATTTTCGCAACGCCATTCTCGGTAAGCTGGTCCAAAGTCGTGAATGACGCCCGCATGCAACTGAAGACGACAGGCTTCATTCAAGACCGTCCACTTTTAGAATTGGATCCCGAGTTCCACGCTGAACTGCATCAGTTCAGCGGATTGCTAGAAAGCGAACTTGGCTGCCGCGACTGCGTGAAATTCCAAGACCAAGGTAAATGAAAATGATGACGGGCAGGTCGGCACACCTGCCCCGCTGAAGGCTAGTGTTGCCGAAGCATTAGGTTCAACGTTTCAGCCGTGCTGCCTGCAGTCAACGTTGATCCAGTCTGCCGCCCCATACCCGGGTAGATCCAAGCCACCATTTCCTTGGTGCCGGACAGTCTTCTGAATTCGTAACTAATCACGCCTCCCTCGAACGTCACACCAAGATTAGGACGTAATCCAATCTCTAGATAATCATTGTCCTTCGAGCCCTGCAGCGGAGCTTTGCCCTCGACACAACGGCCATCCTGGCAGAGGCGGAACTCCACTTCGCCATCTGCGGCTCCTCCGCCATTTCCAATCTGCACCGCAATGGAATCCACTCGCAATGCTCCGACAGGAGAAAACGTTCCACGGATCGTCTCACCTGCAGAGAGCCGAATGGATCGGTTGGAAGAATCGTCGAATGGCGAGCGAACTTGCACCTGAACATTGGCACCGAGCTGGCAATCGCGAGGAGGATGTTGATGGCAAGCCGCCAACGAGAACGGCAAGAGGCTGATAAGAAGGTGTTTATGCATGATTCCTCCAAAAAGACGGTTCAGCCGAACAGCAACGCATGACCGCGATGCAGTAACAAGGCGATATTGATTACTAGCTGCCCTGTGACGCAGGCCAGCATCAGTGAAGTAAGGTTTCTCTGCTGCATCCAGCGCAGGGATAGCATCAGCAGCGCCACGGAAACTGCATGAAGGCCGTGAACTGCGGGAATGGTCAGTACGCTGAACACACTGATCAGTAACGCCGAAGGCAATGCCAGCAGCAATACAAATTCCTTGGAATGCTGGCGGATGCATTGGACAGATGCGAATGCGGCTTGGGGCAACAGCAGAAGCCCGACAGCGCCGACAATGCCAAGCAGAGATGCTTGCACCAAGTCGACGACAGATGGTAAAGCATGGAAGCTGATGGGTGCGATTGCATTAAGCAGGTTAATGAAACGCGTTGCGGCATGTGACGCAAAACCTGCGCTCACGCTAAGATTCTGCTCAACCAAGTCCGATGGCAACTGCAGGTACCAGTACGCCCACGCCCACCAAACCACTGGTCCTCCGGTGGCGACTATCGCAAACGGCAACAGTCCGCGGCGAGGGTTTTGATCGTTTCGTTCCCGGATCAACAGATACAAAGCAAATGCACCGATGAACACTACGGCATACGGGTGCGACCAATAGGCCAAAGCAGCCAACAGGCCAGCGACCCAGGTGCGGTCGCGGGCCAGCAAGGTAAAGGCGCTCAGCAACAAGAAGAACGCAGCAAGCGATTTTGGCCAGGCGAATAGCGTCTGCCCGATAAAATAAGGACTACTGCCGAAGACCAGTAGACCCGCAATCCAGTAGCCGCGCCGCAGCCTGAAGTATTGGAAGAGCAATGCAGCGCCGACAAAGAGCGAAGCATTCAGGACCAAAGCCACTGCCAGAAACCGACGGTAGCTACGATCGTCGCCAAAGCTTCCGACGTCAGGCCACTGCTTGCCAACATAGCGAAATGTAGGCAACGGCCCGACCACCTTTTGCGGAGGGCCCATTGCAGCACGCAGCGGCACAGCCGCTAGCGACATCAAGATAGGTCGGTTGGCGAGTTCCTGGCCCGGCATCAAGGGCCGCTCCTCCGCGAAGGAGATATCGCGCAGCAAGTACTCCGTTGCAGCGAAAGGAATGAAATTGTCGGCTGGCATTGCCCCCATCATCACCTGCACCCTGACATGCAAGTGGTCATTCTTGATCACGTATGCGCCATCCGGCAGGTCAGAGGGCATCTTGACCGGCAAGAAGGTGATCAACATCGGGATACTGGCCATCAACAGCCATCCCAGTATCGCAATTCGTGCATCCGTCGCTGACGTACCTGCCTTGGATCCAAACATGCGCGAAAAGACGTTTGTTCGATACCACTGGACACACGACAATAGCAATCCGATGGAGAGCAGCACCCATGCATTGGTCTGATAATCCAGAGACACCGAAACGACGCCCACGCCTAGAATCGCGAGCCCCAAGATCCCGAACCCAATGGAGTAAGACAACAACTCCAATCCCATGAGCATACGGCCACGCGCAGAACAGGCAACAATGGCTCCGCCTACCACAAGCACCAATAAGGCGGTCAATGCGATCAACCCCAGTGCCACCAGCATCGCCATCATCTTCAACACCCCCGTAAGAAAAATGGGCTGCAGCTCCCGAGACTGCAGCCCGATGGCTAGAGGATAGAGCAATTCCGCAGTCTGATCACGCCATCGTATCGCCAGGATGCTTCGGCTTACTTGGTACGCGGCAACCTTATAATAGAGAATCGTCTGTGCCGGACGATTACGGCAACGCAAGCTTTGGGATCACAGGATGAGTCAGCTACAGACCGCCACTCTAGCGGCGCTGGTAGGTCCCGCCTACCTAGTAATTCTTTGTCTTGTCGGGAGCACCGTCGGACACACATGGATCCGCGGCATCACATGCCGCTGGGAACGCGGCGCCTCGGTGCTGCTTGCCGGCCTGCTGGCCCATGTATTGTTGGCCAGTGCGTTTCTCATTGTCGCGCCGTCTTGGAGCGGGGCATCGCTTTGGATCCTGCTTGCCGGTTGCTTGGTTAGTTGGCGCTGGCAGCGGCCTCAGCTTGCAGGCCTGTGCATGCCGACCCTGCTGGTTATATCGTACAGTTTGGTCTGTTTCGGGTTGCTACTTAGCTTCCACGGTGGTCCAGGGCGTGGCGTTACGATCTTCTGGAGCATCTACACGCTGACCAACATCACTCCGGGTGATTCGCCCCAGGCAGCGCTGCAGGCGCAATACCTACTGTTTGGCAAAAACCTTATCGGCGCAGAGGATTTTGCTCTGTTCGACCGCCCATTCCTAGGTGGAATCATCACCGCCGGCACCCTACCCGCTTTCGGCATCCGTCTACCTTCCAGGTTCTTCGACTACTCAGAACTGACCGCGTTCGCTTATGTCAGCCTATGGATTGCGATCAACGCAATCTCTGCACTCAGCCTTCTGGGGATCGTCGAACGCTTCAGTCGTGGCCGTAGCGCGTTGATCATCAGCCTGTTGGTTCTGGCATCACCCTTCCTGGTGTTCAACAGCATTGGGGCATGGCCCAAATTGCTGGCACTTGCGCTCTTGTGCTATGCCTGCAATCAAGCGCTACGCCAAAAGTGGATTGCAGCAATGTTGCTCAGCGGTGCGTCGTTCTTCGCACACGGGTCCTTCCTCTGGGCCCATTTGTCATTTGGGGGAGTACTGATCTTCACCCTAATAGCCCAAGGGTGGAGACAGTCGTCAATGGCCTGGCCCCGATTGGCAGCAATGTTACTCATTTGCCTGGCTGTACCGGCCGCTTGGTTCGCAGCGGAACACTTGACCGGAAGTGCCACCCCGCTTCGTACATATTATCTTTACAACGTTTCGGTCAACCATGGCCTGCACCATAGCGCCGAACAGATCGCGCAGGGATTCTATGCCTCGACGAATGCTA